>CAYXUZ010000025.1:0-25804 GCA_964467705.1 uncultured Ardenticatenaceae bacterium | reverse complement strand
AGCAGCAGCATCTCTTCTTCGCTAAAAACATGTGGCTCTTTGTAGGTGGTGGTGAAGGCACCAATCACCTCGTCACCAAATTTCAACGGGAAGCCGGCAATGGCGCTGATGCCCCACGATTTGGCCTGGGGTGATTGGAAAAAAGGGTGGCTGGCAGCGTCATTGATGACAATGGGGTGCCCTTCGCGGACGACGGTGGCGGTTAACCCCTCGCCGGAGGCGCGTGGTTTGGCAACGGCGGGTTTGCGGCTGCCGTCGCGCCACAGTGCGGAAGAGAGCGAAAACTCCTGCGTTTCGGCGTCATAAAGATAAATGTGCAGGTTATTGGCTTCAATCAGCTTCAGGGCAGCTTCCGTGATGGCGTCCAACACGGCGTTCAGGCGCAGGGGGGAGTTTAGCTGCAAAACGATGCGGTGGAAGGTGGATAGTTCAGCGATGCGTCGGTTGGCCTGGCCGAACAAGTGAGCATGTTCAATGGCTACAGCTGCCTGCCCGGCCAGATTTTGCGCCAGGCGTAGCTCGGCGGGGCTGTAGCTGCGCGGTTTTGTCATTTCGCCCAGCGCCAACAGGCCGAAAATGTTGCTGCGCCGGGCCAGCGGCACCAGCAGCAATGACCGCAGTTTAGCCTCCCGCAGCAGGGTGATGTCTTCGTCTGTCCAGGCTTCGTCAATGCGTAGGCTGCGTAGTTCCTGGGTATCCAGAACCTTTTGCACGATGCCGTAGGCTTCCAGATTGTTGATCTGGCTTAAGCCCAGGTGGTGTGGGCTATCAGTCTGGTCTTCGTAAAATTGGTTGCGGTGGGCGGCCGGGTGCAGGCTTTGCTGGTCTTTGTCCCAGACGAAGATGGTACAGCTATCCACCTGTAAGGCGCGCACCATTTCGGAGACAACGGTTTGCAGAACGAAGTCTTGATCCAGGTTGGCGGTCATGGTGGCGCTGGCCTGGTAGAGGGTGCCTAGTTCGGTTAACTGTTGTTGTGTTTGCTGGTATAGGCTGGCGTTTTGGATGGCTACGGCGGCGTGGGAGGCCAGGGTGGAAGCGAGCCATTCGGCACGGCCGTTAAAGGCATTCACCTCATGGCTGTCAAAAATAAGGATGCCTTGCAGTTGGCCGCCGGAGAGTAGGGGGGTAGCCATCCAGGAGCGGATTTTGCTGCCTTCGGGAAAGGGCTGCCAGCGTTCGTCTTCGCGCACATCATCTATGCGGATGATCTCTTTTCTGGCGTGGATTTCTTTGATGAGCAGGGCGTCTTGCCAGATGGCCTCAATTTGAGCGGGCGTCAGGCGGATGGGGCGGTCATAAAAGTCTCGGCTGGCAGCAAATCGGAACATGTTGTCTTGCCAGAGGAAGACAAAAGCGTTGTTGTAGGTAACCACATTGCCCAAGGCCAGCAGCAGCCGCTCCACAACGATGTCTCTTTCCAGCGAGGTGCTAATGATGGCGATGGCCTGGCGTAGGGCCACGGCCGTCTGGTAATCCTGTGTGCCTTTGTCCACCAACTCTTGTGTGAGAGCGTATTGGCGGATGTTTTGCACGATGGTGGCGATGTCGGTGGCGACGGCCGTGAGCACGGGCAAATCATCGGCCGTGTAGCGCCCGGCTGTGCCACTCTGTAAACAAAGCACACCTGAAACCTCATCCCCCTGCCGCAGTGGCAGGCACAAGACGGAACGAGGCTGGAAATGCCCCGGCAGCATGGGGGCGGGTTGGGTGGCGCTTTGCCAATCAGCCGTGAGAAAGGGCATATTATTCTCAATGACCCAGGCGGTCAGGTGGGTTTGGTCAAGCAGTGAGATGGGATTGAGGCTGAGTTTGTGCCCCTGTTCCTGCGCGGCGGCAAATTCAATCGTATCGGTCTGTGGCTCCACCAGGGCGATAAAGCTGGCGTCTGGCTGGTAGATGTGAACGAGTTGCTGGTGAATTTCGGCTAATGCCTGGGAGAGGGGCTGCAATGGCCGTGCCCCCTCCGTGATGCGGTAAATGGTTTCTACCTGCGTATTCGTGCGGAAACAGGGGGCACTGGCCATCATTAACGCGGCGATGGCCGCCAGTTCTCTGGTGTTATGGTCTGGCACATGGCCAGGCACCACCAGCCGGTAGCCAGACTGGCCGATGGGAAACGAGGTGTCGGCCGTTGGCACGGCCGTTTCCAGCACATCCACCTCATCCACATCCAGATATTTGCGGGCAAAAGAGGCGGCTACATCCAGCAAAGCAGTGACTGTCTGTACACGCTGCAAATCGTAGCGCAACTCCTTGAGAGCAGTGAAGTGAATCGTAGAATCCGGCATAATCAAGTCCGTATTATGAAGGGGAGTGAGCATGGTTCAAATAGGAATTATCGTATAGTTTGAGACCTGACAGGTTTTTGGGAAACCTGTCAGGTCTTGTTTTGCAGGCGAATCATTCCATGTTTTCTAAGAGCCGTCAATCTGACCTGGTGAAGGTGACGTAAAAAGATGGTGAGGCCGGAAAGAAAAAAGCAGCACTCAAGCCATTGGTGCTGCTCTTTATTTTATGCCAGGTCGAATCGGGTACGCAAAGTTAACATGCCCCGATTGTAACACATTATCGCCGTGCTTTGCCGCCTGCGCCTGATTTTGCCGGTTGGTTTTGCCCGGCCACGCCACTGGTCGAGCTGCCATGCTGTTCCTGGCGCATATGGCAATTTTTGTATTTCTTGCCGCTGCCGCATGGGCAAGGATCATTGCGCCCGACCTTAGGTACATCGCGGCGCAGTTCAACGCCCTTACCGCCTTCCCGTTTGACAACGGCGAAACCGGCGTCACGCGCCTGCTCCTGGTAACGTTGCGCCGCTTCTTGCTGTTGGATAAATGCCTGGTGTTGGGCAATATCCCGGAAAAAGCGGTCGGCGATGTCTTTCTCGATATTGTGGCGCATGTCCTGAAACATTTCCGCAGAACGGATTTTGTAGATGACTTTGGGGTCGCGCTGGCCCAGCGCTTCCAGGCCAATTTCGCGGCGCAGGTCGTCGGCGGCGGTGAGATAGTCACGCCATTCGCGGTCAATAGCGCTCAGCAGCAGGGTGCGCTGGTAGTTGCGGTACTCTTGTTCACCGATGTGTTTGCGCCATTTGTCTTGCTGGCTGTGGACGTATTCGACCAGGGCGATTTCAAGCTGTTCGGCGTCCATAGCGGCGATGGTTTCCAGCAGCAAGTTGTGTAACGCTTTGTCGGCATTTTGTTTGAAGCGCTGCTGCCGATTGGGGGCGTTGTTGGCATTGAGACCTTCCACGTTGAACTGGTTGAAGGCGGCGGTGAGGTCGGCAACGGCCGTTCCCCAGATCCGCTCGCGTTCTGCCGGTTCTAACTCTACCTGTTCGGTCACAAATTCATTGAAGAACGTTTCCACCATTTCCAGATACAGCCGGCGGGTATTCTCTCGTGCGGCCTGTTGCCCCGTTTTGCGCAGCGCCAGTGCCCCCAGATTGGGCACGGGTGGGAACAGCGGCAGAAAGCGGTTCATCGCCTGGAAAAGCTGATAGAGGTTATGTCCGCTTTCGGCATTGTCTAATACCAGTTCCATGAGGCGGGTGGTCAGTTTAGCCGGGGATAGAGCCGCTAGTTCGTTGCGATCCAGGTTGACAATGCCGGGCAATAAACCGCGTAAACGGGCGATCACGGCCGTCAGATGCACCTGATCCGTCGCATCTGTGCTGAAATCGGAGATGATGCGCTCGATTTCGCTCCGGCAGTACTGCTCGTAGTTGGTGACGTAGTTTTCCACCAATTCGGCGATGGATTTGGCAAAGGCGTCGTTGATCTTGCCATCATAATCCACCCCATCGGACATCAAAATAGCGCGCCGTTCGTTGTAAATGGCCTGGCGCTGCCGGTTCATCACATCGTCATATTCCACGATGTTTTTGCGCATGTCAAAGTTGTACCCCTCCACACGCTCCTGGGCGCTCTCAATCATCCGGTCGAGTACGCCAAACTCCAGCGGCATATCTTCGGGGATGTTGGACAGCAGCCCTTTGCTCATCCAGCTTTTCAGCCGTTCGCCGCCAAACCGGCGCATCAATTCATCTTCCAATGAGAGGAAGAAGCGGGAAGAGCCGGGGTCGCCCTGGCGGGCCGCACGGCCGCGCAACTGGTTATCAATGCGCCGCGATTCGTGCCGCTCGGTGCCGATGACGTGCAGGCCGCCAAGCTGCCAAACTTCCTCCCGTTCACGTTTGGTCTGGTGCTGCATTTCTTCGATGCGGGCCACCAGATTGGCCGGCATACCGGGAATTTCGGTGACGATCTTTTGGGCTTCGGGGCGGTCGCCGGCCATAACGGCACGGATGACGGCGGCGCGGGCGTTGTAATGTTTGTCGAAGACGATTTCGGCCAGGAATTGGGCGGCTAACCCGTTGTCGGCATGGATGCGTTGGTAACGGCCGTACATCTCCGTCTGCCGCGTGGCATCTTCCACCAGGGCTACGTCTACGTTGATCTCTTCCAGGTATTCGCGTGCTTCACCGAGGAAACCGCTATTTACCAGCCGCAGCGTTTTTGTCAGATCGTCATACTCAATGGGGTATGTTTTGCGCAGTTGTTGGGTGAGGAAGCCCATGACCTGGACGCGCTCAATTTCGGCCAGGGCTTCATCCATCTCTTGTTTCACTTCCAGTAGCCAGCCCACCAGGCTTTCCGATAGTTTGCTGTGTTTGTGGGCCATGTCACGGGCGGCTTCTTCGCCGTCGTCCAGCAGTTTGAAGGCGAGTTGGTTGAGCAACGGCCGTGAAAACAACTCATCCTCCATCATCTCCGCCGCCAGCCCTTCCGGGTTGCCGCCCAGCAAGATGTCCGTACCCCGACCAGCCATGTTAGTAGAGATGGTTACGGCCCCTTTGCGGCCAGCCTGAGCCACAATCAACGCTTCCGACTGGTGTATCTTGGCGTTCAAGACGGTGTGGGGGATGTGCTCTCGTTCCAGCATTTTGTGGATGGTTTCTGAATGTTCAACGGAGGTCGTGCCCACCAGGATCGGCCGTCCCGCTTCGCGGTAGCGTTTGACTTCGCTGATGATCGCTTTGTCTTTGGCGCCTTCATTGCCGAAAATCTGATCGGGGAAATCGAGACGCTTGAAGTAGACCGGCTTTTTGGTTTGCGGATCGGTATAGGCGACGCGCTCGCCGCTTTCCACTTTCTCTTTTTGCTCGATTAGCCCCATTGCGCCCGTGTCCACGATGTATTGCACATTGGTAGGCAAGGGGGTGACGCCCAGTTCATAGATTTTGTCGAACTCTTCGGCGTCGGTGAGGGCGGTACCGGTCATGCCGCCCAGTTTTTCATAGAGGCGGAAGTAGTTTTGCAGGGTGATGGTGGCCACGGTGACGGTTTCGCGTTTGATCTGCACCCCTTCTTTGGCTTCGATGGCTTCGTGCAGACCTTCGGAGTAACGGCGACCGGGCATGAGGCGGCCGGTGAAGTCATCTACAATGATGACCTGACCGTCGTTGACCACGTATTGCACATCCCGTTTGAAGAGGTATTGTGCTTTGAGGGCGTTGTCCAGGTAGTAGGTGAGGTGATAGAAACGGGGGTCGTAGAGGCTGTCGCCAGCTTCGGTGTCCAATTCGGGGATGCGTTTTTCGATTTCGGCAATACCCATTTCCGTCAGGCTGACGGTGCGGCTTTTTTCGTCCAGATCGTAATGGCCGTTGGGTTCGGCGTCTTCTTCGGCCGTGTTGCGTTTGAGGCCGCGCACGTATTCGGCGAAGCGAGCGTAATCTTGCCCGGAGCGGTCGGCGGGGCCAGAGATGATGAGAGGGGTGCGGGCTTCGTCAATGAGGACGTTGTCTACTTAGTCTATGATGGCGTAGACAAGTTCGCGCTGCACCAGTTTTTCGCGGACGGTAACCATATTGTCGCGCAGGTAGTCGAAGCCAAATTCGCTGCTGATGCCGTAGGTGATGTCGGCCAGGTAGGCTTGTTTGCGGGTGCAGGGCCGCCAGTGGACGAGCCGTTCGTCTTCCAGTTCCGCACCGGGGTTGACGTAGTCGGGGTCGTAGAGGGCGGAGAATTGCAGGGGGGCGATGCAGCCGACGGTGAGGCCGAGGGTGTGGAAGATTTTGCCCATCCAGCCGCCATCGCGCCGGGCCAGGTAGTCGTTGACGGTGACAAGGTGGACGCCGCGCCCGGTGAGGGCGTTGAGGAAGAGGGGCAAGGTGCCGACAAGGGTTTTGCCTTCGCCGGTGCGCATTTCCACCACTTCACCGCGATGGAGGAGGGCGCCGCCCATGATTTGCACGTCGTAGTGGCGCAGGCCGGTGGTGCGGACGGAGGCTTCGCGGACGAGGGCAAAGGCTTCGGGCATGAGTTCGTCCAGGGATTCGCCGTCTTCAAGGTGACGGCGGCGCAGTTCTTCGGTTTTTTCGCGCAGTTGGTCGTCGCTGAGCGCCTGCATGTGGGATTCGAGGTTGTGTACGGCCGTGACCAATGGTTGTAAGTTCGTGATGATTTTCTTGTTGGGGTCGCCCACAACTTTGGAAACAAGTTTCTTGAACATGGTTGTCTTCCTAAAGAAATTGTAGCAGTTTATTCAACCCCTTGGAGCTTTAGAAGCTCCAGGAGGTTGGGGGAGTTTAGCCTGAATCTGGGCAAAGGGTAGGGCGGTTGTGTAAGTTTTATGTTATACCAATGCTTAGGAGGGCGTAGTTGGCGATAGGCAATCGGTTATCTGATTACCGCTTACTCATTAAACAACTCCCCCACACTCCGCCCTTCGTGTGAGCGGATAATCACTTCCCCCAACAAACGGGCCACTGACAGCACCGTCAGATTGGGCAGCCGTTTCTCCGGCGGAATCGGCAGCGTATCCGTCGTCACAATCTCCTTCACCGGCATCGCCCGGAACCGTTCAACGGCCGGGTCAGACAATACCGCGTGCGTAAACGTCACATACACATCCCGCGCCCCACATGACTTCACCAACTGCACCGCTTCCTGCATCGAACCGGCCGTATCCACCAGATCATCCACAATGATCACATCTTTCCCTTCCACACTGCCAATCAAACTCAGCGCTTCCCGCCCTGTCTCATTGCCCGCCCGCCGCTTTTCCACAAACGCCAGTGGCAAATCCAGACTGGCGGCAAAGTTGCGTCCCCGCTTGGCAAAACCCAAATCCGGTGTTACCACCACCGCCTGCAACTGCTTGTCGCGGAAATAATCAATTAGAATGTGAAACGCCGTTAACGAATCACCGGGAATCTTGTAAAAGCCCTGAATCTGCTCCGCGTGCAAATCAATGGTAATCCAGCGGTCAGCCCCGGCAATCTCAATCATATCCGCCAACAGCCGGGCGGTAATGGGCACGCGCGGTTGGTCTTTTTTATCGCTCTGCGCGTAGGCCATGTAGGGGATAACGGCCGTGACCCGCCCCGCCGAATCCCGCTTTACACAATCAATGGCGATCAGCATCTCCATGATATTCTGGTGAATGGGGCGGCTGTGGCTCTGAATAATAAACACATCCTGCCCGCGCACACTGCCGCCCAGCTTCACAAACAAATTCTCATTGGGGAACTGGATGATGTCCCAACTACTTAAGGGAATACCCAGATAAGCGGCGATCTTCTCTGCCAATTCAGGATTCCCCGATCCCGCAAACAACTTAATGCCCCCATAGGCCACCATATCGCTCATACTGTACTCGCAATCTCCCCAGAAACGCCGAAGTTTCCGGGAAAATGGGTTAAAAGCTGGCGCACGGCCGTATATGGGTCAATCTCTCTGGCGGCAACGGCCGTTACCAGTGCATCTTGTTCGGATTCGGCAACGGCCGTGTCCCACTGTGCCAGCAAGTGCGCCTGCAACAACTGGCGCACCTCATGGCGGCAGCGTTCCTGTTCCCGCCGCTCCCATTCGCCGCTGCGCCGCAAATACTCTATATGCTGCTGTGCCCGGCTCACTAATTCGGCCACGCCCCGACCCTCACTGGCCGCCGTCGGCAGCACCGGAATCTGCCACCCACCCGTGGCCCCATTAGTGGCCGGCGAATGTGAGTCCAGAACACGGCCGTGATGCCGCATCCCTCCGGCCGGCCCGAAATGCAACATCAACTCCAACGACCGTACCACCCGGTCACTGCCCGGCCTGTCCGCCTTATTCACCACCAAAATATCGGCGATCTCCAAAATCCCCGCCTTAAACGCCTGCACATCATCCCCCATGCCCGGTGCTTCCACTACCAACGTTGTGTGCGCAGCACGGGCAATATCCACTTCCGCCTGCCCCGCGCCCACCGTCTCCACTAAAATCTTCTCAAACCCGGCTGCATCCAGCACCTTAATCGCCGCCCCCGTCGCCTGCGCCAATCCGCCTAGACTGCCGCGCGACGCCATGCTGCGCATATACACACCGCTGTCTCCCGCCAGGTCGCGCATCCGCACCCGGTCACCCAGCAGTGCCCCGCCGGTAAACGGGCTGCTGGGGTCAACGGCAATAATGCCCACCCGCTGCCCCTCCTGGCGCAACACTTTCGCCATCTCATTCACCAGCGTACTCTTGCCACAGCCCGGCGATCCGGTAATGCCGATAATGTGCCCCTGTCCGGTGTGAGGGTAAAGGGCGGTCACGGCCGTTTCCGCCGTCGCCTCACTGTTTTCAATCAAGGTAATGAGGCGGGCAATGGAACGGGTACGGCCGTGTAGCACCCCCGCAATCAACTCATTCACGCCGCCCGTTCCTCATGCGTCCCCGCCAGCGCCTCATTGATAAACTGGATGATCTCCTCCGTGCTGGACCCCGGCCCAAAAATACCGGCAACCCCCATCCCACGCAGCACAGGCACATCATCCGCCGGAATAATGCCTCCTAAAAACACCGGTACATCCTCCATCTCATTCCCCACCAGCAACTCCATAATCCGCTCCACCAGCGGCAAATGTGCCCCCGAAAGAATACTCAACCCAATCGCATCCGCATCTTCCTGCAAAGCCGCCTCTACAATCATCTCCGGCGTCTGGCGCAGCCCCGTATAAATCACCTCCATGCCCGCATCCCGCAGCGCCCGCGCCACCACCTTCGCCCCCCGGTCATGTCCATCCAACCCCGGCTTGGCAATTAGAATACGTGGTTTCATGTCCATTACGAATCTCCTAACAACTTGTAGCCAGAGACAAAAACCGCCGATTGAGAGATCACTATCTCTCTAATCTTCAATTTCAAATCTCCACTCCTCGACTCTGAGAAAAATTATACCGACTGCCAAAACGAATGGCGAGTTAGTCCCCCCTTTCCTTTTACATAACTCCACTTGCAGAAATACCTCGATATAGTCTATACTATGTAAAGTGATTTTATGTCATCTTGCTCTCTAAAGGAGGTTCAAGATATGAGAACAAAACTAGCTTCCGGTAAATTATGGCTCATCATCCTGTTGCTGTTGTCTGGCCTGTTCCTGACCAGCCAGGTCATGGCTTACGATACCCAGGCGCAGGTGACTGCCCCGGCTATTGTCAATGCCAGTTCCGCCACCGTCCATGCCAATGCTGATACGCAGGCAACCATTGTAGATGTGGTCTCTTTGAATCAGGTCGACGCTCATTGGGCGCAATGCCGACGCCAGTTGGGTCTTTGTGCGCACCCCCAACAACATTGTCGGCTGGATGCGACCGCAGGTATTGACGTATACCATTAACTTGTTTGATTTAACGGCCGTCAGCACTACCCCTGTTGCAACTGCCACTCCTAGTGCTAATACGGCCACCCCCACGCCTCCCCCTACCACCAATATCACAGGTGTGGTGAATACAGGTGCACTGAATATCCGCTCTGGGCCAGGTGTGCAATATAACGTCATTGCTGCCGTCTATTTTGGTGATGTTGTCACCTTGATCGGCCGTAATGCCGACTCTACCTGGTTATACATTCAGACCGCTGCCGCCGCCCGATACATCACCCCAAGCGCCTCCATCTCCTTGCTGCCGGTAGTGGACAGTTCTGTCTCTACCCCGGTTCCGGGTATTCCCACCTCCACTCCGGTGGCGGTTACCGCTACACCCACTGCCGTTGCGCCTACAGTCATTCCTAATACAGCGACCATCAACACTGCTTCGCTCAATATACGTTCAGGTCCCGGCGTCGGGTATGTGCGTGTCACAACCATTGACAGTGGCGAGCTGGTCTGGCTGTTAGGGCGCAATCTGGATACTACCTGGATTCAGGTGGCAGATGTGAATAATGTGCAAGGATGGGTGAACGGCCGTTACCTGGTTACCAGTTCCAGCCAGACCAATCTGCCGGTTACATCCCAGACAGGCACAGGCACCGTTGTGGCCGGTAATCTGAATGTGCGTAGCGCCCCTGGTGTGGGTGGTAGTGTGGTCACAGTTGCTTCCTTCGGCTCATCCGCCGTCTTAATCGGCCGTACCAGCGATAACGCCTGGCTGTATATCCGCGCCAGCGATGGCAAAGAAGGATGGGTCAATGCCGGCTATATCAGCACTGCCCTGAACGTGAATTTACTGCCGTCACTGGCCGGGCCGGTACCCGGCCAACCGATTGCACCCGCCCCGCCGATTGCCCAACCACCTGTAAATCCGGGCAATACAGCCAGCTTACGCGCCTGCCCCAACCTGACCTGCCAGATCACCGGCACGGTTTATTCTGGTCTGGCCGTCACGGCTACCGGGCGCACAGCCGATAATACCTGGGTCTATGTAGTTTTGAGCAATGGCCAAGAGGGTTGGATTCAAGCACAATTTGTGGCTCTGAGTGTTCCGATTACAACCTTGCCAATCAGGCAATAAGCCTAATGCGTAAGTCTTAAGCCGTAATCCGACAAGCTCGGATTACGGCTTAAGATTCTACGAGTTACGGCAATTCGGGCAACGGCCGTAAAACTCCACCAGATGCCCCCATACCTCAAATTCAAAACGTTCGGCCACTGCTCGTTCCATCTCTGCGACCACACATTCGTCAAATTCAATTACCGCGTCACACGCGGCACACACCAGATGATGATGGTGGCCCCTATCAATCAGTACATAATGAGCTGCACCTGTGCCCTGGTAAACGGGACGTGCCAATCCCAACCGACTTAACAAATCTAAAGTGCGATAAACAGTCATGCGACCTACCTGGGGTGCGGCTTCATGCACCGCTTCTGCCAATGTGTCGGCACTGAGATGACCGCCTGTGGCCAGCAGGGTTTCAATTACTGCCTGTCGTGCTGGGGTGAAGCGGTAGCCATGTTGATGCAGCCGTTCAGCAAACAGATGTAGGCGTTCGTCGGACATGAAAAATCCTTTAGGCGCGCTGCCAGATGATGCCACGGTGGGGCGCCAGCAGAAATGTGAGAATGAACACGGCCGTTGCCACCAACACCACCGCCGGGCCAGAGGCAATGTCTAGATAAAATGAGAGGTAAACTCCGGTCACTCCCGAAAAAACACCAATTCCGGCTGCCCAGACCATCATCGAGTACAGACGGCGTGTTAGCAGCGAAGCAGCGGCGGCCGGTGTTACCAGCATCGCTAACATCAAAGCAATCCCCACCACTTGCAGCGAAATAACAATGGTTACGGCGATCAAAATCAGTAGCAGGTAGCGCAAAAATCGCTCCGGTAACCGTAGCGTAATGGCCAGCATGGGGTCAAAAGAGATAACCATAAACTCTTTGAAAAACAATCCGATTGTCAATAACACAAGCATTGCCAGTAAAAAAGTAATCCATAAATCCAGGGCCGTCACACCCAAGAGATTGCCAAAAAGAAAGTGTGTAAGGTCAACAGCATAATTACCGGTGGCTGAGAGCAGTGCTACCCCGAGGGCAAACAAACCGGCCAGAATAACACCGATGGCGGTATCTTCTTTCAATACTCGTCGTTCCGTCAGTGCCCCAATGCCCACGGCGGCAGTAATGCCCATTACCAGCGCGCCCACGGCCAGCGGCCAACCTAACAAATAGGCAACCACCACTCCTGGCAGAATAATATGTGCCAGCGCGTCTCCTAAAAAAGCCATACCACGCAAGACAATGTAAGTACCAATGACCGGGCAAACGATGCCCACCATCACGGCTGCCAGCAACGCACGCACGATAAATGAGTATTGCAGTGGCTCTAGTAACCAGTTAATGATCATGTGTGTAGTCCGTATGGGTTGAAGATTGACACACGCCCACCGTAAGCGTGCAGGAGGTTTTCCTGGGTGAGTACGGCCGTAGGCTCTCCAAACGCTACCATCACTTGATTCAGCAACATGATCTGGTCGAAATGTTCGGCCGCCAATGCCAGATCATGGGTGGCCATGAGGATAGTCACGCCAGACGGCCGTAATGAATCCAAAATGGCAAAGATCGTTTCCTGGCTGGGCATGTCCAGCCCGGTCAGTGGCTCGTCCAGCAGTAATAGTTCTGCTTCCTGGGCCAGCGCCCGGGCGATGAAGATACGTTGCTGTTGCCCGCCGGACAGTTCACCAATTTGTTTATGCGCCAGCGGTAGGGCCTTCACCCATTCCAGGCTTTCCGCGACTATCTGTTTGTCCTGGCGTGACGGCCGTCGCAGTAGCCCAATTTGCCTGGCGCGCCCCATCATCACCACATCTGCGGCCGTTACCGGGAATGTCCAGTCAATCTGGCTGCGCTGGGGCACATAGGCAATGCAGATGTGTTTGCCTGGCCCGGAGCCAAAAATCTTGACCTGCCCGCCGGTGGGTTGGACGGTGCCGGCAATCAAGTGCAAGAGGGTGCTTTTCCCGGCCCCATTGGGGCCAACCACGGCCACACGCTGCCCGCTTTCCACCTGGAAACTGATGTGTTGCAAAGCCAGATCGCGGCCGTTGCGGGCGGTACGGCCGTGTGGCCCACCCGCATACGCAACCGACACATCCACCAGTTGCAGACATGGGCAGGCCGGCAAATGATCAACGCCGCGAACCGTCCTCTGATTCATGATTGATATTTTATACCACAACAGATAGCAAACAAAAAGCCTGCCAACATATTGCGGGCAGGCTTTTAGGGCAGAGTCAATTGGCCCTTAGCGCGTTTCACGATAAAGCACATGGCGTCGCAATGTCGGATCGAACTTGCGTAGCTCAATGCGATTCGGTGTATTACGACGATTTTTCATGGTGTAATACACATGAGAACTTTCTGTGCTGCGCAATTTAATAACGCCACGAATATCTTTTTTCTTAGCCATAAGTTCTTAATCCTCCAGACGGACAGTTAAACAACGTCTTGCAGTTTTAACCCTTCTTTATTCAGGTAAGTCATCAAACCGACTTTATCAACGGTGCGCAGCGCACGTGCTGACATACGAATGCTGACAGTGCGGTCTAGCTCTGGTACATAAATCTTCTTCGTTTGCAGGTTGGGCAAAAAACGCCGCCGTGTTTTCTTCTGTGAGAAGGAAACATTGTTGCCAGCCAAGGGGCCTTTGCCGCTAATCTTACACTTTCGGGCCATGATCAATCCTCTTATTACAATTTGAAATTAATGGCGCTTCCAGGCGCGAAACGTAAGTCTACCGGATTTTCGCAGAATTTCAACCTGATTTAAAGGATTCTTTTCAAACATCTTATTTGTTTGTGTTTGACGCATGGAAATAGTCCGCAGCGGACTCTGGTGTAGAGAATTGCTCATCAAGGTGGGCGTAAATATCAACATGCTTTTTACTGGCGAAGATGATGGCAGGAATCCAGCCATGCTGCGGCAGGGGAGGGTGTACTGCGCCCACCAGCCCCCCATTCTGCGGACGAGGGAATTGCCAGATTACCCAGGCATACAACTCTTCATGTGTCAATCTGGTGGGCTTTTCGTTACTCAGCGTAATACCGGCAATGGTGCGCTGTATTTGGGTATGTGTCATTTACATTCCTGTTCTTGTAAGTGGATGAGCCGGCATGCCCTACTTTGTCAGCAAAGTTCCTATTACCGTTTGCGTGTCTGCCAGGCTTTCGAAGAGATGATCAGGCTGGTATTTAGCTAATGTTGCGGCGGAGTGCCAACCACTGGCTACGGCAACGGCCGTTACTTTTCCGGCCCGGGCACACATAATATCTGCTGGGGTGTCGCCAATAATGACGGTATTGTAACCACTGAATTCATGTCCGGTCAACTGATTGGCGCGTTCAATTCCAATGGCGGGCAGCAGGTTGCGATCCAGCGCATCAGAGCCGTAGACGCCTACTTTGAACTGCACCGGATCTATCCCGGCAGCGCTTAATTTCATCGGTGCAGTCAGATGGGCATTGCCGGTTAACAGGCCTAATATCACGCCGTCATGCGCCTGCAAGGCGGTTAATAGTTCCGGCACGCCGGGGCAGGGGTGCATCTCCCGTTGCGGGAAGATTTCCCGCCCTCTGACGGCCATATGTTCATATACCTGTGGCAGTTTAGGGGTGATTTCTTCGACGGTTAAGCCAACGGCCGTCATCAAATCCAGCACAATGCGTGGGTCTGTTTTGCCACTCATATGGTAGTCGGCCAGTGGCCCGGTTGTGCCAAAAACCTGCTCCAACGCATAAGCCAACGTTTCCCGGCCTGCGCCCTGGCTGCGGATGAGTGTGCCGTCAATGTCGAAAAGGAGGAGTTTCATGGGGGTTGGGGATATTGGGACATTGAGATATTGCGCTAATACCTCAATGTCCCAATATCTCTTGCATTGTGGGCAAGATCGGTTTGTCCGGCATAGCGCGGGGCGGCACGGCCGTACCCACATCAATACCCCGTTCCGTCAAAATCTGTTTGATGCCACCAATACGCGCCCCCGCGGGCAGGCAGGGCAGCAATCGGTTAATCAGCCAGTGCTGACGCTGCGCTTCGGCCATATCCCCGGCGGCAAAAGCACGGGTGAGGGCCACAAACGGTTCGGGCACGGCCGTACACAGTCCACTAATGATCCCATCCGCCCCCATCGCCAGTGAACCGAGGGCAATGGCCTCATTACCCACCAGCACCATCGCCCGCTCCGGTGCAGCCACGATATGGCGGCGGATGATTTGGGCATCCGGTCGGCTGCATTTGATACCGGCCAGGGAGGGGATAGTCTTCCCCAACCGGGCAAATAGTTCCGGGGAGATGCCGTTGGTCGCCATTTGTGGAATGTCATACAGGATCAGGGGCATGTCCGGTACGGCCGTTGCTACCGCTTCAAAATAGGCGGCCAACCCGTCATCATCCATGCCATAAAAATAGGGCGTGACGACGGCAATACCATCCGCGCCAATGTCAGCCGCGTGGTGAGCCAGGGTTATGGCCGTGTCCAACCGGTTTGTGCCAATGTGCAGGATGACGGGCACACGGCCGTTGGCTGCTGCCACGGAGGCTTCGTGCAGCCGCATCCGTTCCGATTCTGTCAGCAACACCCCTTCGCCGGTAGTGCCGCCCACAAACAGCCCGCGCACACCGGCCTGAATGAGAAAGTCGGCCAGAGTGGGGATGACGGCCGTGTTCACCGTATACCCATCGGCCAGCACCGGTGTGGCCATGGCTGGCGTCACCCCTCCGACCAGTTTTTGTTTTAATGCTGCAATTCTCTCTATCACTGCATCACCTTTGGAATTAGGAATTATGAAGAGAGATAACCTCACCTCATCACCTGCTCACTTCAACACTTGACACCTGTTCACAGGAAGCGCGCTTCCGCTTCGGTCACGGCCGTTTCCAGAATATGCAGCCCTTCTTCTACCAATCCCCGTGAAATGTTGAGCGGGGGGATGAAGCGGATGGTATTGGTGCCGCAGGGCAGCAGCAGTAGCCCTTTTTGGAAGGCACTGTGAATGACGTGGTTGCGCAGTTCTACGGCACGCTCTTTCGTTTCCCGGCTCTTTACAAACTCCGCGCCAATCATCAAGCCGCGCCCGCGTACCTCGCCAATGCTGGGGTGGCGGCTTTCCATTTCCACCAGGGCGTCCTGGATAAATTGGCCGGTTTGGGCCGCCAGATTAAGCAGGCCTTCCTGCTCAATGGTGGTCAGAGTGGCGACGGCAGCGGCGATAGCGATAGGATTGCCGCCAAACGTGCTGCCATGCGCCCCCGGTTTCCAATCCATCACCTCTTTGCGGGCGATGATGCCGCCCAACGGCAGCCCGCTGGCAATGCCTTTAGCGAAACAAACGATGTCCGGTTCGACATCTTCGTGTTCTACCGCCCACCATTTCCCGGTACGGCCGACGCCACTTTGCACCTCGTCTACGATGAGCAAAATGCCATAGCGGTCACAAAGCTCGCGCAGGCGAGGCATGAAGTGGGCGGCGGGCACAATGTAGCCACCTTCACCCTGAATCGGTTCGATCATCACCGCGGCCACATCGTGCGGGGCGATGGTGGTGCGGAAAAGCTGCTCTTCCAGGAAGTTGATGACGGAGTCGCCGTACAATTCGCCGGGCTGCTGCACAATGATGGGGCGGTAGGGGTTGGGGTAGGGCACATGGTAGACCTTCACGCCGGAGAGATAGTTGGCGCGCTGCACCGCTTTGCTGGCGGTGAAGGAGAGGGCGCCTAGAGTACGGCCGTGAAACCCCCCCAAAAAACCCACAAACCGGGTGCGCCCTGTTTTATACATCGCCAGTTTAATGGCTGCTTCCACGGCCTCTGTGCCAGAATTGCTAAAAAAGACGCGCGTTTCGTCAGACATAGGCGCAGTGGCCTGCAACTTTTCCGCCAGTTCCACAGCGTTGGGGTAGTAAAAATCGCTCAGGCAAATATGCCAGAATTTGTCAATTTGCTCCCTCACCGCTTCCACCACACGCGGATGGCGGTGACCCACGTTGACGACGCCAATCCCGGCCATAAAGTCAATGTAACGACGGCCGTCTACATCCCATACTTCTGCCCCCTCTGCTCGCTCTACTACCAGCCCATACTCGCGGGTATAAGAGGGGGATAGGGCTTCTAAATCCCGCTCAATGATGACCCGGCCGTTCGGCCCGGCCTGCTTCATGTGCAATTCCATATACAATAAACTCCTGTACTGGGTGAGTGGCAGGTGGCAAGTGGCATGTGTTTTACCTGCCACCTGCTACCTGCCACTTGCCACCTATCATTCCGGTTCAATGGTAAATCGTAGGGGATACCCTTCTAGCTGGGCAGCAAAGTGGGCTTTGCCAACCCGTTTTTTCGCTTCGCTGAACGGCAGCGTACACACATACGCCAGACCGGTGTAATGGGCCACAAACATCACGTGTTCTGCCTGCAAAGGCAACAATTCAAATATACGCTGCAAAATCATCACCACAAATTCCATGGGCGTCACGTCATCATTGTGGATGATGACACGCCACATGCTTTCTTCTTCTGTTTCTTCAGCCTGGTCCAGATGTGTTTCCAGGTCCCAATCCACTTCTGGTTGGACAGTGATCGCCAGTGGGCCATATGGTGCTGTATTCCATACTCGGTTCATCACTTATCACTCATTAGATCGAAGCGGCGGACACCCTTCGGTAAAACTCGGGACGGGTTCTAAGGAGGCACACTCCTCTCATTGCGATCTACTGAAATTGAATCTTCCAGTCTCGCAATCTTGCGTTCAACATCGTCCACCAGGCAATTCTACCGCAACACCCGGCGCGTAACACCTCCCGCTTTTTTCTAGCTTTAATGAGAAAGATGGACTATCATCTCTTTGTCACCTGCGGCTTATGACATCTGTCATTGGTAAGTTGATTTGGAATAACTATACTTCGACAAAGTTAGTGCACATCACTATCAACGGGTATCGCCATGATAGCCGTTATTGGGAGGAAGATTGGCATGAAGCAGAAGCACTGGCTAGTAATAATAGTGGTGTTGGTCACGGCCGTTACCTTTTTCCTCACTGCCTGCCAACCACAAGAGGGGCCACAAGGCCCGCCTGGCCCTGAAGGGGCACAAGGCCCCCCTGGCCCGCAGGGACGTCCCGGTGAACAGGGTTTGCCTGGCCCCGCTGGCGTAGATGGCCTTAGTTTTACGCCGCCTACGTTTGCGGGCAGCGAAGCCTGTGCCAACTGTCACCAGGAAACATTTGATGTTTTCAGCAACAGTGGTCATCCGCATCAGTTGACGGCCGTAACCGATGGACAGCCACCCCTTTTCCCCTTCAGCGAACTCTCCGATCCTCCCGAAGGTTATACCTGGGATGACATCAGCTATGTCATTGGTGGGTACAGCCATAAAGCGCGTTTTATTGATCAAGATGGGTTTGTCATTACCGGCGATGCCGCCCAATACAATTTGCCCAATGATGAATTGGGGCTGGGTGATGAATGGGTGGCATACCACAGCGGTGAAGAAGTATCGTATGACTGTGGGGCGTGCCATACTACCGGTTACTCAAGCATTGGCAACCAGGACGGCCGTGCCGGTCTACTTGGCACCTGGGCGGCAGATGGTGTGCAATGCGAAGCATGTCATGGCCCTGGCAGTTTGCATGTAAATGACCCCATCGTCTGGCAACTGGATGTTGACCGCGACGCCGCAGCGTGTGGCGCCTGCCATTTGACCGGCGATACTACCGCTATTGTTGCCCAGAATGGTTTCATTCAACAACACGATACCTACACTGATTTCTTTCAAGGCAAACATGCGGTGATGGATTGTGTCCTTTGCCACGATCCGCACAGCGGCGTGGTACAGTTGCGGCAGGCCGAAGCGGCCACTGTGCAAACGGCCTGTGAAGATTGCCACCTGGATATCGCCAGTAACCGCGAAAATGAGATTCACAGCAATGCCGAGTGTATTAGTTGCCATATGCCGCGTGTGATTCAAAGCGCGGTCAGCGACCCGGCCCAGTTTACCGGTGATAAACGTACTCACATGGTAGCTATCAATTCGGCACTGATTAACCAGTATAACGAGGATGGCATAGTAGCCGGTTATGGGCTGGCTTTGGAATCTACCTGTCGTAGCTGTCACAACAGTTCCTCCAATGCTTTTGCCTCTGACAAGACAGACGAGGAGCTGGTGAATGCGGCCACCGGCTACCACAACCCACCCGCGCCGGAGCCAACGGCCGTACCCGTGGAGAGCAATGAATAGGGTGTGGCTGGCCAGAGCGGCAGTCCTGGTGGGCTTGTGTGCGGTCGTGGGTGGGGTGTTCACGGCCGTGCCCATCCTGGCTGCACGCGGCGATAACGAGGAACGGGTTACGGCCGTGCCAGCTTATCTCCCTTTAGTAGACACTGCGCCCACAGACAACCACCCTCCATTCAGCAGTGACGCCTGCCTGTTGTGCCATACCGATACAGACGCGACGATTACCTTTCCCTCCGGGGAGGAGTTGAGCGTGCAGGTAGATGCGACCGAATTGGCGGCCTCGGTGCATGGTAGCATGGCCGAGTCATCCCTGGCCTGCCAGGAGTGCCATCAGCCGCCCAACAGTTACCAGTATCCACACCCGCCACTGGCTGAAGAGAGTTTGAGAGATTGGCAGATTGTGCGATCAACGGCCTGTGAACGCTGCCATGTGCAGCCCCATTTAACAAGTCATCCCGATCAAGCAAGTGACGCCGCAGACGGCGGAAACCCGGTGGTCTGTACGGATTGTCATGGCGGCCACGATGTGCAACCGGCGGCAAGCTGGCATGAAGGGGCCAATGTGGAAAACTGTACGACCTGCCATGAAGCCCAGGGAGTGGATGTGACGGCAGAGGGGGCAACGGCCGTGATCGAAGCCGGCCTCTTTACCGCTCAACAAACCGATAACGCCTACTGCCTGAGCTGCCACAGCCAGCCTGACCAGACCATGACCTTTGCCAACGGCGATGTCGTTTCCATTACCATTGATGAAGCAGCCTTGCATGATTCCGTACATGGAGCCAATAATGAGTGGGACGAACTGCAATGCACCGACTGCCACCAGGATTACAAATTCCCGCACGAGCCGGTCAGTGAAGTCAGCGCCCGTCAATATAATCTAAACCAGAACAACCTGTGCCAGCGCTGCCACGAAGACCAGTTCGCCAAAGCGCTCAACAGCGTTCACAGCGAGGCATTGCTCGAGGGTAATCTGGAATCGGCTCTTTGTACGGACTGCCACAGCCCGCACGACATGCCCGTACCGGATGAGCCACGTTCACGCATCAGCGAGACCTGTCGCCAATGCCATAGCAGCATCTTCGACGAATATGCCCACAGTGTGCATGGCGAGGCGCTTATTGAGGAGGCCAACCCGGATGTGCCGTCTTGTGTGAATTGTCATGGTGTGCATGACATTAAAGACCCAACCACGCCGGAATTTCGGATCAATTCACCCAATCTATGCGCCGATTGCCACGCCGATGAAGAGTTGATGGCCCAATACGAAATTTCAACAGACGTTTTTGAGACGTATGTGGCTGATTTTCATGGCACGACGGCGCTGCTTTTTGCCCATGAAGGGTTGGAAGGAGCGGAACTGAACACGGCCGTTTGTTATGACTGTCACGGTATCCACAACATTAAGTCCCCGGATGATCCCGATGCTGGTATTAAGGCGAATCTGTTGGAAACCTGCCAGCAGTGCCATCCCGACGCCACCGAAAACTTCCCGGATAGTTGGACCAGCCACTACAAACCATCTCTGCAAAACAACACGCTGGTCTATCTGGTGGAACTGTTTTACAGCATCGTCATTCCCGTCACCGTCGCCTTCTTTGGTTTCCTGGTGGTAGTGGATGTGTACGGCCGTGTGCGGCGAAGAAGACGCAATTAAGTAATTGGGTAATTACCCAATTACCCAATTACCCAATTACAGAGTATGACCGCAAAAGCAAAACAACAACAATACGAGCGCTTCCGCATTGGGGCACGCATTGAGCATATTATCTTGCTCGTCAGTTTCACCGTGTTGGCTGTGACCGGGCTGCCACAACGATATGCGCAATATGAACTGGCGCAAAACATGATCAATGCCATGGGAGGCATTGAAACGGTGCGACTGATTCATCGGTATGCGGCTTTTTTGCTGGTGTTGGGATCTGTGTATCACCTGTTCACCAGTGCTTACCGACTGTACGTGCGCCGTGAACGGAACCGCATGACGCCTGACCTGAAAGACGCTACTGATTTGGTGGAGTACGTCAAGTTTAATGTGGGGCTGCAAGAAGAGCCTCCCAAGATGCGTAAATTTAACTTTGGCGAGAAGCTGGAGTTTTGGGCGGTGGTGTGGGGCACGGCCGTCATGGCCCTCACCGGTTTCATGTTGTGGAACCCCATTGCCACCACCAATATCCTGCCTGGCGCCATCATTCCGGCAGCCAAAGCTGCACACAGCTATGAGGCGCTGTTGGCGGTGGTCTCCATCGTCATCTGGCATTTTTACAACGTGATGATTAAACATTGGAACCCCAGTATGTGGACGGGCAAGCTGCCCCATCACCAGATGGAAGAAGAACATGCGCTGGAACTGGAACGGCTGGAAAGTGGCGAAACACCCTGGCCGGAAGTGCCGGCCCCCATCCTGCGGCGGCGGCGCATTATTTTTACCGCGACCAGTGTGATTTTGGGCAGCATTATCCTGGTGGTGTTGGTGTGGGCGTTTACTTTTGAACAGACGGCGCTCATTACCGTTGTGCCCACCAGAGAGGTGTTTGTGCCGTTGGCAACGGCCGTGCCGTAACTCTTATTTCGTAGCACATATCTGCCAACAGATACGCATTACGAAGTACGAATTACGTACAGGTTTACTCACTTTTTGGCCTGTTTACCGGGCGCACACACCGGTGGAGTGCCAAAAAAATTCCTAAAAAGGAGGAATTTCTTATGATACACCCGAAATTCAGACGCATCTGTCTTATCGTCGGGGCCTTACTGATGTTCACCATAGGCATCGTAGCCTGCTCGGAAGAGCCGGGAACCGTGGAAGTGACACGTATCGTCGAAGTGCCGGTGGAAGTAGAGGTTGCTGCGGAAACGGTAGAGGTTGAAGTGCCGGTAGAGGTAACCCGTGTGGTCGAGGTAATGGTCGAACCGGAAGCGCCTGTATCAGCCGTGTCCACTGTCCCCTTCGAAGAGCAATGGGCCAACTCACCCCACGCCGATGCTGAAGCCGAAGCCTTCATTCACTGGAACGAAGATGACCCGGCTGAAGTCCCGACCAGTTGTGCCAAATGCCACAGCACCACTGGTTTTATGGACTACGTGGGCGCAGATGGCAGCGCTTTTGGCTCCGTGGAAGCGGCCGCCCCCATCGGTCAGGTTATCGAATGTCAGGCCTGCCATAATGACGTCACGCAAAACCTAAGCACGGTGATGTTCCCCTCCGGGGTAGAAGTAGCCGGCTTAGGCCCGGAAGCACGTTGTATGACCTGCCATCAGGGGCGCGCCTCCACTGTCAGCGTCAATCAGGGTTTTGTGGATGCCGGGCTTGATCCGGTAGCCGACCTGGACACAGTGAGCGAAGAGGTTGGTTTCACCAACATTCATTACTATCCGGCAGCTGCCACGCAATATGGCACAGTGGTTATGGGTGGTTATGAATACGAAGGCAAAACCTACGATGCCAAATTCGACCATGTGGAAGGTATGGACACTTGCGTGGATTGCCACAACTCGCATACGCTGGAAGTCAAATTTGAAGAATGTACGGCCTGTCATGAAGGCTTAACCGGCCCTGAAGATCTGGCGAACATCCGCATGTTTGGCTCATTGGTAGACTACAACGGCAATGGCGACATTGAAGAAGGCATCATGGCTGAAATTGCCGGGCTGCAAGAGGCTTTGCTACTGGCGATGCAGGCGTATGCCAACGAAGTCAGCGGTGTGCCGATTGTCTACAATCCGGCCAGCCACCCCTACTTCTTTGCCGATACCGATGGTAATGGCGAGGCCAACGAAGGGGATGAACGGTACGCATCCTGGACGCCGCGTCTGGCTAAGGCCGCTTACAACTACCAGATGTCTCAAAAAGACCCTGGCGAGTTTGCACACGGTGGCAAGTACACCATCCAACTGCTGTATGATTCCATCGAAGACCTGAACCAGGCTATCTCTACGCCCATTGACATGAGCGCCATGAACCGCGTGGATCACGGCCACTTTGCCGGTTCGGAAGAACCGTTCCGCCATTGGGATGCAGAAGGTGGCGTTGTGCCCGGCTCGTGTAGCAAATGTCATTCAGCCGCCGGGCTGCCGCTCTTTGTGGAACAAGGCGTGAGCATTAACCAACCAGCCAGCAATGGCCTGAACTGTGCAACCTGCCATAATGACCTGACCACATTCACCCGCTATGCGGTGGAGGAAGTAGAATTCCCCAGCGGAGCTACTCTGACGTTAGCTACGGCCGAAGATGACACAGCTGGTATGGAGAGCAATCTCTGTATCAACTGCCATCAGGGTCGTTCCTCGACAGTCAGTGTGGATCGTGCCCTGACCGATCTGCCGGGTGATGAGTTAGTAGAAGGGTTGCGCTTCCAGAACATTCATTACTTTGCGGCCGGAGCGACGTTGTTTGGTAATGATGCACAGGGTGCTTATCAATTTGCGGATAAGGATTATTTGGGTCGGAACGAACATGTGAACCGGTTTGACTCTTGCGTGGAATGCCATGACACCCATGCGTTGGAAGTGGTGGTGACTGAGTGTGCTGACTGCCACGAAAACGTAGCCACGCAGGCTGACCTGGTGAACATCCGCGATGAGGATAACACCACGGATTATGATGGAGATGGTGATGTAGCTGAAGGAATGGCCGGTGAGATTGCTACGCTGGCGGAATTGCTGTATGCCGCTATGCAGGCGTATACAGCTAACACGCCAGGCGCGCTGCCCATTCTTTATGATGGTCATGCCTACCCATACTTCTTTGGCGACGCCGATGGTAATGGCGAAGTCAGTGAAGGGGATGAAGGGTACAGCACCTGGACGCCGAACTTGCTGCGCGCAGCGTACAATTACCAATATGTACAGAAAGACCCTGGCGCGTTTGCGCATAACGGGAAGTATGTATTGCAGTTCTTGTATGACTCAATTGAAGCAGTGGGTGGTGATACGAGTGCGTTGACACGACCGGAAACTACAACAACTGAATAGTTTATGTTACTAAAGATGACAGTCGCTTTTCAGGTGACTGTCATCTTTCTTTTATTTCTCTGGCGCGCCAGCCACCACCCAATTAGTTAGAGCGTCCAGTTCATCATCCAGTACTTGCCCAAAGTGGTCACGGGAGCCAGACTGTTTTTGAATAATAAGGCTGGTGTTGGGATCACCGGGAACTAATGCCGGGCCACTTTTTCCACCTTGTAACAGAGAAGCATAACTGCTCAGGTCGAGATCGGCTTCGGCAGTGGGACCGCTGTGGCAGTAGGTGCAACGGCCGTCAAACATCGCTTTGAACGTGCTTTCATAGGTGCGGGGAACCCCTTCCAACAAATACGGACTGGTGTGCAGCAAAATGTATAACTGCCGATCCAAAACCGGCTGCAATTCTGCGGCGTCAAAACCGGCATATTCCCATTCATTCGCATGACAGGCACTGTTACCACAGAATGAATTATCTGAAGGTGGTTTCTCGGTTAGTTCTGTGTAATCAACCGATGGGTCTGCCGGCACATGGCAGGCTGCACATGAGCTATCAATTGCCTTGCCATGCAGCGTAATCCAACTGGAATGGGTGTGTGAGGGCGGCTCTGGCCCACGTGGTAATTCAATGGTGGTCACCAGGGCGGCATTATCTACCTGCGCCGGAATGGAATGGCACAAATTACATTCCAGGCGAATAGCTTCCCCGCTGCCCGTCAGGTGTTTGCCATCGTGGCAGCGGAAGCAGCCCGGATTATCCTGATGGCCCAGATTATTGGGATGGGTGTCCCAATCAATTTTTTGCTCACGGAAAACAGATTGGCTGTAGATTTCCTGTAAGGTTGTCACGGCCGTCTGAATCTCATCGGCTCGCTGAGCATAAACCTCCGGGTATGTTTCCGCATAATAATCTTCCAGGCTGGCAATACCGGCATAGGCCGCCTCGTCGCTTTCATACGCGGCGCTCAAAACGGCAAAGGCTTGCTGGCGCACATGGGGTAAATCGCGGGCTATCAAGTTCTTGCGCATAGCCTCGTCAATGGCATCATCCGGGTTGGGGATGTTGTGGGTGATGCGATTATGGCAGTTCAGGCAGTCCATCCGCGCCAATGTCGTCCCGGCCACATCATCAGGCGTGAAGCCGGAACTGATGTCGTAGTATTCCCGAATGTTGCCGTTTTGGTCCACGACCCGCACATAGGGGATGTCCTGTTCCAGTTCATCGTTAGCCAGGTAATACACTTCATTTTCAATGTGCCAGTGAATGCCCTGTCCTAACCCTTCACGGCTGGTACCACCGCCTGTTTTCAGGATGAGATAAGTATTTTCCGGCGTGTTTTCTTCATCTTCGGCAAAGTGGTAGATTTCGCGCAGGCTGTCATCGGAGAATTTTTCAGGGAAGTGGCATTTTTCACAGGTGTCGCGGGCAGGGCGCATGGCCCGGCTGTGGATCGGGAACTCGTAGTCCTGGGTGATGGTCAGTAGCACATGGCGCAGATCACCTGCTTTGCGGGTGAATTGGGTCGTGACCACATCGCGCCCGATGTGGCACTCCACGCACTGCACACGGGCGTGTGGCGAAAGCTGGTAGGCGCTGTATTCGGGGGGCATGGTGTGGCAGGTGGTGCCGCAAAACTGGGAGGAGTTGGTGTACGTCCAGGCTTCGACGCTGCCGTAGGCGAAGACGAGTGTAATCATGCCCAAGACCACAAAAGGCAGCAGACGCACCCAGACGGAACTACCGGGAGGCGGCAGGAAAAAGTGTTTGATGGCGGAAAATAGTTTGCGCATGGTTTTCTCCCGGAGAGACCCTAAGAGGTCATTTGAAAATTCCTGCTTGATAGAATTGTAAGGCGACCAAACCAAA
>CAYXUZ010000024.1:28251-49330 GCA_964467705.1 uncultured Ardenticatenaceae bacterium | reverse complement strand
ATGTTCACCAACTGGATGCCCCCTGCTGATTGGATTCGGCTCACGGCCGTAGATGCCCACACCGCTGGCGAACCCTTGCGCATTTTTACCGGGGGCTGGCCGGACATTCCCGGCGCCACCATTCTGGCAAAGCGCCGTTTTGCCCAGACCCACCATGACCATCTGCGGCGGGCGACCATGTGGGAGCCACGCGGCCACGCCGACATGTACGGCTGTCTGCTCACCGAACCGGTGACGGCCGATGGGGACATCGGTGTGTTGTTCCTGCACAACGAAGGGTTCAGCACCATGTGTGGGCATGGCATCATTGGCCTGACAAAAGTGGCGCTGGACACAGGTATGATTGATAAACCGGGCAAAACGCCCATGCTAAAAATTGACAGCCCGGCGGGCCGGGTTACAGCGTTTGCCCGGCGCGAAAAGGGGGTGGTTACGGCCGTGTCCTTTCACAATGTGCCCTCTTTTGTCTATGCCCTGGATCAGGTAGTGGATGTGCCCGGTCTGGGGGCGGTGCCGTACGATGTAGCCTTTGGCGGCGCGTTTTATGCCTTTGTGCAGGCTGAAACGGTGGGTGTGGGGTTGGCGGCCGCCGATGTGGGACAATTGATCGAAAAGGGGTGGGCGATTAAAACGGCCGTGATGCAATCCCTCCCGATCCAGCATCCGTTTGAACCAGATTTGGGCTTTCTCTACGGCGTCATTTTTGTGGGGGCGGCGCATAACCCGGCGCATCACAGCCGCAACGTCTGTATTTTTGCCGAGGGCGAGGTGGATCGCAGCCCCACCGGCACCGGCGTGAGTGCCCGCACAGCGTTGCACTTCGCCAGAGGGGAAATGGGGCTGCACCAGCCGTTTGTGGTGGAGAGCATTTTGGGCACGACGTTTACCGGCGAGGTGGTGGGGGTGACGAAGTTTGGAGGGTATACGGCCGTGATTCCCCAAATTACCGGCAGTGCGTTTATCTACGGCCGTAATGAACTGCTCATTGACCCCGCCGATCCGCTGCGGCACGGTTTTATTTTGCGGTAATAGGATCACGGATGACACGGATTGGACGGATATACACGGATTTTTGACCTTATCTATCCGTGAAAATCCGTAAAATCCGTGTATCAAATTCCTATTCCTCGGAAATCCTTTATGCTCAACTTACCTGATTTGTTTGTACGCACGGTTAGCAGCACGTTTGCGGAGGGAGAGGCGTGGCTGGCGCGGCTGCCCGAATTGATTGCGGCGTGTGAGGCGCGTTGGGGATTGACGGCGCAACCTCATTTTCCCGGCCTCTCTTACAATTATGCGGCCCCGGCGCTCATGCCGGATGGTACGGAAATCGTGCTGAAATTGGGGGTGCCCCGCCATGAATTGACAACGGAGATTGAGGCGCTGAAATTGTACAACGGCCGTGCCATGTGCCACCTCCTCGATGCCGATGCCGATATGGGCGTTTTGCTGCTGGAACGGCTGCAACCAGGGCATATGCTCATCAGCGTAACTGATGACGAAACCGCCACCCGACTTGCCGCCGACGTGATGCGCCGTTTGTGGCGACCGTTGCCCGAACAGCACATCTTCCCCTCGGTGGCTGACTGGATTGCTGACCTGGCTGCCCTGCGCACTGAATTTGGCGGGGGCGCCGGGCCGTTCCCGGAGAGGCTGGTGGATATGGCGCAAACCCTGTTTGCTGACCTGGTGGCCTCTAGTGCGACGGCCGTGTTGCTGCACGGCGACTTGCACCATTACAACATCCTGGCGGCTGAACGTGAACCCTGGCTGGCGATTGATCCTAAAGGAGTGGCCGGTGAACCGGCTTATGAAGTAGGCGCACTCATCCGCAATCCCCTCAACTTGCATGAATGGCCGAATCGAGAGGCCGTGACCCGCCGCCGTCTAGACATCCTGGCTGAGGAGCTAGAGGTGGATCGGCAGCGACTCCTCGCCTGGAGCTTTGCCCAGGAAATCCTGAGCCTGTGGTGGGATTACGTGGACACCAGTAGTCAGCCGAATTTGTGGCTGGCGGAGTGCCTGGTGGGAATGGTGGGGTGATAGGGTGAGGGGGTGATGAGATGGTCTTCATTTCACAATCTCTCAATCTCCCAATCTCATTCCCTCCCAACCACTTCCAGAGCTTGTAAGACCTGTTGGGCTGTTTTTTCCCAGGAGAAGCGGGGGATATTGGCGTGACCTCTGGTCACCAATGTTTGCCGCACTGTATCGTCTTGGGCCAGTTGGATCATGCCCTCGGTGATAGCGTTGATATCGGAGGGGTCAACGAGCAAGGCGGCATCGCCCGCCACTTCCGGGCAAGAACTACTATTGGCCGTCAGCACAGGCACGCCACATACCTGCGCTTCCAAAATGGGGAAGCCAAATCCTTCGTAAAGTGAGGGATAAAGCACGGCCGTTGCCCCTGAAATGAGCGCCGCTTTGTCTTCATCAGCAATGTAGCCGGGCAGCATAATTTTGGCCGAAATTGGCGATTGGAGATTAGCTATTGTGTCGAGGATAGGTTGAGACAGCCATCCTTTTTTCCCGGCGAGCACCAGTCGGTGGGATAGGTTGCTTTGGGCAAATGCCTGCACCAGCCGCTCCAGGTTTTTGCGGGGGTGAAGGGTGCTTATGTAAAGAAAGTAAGGGGGGGTGATGTGGTACTTCTGGCACACGGCCGTAATCGCATCCCCATCCGTCCGTTGCAAATCCGGATCAATACCCGGATATACCACCTCAATTTTTTCGGCGGGAATGCCATCAAACCGGACCAGGTCATCCATCGTAGTCTGAGAATCGGCAAAAACGCGGTTGGCGCGACGGCCGTTGTGCCGCGTACTCCATTTCAGGTAGGCCAACTGGCGCTGCGGGTGTGCCTCCGGGAAGTAATGGTAGCCTAAATCGTGGACGGTAGCGGCGCTGCGGCCGTGATAACTCAACGGAATCACATGCGCCGGGGTAAAAAAGACATCTGGCGGGCGCTGCTGCAACTCCGCCGCCAACCGCACATGCGTCCAGAGTCGGGCAAACGGAATCACCACCTCCTCAACATGTTCCCCTGACGGAAACAAATCCGGGGGCGGTGCTGCATTAAAATAAAGGTGAATGGTATGCCCTTCCCCGCCAGCCAGGGGAATGAGCGCCCGCAGCAAAAACCAGGCATATGCTTCCGTGCCTGTACGCTGTCCACCAACAGCCCGACTGGCGTCAATTCCAATGAGCATAAAGAGCAATTCAGTAATTTGATAATTGGGTCATTGCATGGCAATCCTGCAATTACTCAATTACCCTCTATTCGCAACCTGGCTCAATCTCCAGGTAATCCTGCGCTACCCAGCCTTCCTCACCAGATACGACCGAACTCACTTTGCGCCAGACCAATCCATTCACTTCTTGGGGCGGCTCATCAGCCACCAGTGTAATCAGGGTTGCTTCAGGCAACGTGGTGATTTCCACACCACCCGGTGTGTCACGAAGCAAAAGGCCATTGCCCTGTGTACCTTGTACCACTGCCCGGCAAATAATGGGAGTTGGCGTGGCTGTTGGCAGTGAAGTGTCTTCTGTCGGTGTAAGTGAAGGAGTGGGTGGTAAACTTTCTACCTCCAACGTGGGCGTGGCTGTTTCCAGGCCCTCGACAACCACACCTGTTTCTGCCGCCTCCTGATCACTGGTTGCCTGTAATTGGGTAAACAACAAACCAATAGCAGCCAGAAACATCAGAACCGAACCGGCCAAGGTAATACTGGCGCGGCGCAAGATAGCTTCTCGCTCCAGAGTATAAAAACGCGCCCCGCCACGCCGGATACCGCGATATGTAGCGATAGCGGCAAATAGGCCAGCCAGAGTAAGGGCGATAGGAATAAGCATAGGTTTGATGGTCTGATGATACGGATATAGAAGCGTTGTCTGACAAACACCTCCACATCCTTGTATTTCAATCTATAACAACGGGCCCCTGGCGCAAAACAACAGGTTTTGCTCCGGTACAGTCAATCACAGTAGAGGCCATTCCCATGGGTGCAGGGCCAGCATCTAACACGGCCGTAACTAACCCACCCAGATAAGCCAATGCTTGTTCGGCCGTTTCCGCTGGCGGTTGTCCGGACAGATTGGCGCTGGTAACGGCCATGGCCCCGCCAGCAGCACGAATGACCGTCCGGGCAACTTCATGGTCAGGAATGCGAACGGCAATGGTATCATCCGGCGATAACGCAGGTGGCAAATCAAGGCGTTTTGGCAACACAATGGTCAATGCGCCCGGCCAATAACGGGCAATATAGGTTTGCGCGATGGTAGGCACAACCTGGGCGACTTTATGGAGATCAGCCGGATCGGCTAACAAAATGGGGATCGCTTTATGAAGTGAACGCTGCTTTATCTGGTAAAGGTAACGAATAGCAGTATCATCAAACGCATCACAGCCCACCCCGTACAGCGTATCTGTGGGGATGACAACCAGTTGACCGGCGCGCACACAAACGGCCGTTTGTGCTACATCTTCTGGTTTTTCTGCCCGTAAATGTCGGGTTTGCCACCGCTCACCAATCTCCAATCTTCACTCTCCAATGCAGGCGATTGACCAATAGGAGATTGACCACCCTATTACCTCATCACCTCTTTACGTCATTACTGCTACCACCCGGTCGTGCCCGGCAAAGTCACTCTGTACAGTTATCTTTGCTTCTGGGAAAAATGTTTGCGCCAGATGGGTAACGGCCGTTCCCTGCTGCCAGCCAATTTCCAAAAAAACAGCCCCACCCGGAGCCAATTTGCTACCGGCCTGAGCCAGCAACCGCCGGATCAACATTAACCCATCTGGCCCACCTTTCAGGGCCAGGGCAGGCTCGTACCATTTTACCGCATCGTCCAGTGCCGTCCACTCACCATCAGTCACATAGGGCAGGTTAGCAATGATGCCATCCCACCCAGCAGTCAAAGGTTCAAGAAGATCACCCTGATAAAACTGGATACGGCCTGGAGTCAGTTTTTCGGCGTTTTGCCGGGCGATTGCCAGGGCATCCGGTGAAATATCTATAGCAGCAATGGTGGCTGTTGGCAGTTGCCGCGCCAGCGCGATGGCGATAGCGCCACTGCCTGTGCCAATATCTGCCAGGCTCGTAACCTGATGCTTTTTAGCCCAGGCCACAACTCTTTCTACCAGTTGCTCTGTTTCTGGGCGCGGGATGAGTACAGCCGGATTTATATGCAGTTCAAAATCAAAAAATGGAGCCTTGCCGAGGATATAGGGGATGGGTTCACGCCGGGTGGCGCGTTGGAGAAGTTGCCGGTAAAACGATTCTTGTTCGTCGGAGAGCAGTATTTCCTGGTAAGCGATCAGGTAGCTATGAGAACAGTTCAAGGCATATTGCAGCAGCAGGCGGGCATCCAGGTGGGGGGTGACAGAAGAGGACAGGAGGGTACGGCCGTAAACCAGCGCCTCATCAATTGTCATTTGGGTAAGTGGGCAAGTGGATAATTACCTGATTACCCACTTGCCCCTCCATTACTTTGCAGCCGGAATCAGGCCACGTTTTTCCAATTCGGCAATGATTTTACCAGCGCTTTCGGCCGGGGTTTCCCGGTCGGTACACAGGTGAATATCCGGGCTTTCTGGCGCTTCAAAGGGGTCAGAGATGCCGGTGAAATTGGGAATTTCCCCGGCAATCGCTTTTTTGTACATACCTTTCACGTCACGCCCAATGACTACATCCAGCGGCGCGTCTACAAATACTTCCAAAAAGTTGGTGGTTTCGGTGCGTACATGGTCGCGCACAGCCTGGTAGGGGGAGATGAAGGAGCAGATGCAGCCGACGCCATTGCGGGAGAGCAGTTTAGCCACAAAGGTGACCCGTTCGATGTTTTTGGCGCGGTCTTCGGCGGAAAAACCTAAATCTTTGGTCAGCCCCTCGCGCACCACATCACCATCCAGACGTTCCAAGCGCAGGTTACGGCCGTCTAACTGCCGCAGCATCTCTAACGCCACCGTCGTTTTACCCGCCCCCGAAAGTCCAGTCATCCAGACGACAAATCCTTGTTGTTCATTCATATTAAGAATCCTTGTTGGAGCGAAGCAGTTGGGTAGGAATTGATCTGGTGAGATAATGCCGCTCCCAACTGCCTCGTTCCTACCCACTTTAATGTGCTTTTACAAATCCCTGTTGAATCAAATAATCCAAAACCGCACGCGCATTATCCTCGACTGAGGTTTGTGCGGTGTCAATACGCAGTTCCGGGTGGCGAGGCGCTTCATAGGGGTCGTCAATGCCGGTAAACCCTTTGATCTCCCCTTTGCGTGCTCGTTCGTACAACCCTTTAGTGTCTCGCTGTTCGCAAACTTCCAGAGGCGCATCCACAAATACTTCCACGTAGTGTCCCTGGTCAAAATTGCTGCGCACATCGTTCCGGGTGGCGCGGTAAGGCGAAACGGCCGCACAAATCGCCAGACCGCCGTGCCGCACAATCTCGGAAGCCACATAGCCAATGCGGCGCACGTGGTCATCGCGGTCTTCTTTACTGTATCCCAGCCCTTCGCTGAAATGGGTACGCACCACATCCCCATCGAGCAGGGTGACGTTACGGCCGTGTTCCTGCAACAAGGTCGTCAAGACGGCTGCCGTCGTGGATTTACCGGCATTGTGCAAACCGGTCAGCCAGATGCACACTCCCTGCCGGTGGCGGGGCGGATAAGTCTCCCCCAAAATCTCAGCTACCGGTTGTCGGGTAAACCAGGCGGGCAGCAATCTGCCTTTGTGCAGATACTCTTCCCGCACCTGTGTGCCGGAGATATTGGCCGTTTTCACCTCCGGTGTCACCTTGGTGATTTCTTCATACCGTTCCTCTTCCGGCAAATAGACCAACATCTGGAACGGTACCACGCCCACGCCAATCTCGTCACTGAACCGCTCCACCAACTCCTGAGCGTCATACGGACCATAAAACGGTTTGCCTTCGGAATCATTGCCCGGCCCGGCATGGTCACGCCCCACGATCAAGTGATTGGCGCCATAGTTGCGGCGGATGATGGCGTGCCACAAAGCCTCGCGCGGGCCACCCATGCGCATGGCTAAGGGCAGCAAAGATAGCAATACGCGGTCAGGATTATAATAATTGGCCGCCAACGCCTTGTAGGTACGCACGCGGGTGAAATAATCCACGTCACCCGGTTTGGTCATCCCCACCACCGGATGCAGCAGTAAAACGCCATCTTTTTCTTCAATGGCACGTTTGGTCAACTCTTCGTGGACGCGATGCATGGGGTTGCGCGTCTGGAAGGCGATCACATTTTCATGGCCGTAGGTTTCCAGCCGGGCGCGGGTTTCGGCGGGGGTCAGGCGAATATCTTTGAAGTCGTAATGGGCGGGCAGTTTGAGTACCTGCATGGGTCCGGCGATATTCCGTTTCCCCCAGCGGTGCATCTCGGCCACCGTGGGGTGGCGCAAATCCAGCGTACCAAATGCTTTTTGGGCCACTTCCTCTAAATCCCAGGCGTAAATCTCCTCGATGGTTATGATCGCCAACAAGTCATTTTGGGGATCACGCAGGGCAACTTCCTGGCCTAAGGCCACATTCACATCGTCATCAATGGGCAGGGTGATGGGCATGGGGAAAACGTAGCCGTTCGCCAGGCGCATGGTGTCTAGCACGCTCTGATAATCGGCCTGACCCATAAATTGGTCGAGTGGAGAGAAAGCGCCGATTGCCAGCAGTTCCAGGTCACAAACAGACCGGTCAGACAGGCGCACGGAGGGCAGCCGATTGGCGTAATGGCTCAACCCGGCTCTAGATTCGGCCGGAACCATCAGGTCTACTAATGTGCCGCCATAGGGTGAAATGAGTGTAGATTCTTTTACCGCAATCAATGTTGTACCTCTTTTTTACGGCCGTAACAGTCACAAAAAAACAGCCCTACCGATGCTTGGGGCGGGTGGGCTGTTGTGGATTTTGAAAGTTACGGCCGTGTGGTTGTGTGTTGTCCCGTTTGTGCCATTTGGCACAAACTGGCTAAACCTTAAGTTGCTAAACTTACAGGCAGTCTATCTGCAAAGCGCCAGCCTGTAGCATGGAATTGTACGTGTTCACGGCCGTAGCGCAATCCAATTCGTAGACATTTAGTCCCTTACTCAGACTCCTTACTCCGTCTGGAAAACGTCTTGCAGAAATTCTTCTACGTCCGCCACTGCCTGCCGTTCAGCCGCTGCATTGAAACCAATCGAGACACCGCGCATCACGCAAGCCGCGTCAATACTGGCTTCTCGCCCGGTTTCAGGATCAATGATTTGCCCGTCCCGCTCCACAAAAGCGCAGTTTCCCGGACTGAGCGCGTTGGGCATAGTCTGGAATGTCGTTTGTGGATCATCAAAGGAATGGTGTGCCTCCGGGTAGGCAAACAAATCGGCATCCACACCAGCCTGTTGCAGGTGGCCGATATATTCCTGGCACGGGCCTATGGGAATCCAGTCGTCGGCCTCGCCATGAAAGATGCGGATGGGGCCGCCGGCGACATCTGTTTCACCATCCAGGTGAAGATAACAACTGGCCGGATAAAAGGCCAGATAAGCAGCAAATGGAGCGTCGCCTTTTCCATACTGTTCTTGAAAACGCGCCATACTGGCCCACAACGCGGTGCGCCCGCCAAACGAGAGTCCCATGATGCCTATGCGGTCAGGATCAATGCGCGGGTGAGCGGCCAAAAGATGGTGTGCCCCATAGACATCGGCCAACATGCTGGCAATGTTGACCTGATATTGGCCGGTGCAGACTTCAGGAATGTGTCGAGCACCGAAGCTGTGGACAAGCAAGGTGGCAATACCAAAGTTATTGAGCCGCTCCACCCAGGCTAATTCACCACTGGTGATGCTGCCACAGCCATGCGTGAGAACGATAGCCGGAACCGGCCCGTTGCTGGCAGGGATGGAAAGGGCGCCGGTGACGGTCACGGCCGTGCCTTCTGCCACCGGCGGCATGAAGGGCGTCCACAAATGGCCGGGGAAGGTCAGGCTGTCAAACTCGACAAGTTCACTCAGAGCAGGCGTGATGGTGGGCGTAGGCGTCTCCGTTGCGGATGGCCGGACACAGGCAGTGAGTAAGGTGAATGATATGAGTGGTAAGAGAAGGGAGCAAGTAAGAGAAATGGGTTTCATAAACATAGCATACCCGGTAAGTAAACAACCGTACAGAGTATGCTATGTTTCAAGACCAAATCCAGTTCATAATTGAGCTAGTATCGTTGTTGTCTGCCAACCGTTACTACGGCCGTTGTGGGGGCAAATTCGGGCAAGGCAAAGGCGGGGCCACCGGCCGGACGCTGGGCCATCATGTCGCTAATGCGCGCCTCACGGATGTGGCACCACATATCGGTACTGACACCATACCGCTGGGCGCGCACCAGATTGCTCATGGTGCCATCGGACAGCAGCTCTGGCGGGTCGCGGAAAAAACCCACCAAGTCAATACCGCCCACCTCATTGCGAATGGCGCGTGTCCACTGGATGCGATGTTCGTAGCCGTCAATCTCCAGAGCATGTTTGGCTTCCCAGACGGCGACGCGCGTCATGTTGGCGACGCTGGTGAAGATGGGGCGGGGTACATGCGGGTCGAGCCAGTCAATGCGCTGGTTTAGGGTTTGGAAGGCGCAAATGGAGGAGAGGAGAGCGGTGAGGGAAACGGCCGTGAACCAAAACACCAGGTAGCGCCAGTTTAACCAGGGTTCTGACGGCTCAGCTGAAGCCTGTAAGCTGTTTTCCAGCGTGGCAATGTGGCTGGCAATCTGGGCGCGCGGGCCGGGCAGCAAGTTTGGATCGGCCACCAGTTGCCGCACTTCGGCCAATATCCCGGCACGATTCCAGATGGGCGCCTGGGAATTTTCGATCCGCCCTAAATCACCCAAAAGCGTTAACAACAGAAAGTTATAACAGGCGGGATCCACCACCACATTTTGGCCGTCATTAGCCGCCTGCCATTGATCGCGGCACTGTTGCAGGGTAAGGTTATTGGACAATGGGTATGGGTTTGTTTCATTGACAACTGGCTGCAAAGTGCTTCTTACTTTTTGAATCAGTTGATTGCGGCAGGCATCGTCCGCCGTTTCGCGGATGACAGAGAGCACGTCACTTGTCCGGGTTACCAGCAGCAGATTGCCATGGGGGCTGGTAGATGCAATCGCCTGTAAATCGGCGATCATCTGGTCAATTTGTGTCTTTTCGCAGGCGCGCAGTTGGGTATTGAGTACGGCCGTTAAACCCACAAAAGCATTCGTCACGGGCGCACTTTCTGGCAACTGGTCTATCTGCCCACTCACCGTATCGATCTGCTCCACCAGAGTTGGCCTCGGCCCAAAATCAACGTTGACTAACTGGCGCAACAGTGGTGGAATGACATATATTACAAAGGGCAGCAAGAGGGCCAGAATGCCCCAAATAAGAACGGTACGCAAGGCCGCCGGAGAAAGCGAATCCTTCATAGCGGGTACGACATCTGTCATATATTTTCGCAGGCGTGTCTCGTACCAAAGACCAGGGATAAGCCACAACGGCAGCAACCCAACCAGCACAACCGCGATGAGCAGTGGCAGCCATCGTGTCCATCTGTTGAGTTCCAGATCAGGCAGAATGGTGAGATCAACCCGCAGAATTACAATCCCTACACCAGCCAACAGTGTAAGCGCACAACCAATTAGGAATGAATTTTGCCAGGGAAAGGGCATCTGTCCCAGAAAATTGAGCCAGTTGCGGTTATCCGCACCGCAGCGCGGGCAGGTGACGAAATAATACTGTTCGCGGTCACGGTGGGGGCTGTGTTCGGGGTTCGGTTCGGGCACAGCGCGGGCGACCGGCGAAGTCTGGCGGCGACGACGGTTGGCTTCATATCGCAGTTCGGTGCTGTGTGCCCGATCAGCAGGTACATGCCAACTGTCCACTATGAACCGCTGTCGGCGATCAGGCACGTCCACAGAAACAGTGAATTGTTCGTGGCAGCAGATACAGGTGATTTGCCTGGTAGCCAGGGTGTTGGGGGGCGCAGGGAATTGGATCATGATACTACTCCATTGACAAACGGCCGTACTACACGGCCCATTTGCCCACACAATACGCAACCAGCGTTAACCAACCGTTTAACACAACGAGCTGAACGGACGGTTTTATTCAATTGGCGATACCACTTTAGATATTCAGGCCAGGGTTGACCTCTCTCAACACCAAACCGTACTGTAACTATACCAACAAAGCTAACAATTGTGCTGACAGACCGCCTGTTGTATGTGGGCCACTATCTTGGCAGCGACGCTGTATGCGTTACACTATACTTAGACCTGTCGGGCAACGCAAGATTTTTATCTGGCAGGTTTCTGGCAACATTGTGACATTGGTCATTTGTGTTTGGCAAATAACCAATGACAAAGGACAAACCGCATGATAACCCCGGAAGAAATGGCAAAAGCACAGGCAGCATTAGCAAAGGTGCAGGCAGATTGGCTGGCGCGGGAGGGGGTCACGGCCGTAGACCTGGGCTTCAAATGGTCGCAAGGTGAAATGACCGGGCAACTGGCCATTCGTGTGCATCTGGCGCAGAAGAAACCGTTAGCCGAATTGAGCGAAAGCGAGATATTTCCCCAAGAGGTAGACGGCATTCCCGTAGATGTCATTGAAGCGGTTTATGGTCTGCAATTGATGTTGGAAGGAGATACACAGTTGGAGGCGGCGGTAGACGGCCGTGACCAACGGTTCGCCGAAATCCCTCTGGGTGTCAGCATTGGTTGTCCTAACGTCACCGCCGGAACGTTGGGAGCCAAAGTGTATGACGCCACTACCCAGGAAGCATACATCTTGAGCAACTGGCATGTGCTGGTGGGGCTGCCCACCGCTCAACCCGGTGAACCGATCTGGCAGCCCGGACGGTTGGATGGCGGCCAGAGTAGCGACAAATTTGCTGAGGTCGCCCGCTCGGTGTTAGGGCCGTTTGATGCTGCCCTGGCCCGACTGACAGGCGAGCGCCCCGTCCTGGAAGAAACGCTGGAAGGCGACCACATTGCTGACGCTACCGCGCCCGGTTTGGGCATGCTGGTCTGGAAAAGCGGCCGTACCACCGGCCGTACCCTGGGTTTTATTGATGGGATGATGATGACCACACAGTTGAACTACGGCGCGGCCGGCGTGCGCCGGTTAGAGCAGATTTTCCGCATTGTGCCCCGCCCCGGTTCCCCACCCGGCGAAGTGAGCCTGGGTGGTGACTCCGGCTCGGTTTGGGTGGACGAGGCCAGCGGCAAAGCCGTGGGGCTGCATTTTGCCGGGGAAGTAGGTGACGCACCTGAATATGCCCTGGCCCATGACATCAACCCGGTGATGGCCCGGCTGGGCTTCGTTTTCCCGGCACAACTACCGCCACCCGAACCCCCGGTTGAGCCAGAGCCACCTGCTGAACCGGAACCGCCGACCGTTACCACCCCACCGCCAACTCTCTCCTGGTGGCAGCGTTTTGTGAACTGGCTACAGAATCTATTTAGTTGAGCAGTTATGAGTAAACGTGAATTTCACCTGGAGGATGAGCATCTGTATGACAGGTCGGGCGCGGTGCGCTGGATTTGGGCACATGTGTGGCAGTATCCCTGGCTGCCGGTCTTGGTGGTGCTGGCGGTGTTCAATAATTTTGCCGCCAGTGGGGTGCAGGTGTTGATCGGCCGTACCTTTGATTTGGTTACATCGGATAACTGGCAGGTGGCGGCGCTGGTGGGGTTGTCGCTGGCGGTGTTTGGGGTGGTGGCGCTGCAAAGCGTGACGGGGCTGGCGCGGAATTGGACCAATGAGTTTATTGCGCAACGGTTTGAGCGGGATTCGCGAGAAGAGTTTTATATCAGTTTGTTGGGGAAGGATCAGACGTTTCACGGCCGTCAGCGTATTGGCGATGTGATGGCGCGGGCCACCAACGACGTGCGCACCCTCAACCTGATGTTCAGCCCCGGCCTGATGCTCATTGTAGATTCGTTGATGGGCATTGTGGCCCCCATCGTGTTGATTACCCTTTTGGATGCCCGGTTACTGCTGGTGCCCGCCATTTTTTTGCTGCTATTTGTCGTAACGGTGTGGGATTATTCGCGGCAGTTGAACCCGGTGAGCCTGGCGCAGCGAGAGCAGTTTGGGCTGATGAATGCCGGGCTGGCCGAGGCAATTGGTGGCATTGAGGTGGTGAAGGGCAATGCTCAGGAAGGGCAGGAACTGGAAGAATTTGCCCAAAATGCCGCCCGATTCAAGGATTATTTTGTGAAGCAGGGCATCATTCAGGCGCGTTATTTGCCACTGCTGGTGTTTAGCATCTGTCTGGGTCTGGCCTTCTTCCACGCCCTGTGGCTGTGGCAGGCGGGCACGTTGTCGTTGGGGCAGGTGGTGACGTATATGGGGCTGTTTGGGATGCTACGTTTCCCCACCTTTATCTCCATTTTCTCGTTTAATCTGGTGCAGTTGGGTATTGCCAGCGCCGACCGGTTGCTGGAAATGATGAATGACGAGACGGAGTTGGATGAGAATGAAAAGGGGATCAGCCGGCCGATTCACGGCCGTGTCGCCTTTGAAAATGTCAGCTTTGGCTATGATGGCACACCGGTCATCAAAAACATCAGCTTTACGGCCGAGCCGGGGCAGACGGTAGCCATTGTCGGCCAAACGGGATCAGGCAAAAGCACGTTGACGCGGCTGATAAACCGGATATTTGATGCCAATGACGGCCGTATCCTGGTTGACGGCGTAGACGTACGCGACTGGAGCCTGGAATCGTTGCGGTCGCAAATTTCCACCATCGAGCAAGATGTCTTCCTCTTCTCTCGCTCCATCGCCGAAAACATTGCCTTTGGCTGCCCGGACGCCACCATGACCGAAATTGAAACGGCCGCCCGCCAATCGCAGGCGCATGACTTTATTATGAGTTTTGACCAGGGGTACGAAACAGAAGTGGGCGAACGGGGCGCGACCCTTTCCGGCGGGCAGCGGCAGCGGGTGGCTATCGCCCGCGCCTTCCTCACCAATCCGCGCATCCTCATTCTGGACGACAGCACCAGCGCCATAGACAGCGCCACCGAAGACGAGATACAAAAAGCGATGCGCCACATCAGCCGCCAGCGCACCACGTTCTTGATCACCCATCGCCTCTCCCAAATTCGCTGGGCCGACCAGATTTTGGTGCTGAGTCATGGCGAACTGGTAGACCAGGGCACACATGAAGAATTATTGGCGCGCAGCCCGGCCTACCAACGCATTTTTGCACGGTATGATTGAGTACAGTGTTAACAAAACAACCCGAAGCTTTCTCATGTTATTCCGAGGAGTCTTCGACGAGGAATCCCTACTACTACGAAAACATACTCATGGCTGATTTTTCTAAACACACAGAAATCATAGTAATCGGCGGAGGGGTGATGGGCGCGAGTACGGCCTATCACCTGGCGCTGCGCGGAGCGCGGGATGTGGCCTTGCTGGAGAAGGAGTCGTTCTTCGGTACGGGCGCGACCGGGCGCTGTGCCGGTGGTGTGCGCTACCAGTTCAGCACCGAGGTCAACATTCGCCTGTCACAGGCCAGTTTGCCGATGCTGGATCGCTTTGAGGAGGAGATGGGGCAGGCCATTGACCGGCGGCGCTGTGGGTATTACCTGCTGCTGACCCGCGAACAGGATGTGCCCCAATTCCGGCGCAATGTGGAATTGCAGCACCGGTTGGGTGTACCCACACAATGGTTGAGCGGGGATGAAGTGCGGCGACGATTTCCTTATTTGCGGGCGGATGATGTGCTGGCAGCGACCGTCTGCCTGGAGGATGGGTTGGCCGATCCCAACGGTGTGGTGGCGGGCTATGTGAATGGGGCCAGGCGGTTGGGGGTGCAATTGGCGGCGGACACGGCCGTACACGCCATCAGTCATCATCATAACCAATACACCATCCACACCAACCAGGGCGACATCCAATGCCAAAAAATTGTCAACGCCGCCGGGCCGTGGGCCGGACTGATCAGCGATATGCTCGGTGTGCCGCTGCCCGTCACGCCTCTGCGCCGCCAATGGATCACCACCACCCCCCTGCCGGATTTGCCGCCCGATTTTCCCTTTATCATCTTCTTCGGCCATAGCCTCTATTTCCATCCCGAAGGGCGCGGGTTGTTGACCGGCATGTCTAACCCACACGAGAAACCTGGTTTTGACCAATCGGTAGACGAAGAGTGGGAACTGGTACATCTGGAAGCAGCTATTCAGCGGCTGCCCTTGCTGGAAAAAGCAGGTCGGCAATCTGGGCTGGCCGGGCTGTATGAGATGACGCCAGACGCCCACCCCATCATCAGCGGCGTGCCGGACATGGAGGGTTACTACGTGGTGGCCGGTTTTTCCGGGCATGGTTTCATGCATGGCCCTATTGCCGGGAAGCTGATGGCAGAGATTATCCTGGACGGCGCGGCGCACACGGTGGATGTGAGTATGTTGGACTATGCGCGGTTTGGCGACGGCCGTTTGATTCAAGAATACAACGTTGTTTAGCGTAGTCCCTGGTGGCTCTTCTATTCAGGTAGAATAAGCAAATGTCTCTCATAAACGAAGCGCAAATCAAACAGGCTTTGCAAAGATTAGGTGAGTTAGCAGTTGAAAGCGGTGAGACCATCGAATTGATCGTTGTTGGTGGTGCAGCGATGGTGCTAGCTTATCAAGCAAGGCTGGCAACCCATGATGTGGATGTTGCCATCCTTGTACCCAGAGAAGCAAAAAAAGTTCGTAAAATGGCCTCCACCATAGCTGGCGAGCAACAATTATCTGAAGATTGGCTAAATGATGGTGCAAAGGGGTATCTGGTGGGATTGAGCCAGGGCGAGATCCTTTTTGCTGCGCCCGGTATTGTCGTGAAAAGGCCATCGGTTGCCCAATTATTGGCCATGAAATTATCAGCCTGGCGTGACGATGTTGATATTGCTGACGCTAAAAGGTTACTTGAAGAACTGGAAGGATCATCCGATGAAATCTGGTCGAATGTGGAACAGTATCTCCTGCCAGGTAGGGAACTAAAGGCAAAATACGCATTTTTGGATTTATGGGGAGAAACCTATGGTGAAAATTGAACAGATTGCTCAAGCAGCTTTGGCCAGAGAGAGCTTAGAAACACGCAGTCTGGCCCAGGATTTTCTGCGGCAAAATCCCGATCTTAGAGTTGTTCCCAGACCAGACATTGATGATTTGCAAACGTTGGCGGCAGCAGCGTCGCTGTTAGAGTTATTTGCGGAGCGAAGAGGGCAGAAACCGCCCGGCTGGACGAGCAGTATTGGTTCGCTGCCAGAACCAATTTTTCTGGTGAAGGCCGCGGCAACTATGAAATATCTGCGAGCTTTGTGCGAAGCAGAATCGCCTGAACCGTTGCGCAAACGAGGTTTTTACGCGCCACCAGAGTATCTGGCATTTGCTTGAGGACTTGACATGGGCTTTATTCTGGATGGGTTAGACACTGAAGATTATGACCGCAGTTACAGCGACCGGGAGTTGGTGCAGCGGATTGGCGGCTATTTTCGGCCGTATGCCGGGCGGATGACGTTGGTGGCGGTGACGCTGACGCTCAATTCGCTGCTGGCGGTGGCCGGGCCGATCATCATTGCCCGCGCCATTGACCTCATCGCCGAAAACCCGACAATGCAGGCGATGGCGCTGATGGCCTTGGGCGTGTCCCTGACAGGGGCGGCGGCCTGGGGGTTTAACTATATTCGCCAATACTTTTCGGCCCACATCATCGGCAACGTGGTGCTGACGCTGCGGCGGGATGTGTTCCAGGCCACCGTCAACCACGATATGTCTTTTTTTGATGAGCATCCGTCGGGCAAAATCGTCAGCCGCATCACCTCGGATACGCAGGATTTTGCGGCGACGGTTGACCTGACGTTGAATCTGCTGAGCCAGGTGTTTCTGGTGCTGTTTCTGACCATTTATTTGCTGACGATTGATGTGGCCCTGACCATCATTTTGCTGGCGATGACGCCACTGGCGGCGTGGATTGCGCTGGCGTTTCGCCATCGGGCGCGGGAGGTGACACAAAAGGCGCGCCGGGTCACGGCCGTAATCAATGCCCAGATTCAAGAGTCGGTCAGCGGCATCATCGTCGCCAAAAATTTCCGGCAGGAAACGGCCGTCTACCAGACCTTCCACGCCAACAACGAACAGGCTTACGCCGTCAATCTACGCCGGGGCATGACGCTCATGTCCATCTTTCCCATCATGGTGCTGGCGTCTGGTTTTGGCACGGCCGTACTTGTTTTTGCCGGTGGGCTGGCCACACGGGCGGATAGCATTTTGGGTGGGGTGACGGCCATTTCGCCCGGCGAGTGGTTTTTGTTCATGCAGGCGGTCGGGTTTTACTGGTGGCCGATGATGGGCATTGCTTCATTTTGGAGCCAGTTTCAGGATGGGCTGTCGGCAGCAGAGCGGGTCTTTGCCCTGATTGACCTGGAGCCAAACGTGCAGCAGACGGGGGATGAAGTGGTGACGGGGATTGACGGCCGTATCCAATTCCAACATCTCACCTTTAGCTACAGCGATAAAGAAACGGTTTTGCCTGACTTTTCATTGGAGATTGCGCCGGGCGAGACGGTGGCGCTGGTGGGGCATACGGGCGCGGGCAAGAGCAGCATTGCCAAGCTGGTGGCCCGATATTATGAATTTCAGGGCGGACAGTTATTGGTAGATGGCCGTGACATTCGCTCCTTCAATTTATCCCAATACCGGCGGCACATTGGCGGCGTGCCTCAGGAACCGTTCCTTTTTGCCGGGACGGTGCGCGAGAATGTGCGCTACGGCCGTCCTGAAGCCAGCGACGCCGAGGTCATCACCGCTGCCAACCGCATCAGCGAGGGCGAATGGCTGAATGGGTTGGTGCGTGGTCTGGACACGGACGTGGGGGAACGAGGCAGCAACCTTTCCATGGGGCAGCGGCAGTTGGTGGCGCTGGCGCGGGTGCTGCTGAAAGACCCGGCCATTTTTATCCTGGACGAGGCTACTGCCAGCGTTGACCCATTCACGGAGACACAAATTCAGGAAGGGTTGGATGTGGTCATGGCCGAGCGCACGGCCATTGTCATTGCCCACCGCCTTTCGACGATTAAACATGCAGACCGGATCATTGTGATGGACCACGGCCGTGTCATTGAAGAAGGCACACACGCACAACTGATGGCGAAAGGTGGACACTACGCTGACCTGTACAATGCTTACTTCCGCCACCAATCGCTTTCTTACATTAACGAAGAGTTTCTGGAAATCACCGCCTAAACACAAAGACCTGACAGGTTTCCAAAAACCTGTCAGGTCTGAACGAGCGTACCTAAACAAAAAGAGCTGCCTATGGGCAGCTCTTTTTACTCGGACACACAAATGTTGATGCTTAAGAGAGTGCGGGTTTGGCCGGGTGAGTGGCTGTTTTTTCGTTTTTCAGCATCTCTATCAGGCGCAAGACGGCCCAAAGTTTGACCTCATTGTCTTTGGCCTGGCGCACCGGCTGCCCATTCACTACGACCCACATCTGATTTCTAATTTCTTGCAGTTGCATCGTTTCCCTCGCTTTTGATACAGCACAATCTCCATTACAAGCTACCGTGAGGGTAGGCAGAGGGGCTTACGGGAATGCTTAACGGGTACGGCCGTGCCTCCTTTATTCACGCCCCGTTTACCCCCCGCTCTTATGTGGGACAAAATCAAGCAATTGGGAGAGCATCGAAATACGATGCACCTGTGGCGGAATGTCTTGGACTGTGCCGTGATTGGCACGGTCCAGCCAGATACCCTGGCCATATCCCCCCTGCTCCACTGCGCCAATAGCGTCCACATGCAAATTATCACCCACATACATACAGCGGACGGCTGGCGTGTGCAGCCGCGCGGCCGCCCGCCGAAAAATCGTCTTGCTCGGTTTGTGAACGCCGGCTTCTTCGCTGATGGTGATATGCGTGGCGGGAATAAATGCACCTACCAGATGTTCCATCATCGGGCGCACGGTGGCGGAATGGTTGGATAAGATGCCCAAAACCAGACCGGCCCGGTATAGCTTTTGCAGGGTGGGCAGCACATCTTCATACAAGGTGGTGGGCAACTGCCCATAGGCGATATAAATGCGGTAAGCTAACTCGCGGCTGGTGTCAGGATACCCCAGACGGATCAGCATTTGCCGGTAGAAGTCCATGATCTCTTGCCGGGTTTGAGGTTTGATCGCCGCGTCAGCCCGACCCAGGGCCACATCGGCCAACAGGGATTCTCTGGCGGAGCGGAAATCTTCGACCGGGTAATGGATGCCCTCATGCTGGAACAGCACGGCCGTGCGCTCAATATGCGACATCTCCGGCTGCAACGTATAAGCCAGTGTGAAGTCCCAATCAAAGAGGACGGCCGTGATGCTCTTTGCTGATATTTTCATTAACCAACACAACCTCATTCAGAATTATGAATTATGAATTATGAATTATGAAGGAGCATTGTAGGGGAACTACCTGGTTTGTTCAGTAAAGAAGGCGATGATTTTGCCGACAAAACAAAAACCCAAAGGGAGAACTATCGCTCCCTTCGGGTTTTATAAATGGATTTTGAGAGATTAGGAGATTAAGAGATTGAATCTCCTAATCTCTTAATCTCAACAATTTCTGCGCCAGCAGTTGGTTCACCAGGGCGGGATTGGCTTTGCCTTTTGTCTGGCCCATCACCTGGCCCACAAACCAGCCGCGTAGCTTTTCTTCGCCGCTGGCATAGCGGGCCCCCATCTCCGGGTTGGCCGCCAACACTTGTTCAATAATGGTCACAATGGCTGCCTCGTCAGAGATTTGCGCCAGCCCTCTGGTTTGTACAATGGCTTCGGCTGATTGGCCGCTGGTGAACATTTCCGCCAGTACCTCTTTGGCGGTGTTGTTGTTGATCACGCCCTTGTCTACCAGGGCGATCAATTCCACTAACCCGGCGGGGCTCACCTTGATTTGCTCGATGTTTTGTTTGTGTTCGTTCATCAGCCGGAACAGTTCGTTGAGCAGCCATTTGCTGACGGATTTAGGGTCGCCGCCAGCGGCGACGGCCGTGTCCAACCATTCCGCCACCACCCGCTCCTCCGCCAATATCCGCGCCTCATACGCTGTCAGTCCCAATTCATTGACATAACGCTCAATTTTCGCATCCGGCAGTTCCGGTAAAGCGGCTTTCGCTGCCGCAATCCATTCTTCAGAAATAAAGAGCGGCGGCAAGTCCGGTTCTGGGAAGTAGCGATAATCTTCCGCTTCCTCCTTGCTGCGCTGGCTGAAGGTGCGTTTCTTGTCCTCATTCCAGCCGCGTGTCTCCTGCACCACCCGACCCCCTGATTCCACTACCTGAATTTGCCGCTCAATTTCGTGGGCGGAGCCATCCGCCAGCGCCTTGAAGCTGTTCAGGTTTTTCAGTTCGGTGCGGGTGCCAAAAGTGGTGCTGCCGGACGGCCGTACACTGATATTCGGTTCCACGCGCAGCACCCCTTTTTCCATGTCGCCGCTGTTCACACCCAGGTAGCGCAAAATTTGGCGGATTTTCATGGCATATGCCCGCGCCTCTTCGCCGCTGTGAATGTCCGGCTCGGAAACAATTTCCAGCAGTGGCACACCAGCCCGGTTGTAGTCTACCAATGAAGTCCCGTCATCTTGATGGGTGAGTTTGCCGGTATCCTCTTCCATGTGGACGCGACGAATACCGATACGCTTTGTTTCACCCGATTCCAGTTCCACATCCAGCCAGCCATTCACCCCAATCGGCTCTTCATACTGGCTGATCTGGTAGCCTTTGGGCAGATCGGGATAAAAGTAATTTTTGCGGGCAAAGATGTTGTGCTGATTGATCTGGCAGTTGAGGGCTAAGGCCACACGCAAGGCATAGTCTACCGCCTGCCGGTTGATAACGGGTAATGTTCCCGGCATACCGAGACAGAGGGGGTGTACGGCCGTGTTCGGTTCCGCTTCCACGCTGTCCACCACTGGCGCGGCACAAAACATCTTCGACGCCGTCATCAACTCTGCATGAATCTCCAACCCAATAATCGCTTCGTATTCGGTCATATAACATCAGTATAGTGGCGCGATTTATAAACCAAAT
>CAYXUZ010000024.1:23726-28241 GCA_964467705.1 uncultured Ardenticatenaceae bacterium | reverse complement strand
CACCCCCCATTTGTTTCAATTGCTTTTTCAATCGTACTATTTGGGCGTCATTCTCAATGACTTTAGGACAATGGACCTCTGTTACAACGATCCTGGCAAAAACACGGCCTGGTCGCTCCTTGTTTTGAGAGGCGAACTGGTTTAACGTTGCGGCGATCTGTTTGACGCCCTCTAAAAGATGCCTGCCTTTTAGCTCGACGAAATAGCTGTCGCCACTTTCACAATTAATAAAAAGAAAGTCGCACTTTTTCTCTTGAGAAGCTGCCAAGAAACAACCATCAATTTTTACTTTGCAGACACGCACCTGTGAGTTGTTTTCCAACCGGTACTCCCTCCCTTTTTCGCTAACACTATGCAATCGATTCTGATTGCACTGAGTACATTGCCGATTTTGGGTGAACAACTGGCAATCCATTATTTATCGTCCAGATCAAAAAGCTTGTTGAAGATGTCAATAATAATTTCAGAAGCACTATCTATTGCGGCCGTTTCCAGCAATCCACTTTCCCTATCCAGAATGCTCCTGATTTTTCCCTTGGAAACCATATAACCCTCTAATCTACCTGGGTTAATCCAGGTAAATTGGGGCACCACCTGATTGACATCCTCTGCTTTTTGCTGACCAAGACCATAAGCATAAAGAAGATTATTGAAGGCAGAAAGAATATATGGGCTATGTGTTGTAATGATCAATTGATTTTCACTAGCGTTCGCAAACAAGGCAAGCAAATCGATGATTTTTTTCTGCGCTTCTGGATAAAGGTGCGCTTCAGGCTCTTCGATTACCAAGAACACTTTACGATCACTCAAAATCAAAAGAAAAATCAAGAATAATATCCAGATTGATTCCTGCTGTCCTGATGAAGCATAGTTGATTTTGGTATATCCTCCAGTTTCATCAAAATACAATCGCTCGCCCCCTATTGGGCTATATTCATAATGCCCATGTATTATTTCTGAAATAATCTTTTCAGCTTGAAAGAGCTTCGTTGAATCAAAATTTCTCCCCTCTTTTGCACGTTTATCAATTATCAATTCAGTCAGCCCTTTAGAAAAAGTCGGCCTCATAATATTAATCCGCTTGATAAACATCTGCATCAAGTCATCCAAGTTCGCTCCCGAATCAATATTTGATAATTGTTCAGACATTATTGTGACCAAACTTCTTCCTGCGGGAAGATAAATAATTTCTCGGTCATCATTAAAAAGATCGTTGATTTGCTCTCCAAGCCTTTCAACGAAAGCAGCGCGTCTTGTTTCAATAGCTATCCTTTCACGAGATGAAAGTAAAGCTCCACGTTTCTCTAAAATACTTTCTCTAAATGTATTCACTTCACTCATCAGGTGTTGAAAACGTCCGTTAAAATCACCTCCAAACCAAATGCTAGTGAATTCTCCTCTGTCTAACTTCACTTCTGCCGTGACGCCATTGCCATAATCATATTTCAGTAGCATATCGGGAAAATGTCTTACAGGGCCAAAAATACCCAGGAACTCTTCCTTAATTTGTTGTGCAAATGGTGCCACTGAAAGATTAAAGGTTTGTTCTTCCAGAGCATTGAGCAAGTATCTTAATAAATCATCACGAAGAGACTTGAAGAAATACAGAGTCTTGCTTATTGTGCTTTTTCCACTTGCTTGTGGGCCAATAAAGAGCATGACATCTTTCACAACAATAGTGGCCTCATCTACAGGGCCAAATTTTCGGATTTTTAGCTTATGTTCTACCACGATATTCCTCTCTGTTTATGGCAGTTTTGTGACAACATTCCTGGCAATGAATTACTTTTTCCTCAATAGACTTTTTTTGACTGTTATATAGGATAGTGCCTTTCCTCATACGCTTCCACCAGCGTGATCAAAATCTCCAATTTATCCCCATCTGGAGAACCTGCTTCGGCCAACCACAGACGGTCAATTTCTCTCAGTGTATCTTCGTAATCTGTTTCTGTTCGGATTGGTTTAACGTCCATTGTCAGTCAGAAACACACAAGGCTCTAAATCCAACTGTTTCTGCAACGCTGGTAATAATTGTTGGATGTGATGATGCAAATGTTCGAGGGCAATGGTTAGTTCAGCGGCCGTTTCCTGTGCACCACTAAAATCTGCCCGGTAACTATCGGTTCGTAAGACAGTCAATAGTTCCAATATATTCTCCGCTTCGCTCTCAATTTCTTGCAGATGCATGGCAGCCAGATCAGACTGCTTTTGAAAATTCAAAAGCTGGCTCACTTCTTGCCATATATCTTGAGTAATTGTGGTTTCCATATGTTTACTCCCACGCCGCCGTTGACGAGCCAACCGCTTACAAGTTTAACAGATTTCTACCCATGCCGGCGCATGAAGCTTTCCAGGCGGTTGAGGGCCTCTTCGATTTTTTCGTAGGCGGTGGCGTAGCTGGCGCGCATGAAACCGGCCCCACTCGGCCCAAACGCTTCGCCGGGCACCATGGCCACCTCCTCCTCGTCCAACAGTTTCATAGCAAATTCGTCGCCGCTCATGCCGGTGCGGGCGATGGAAGGGAAGGCATAAAACGCGCCGCGTGGCTCGAAGCAATCCAGCCCTAACGAGTTGAAGCCGTCTACAATCAGGCGGCGGCGGCGGTCATATTCGGCGCGCATCGCTTCCACGTGTTCTTCGGCGGCAGGGGTGAAGGCGGCCAGAGCGGCCATTTGCCCGGTGGTGGGGGCAGACATGATGGTGTATTGATGCACTTTGCGCATCGCCCCCAGCAGTTCGGGGTTGGCGCAGGCGTAACCGATGCGCCAGCCGGTCATGGCGTAATCTTTGCTGAAACCGCCGAGCAGAATGGTGCGTTCGGCCAGGCCGGGCAGGGCGGGTACACAGGTGTGGGGGATGCCGTACACCAGCCGGTCATAAATTTCGTCGGAGATGATGAGCAGGTCGTGTTTTTGGGCTACGGCCGTCACCTCTTCCATCCTTTCTCGTGTCATCACTGCCCCCGTGGGGTTGTTGGGGTAGCCGAGCAGCAGCGCCTTCGTGCGCGGCGTAATGGCCGCTTCTATCGCTTCGGCCGTGACCATAAAATCGTTTTGCATCGTGGTGGGCACATAAACGGGCACACCCCCGGCAAAGGTTACTTCTGGGCCATAAGCTACAAAACAGGGTTCGGGGATGATCACCTCGTCACCGGGATTGAGCACGGCCGTACACACCAGATACAGCGCCTCACTCACCCCCACCGTGATGATGATCTCACTCTCCGGGTCATACTGTACCTGATACAGTTTTGCCAGATTGTGCGCCAGCGCCCGGCGCAGCTCAATCGTGCCGCTGTTAGACGTATACGCCGTCTCGCCCCGTTGCAGCGATTCAATGCCCGCCTGCAAAATGGGCGGCGGCGTCACAAAATCCGGCTCACCAATGCCCAACGAGATGACATCCTTCATGGTGGCAGCAATATCAAAAAACTTGCGAATCCCCGACGGCGGGGCCTGGGCTACACGATCAGAAATAAAGTTGCGCATGGAAAAATCCTTTGAGATTAGGAGATTGGGAGATTGAGCGATTGGGTAAGTCTAATCTCCCAATCTCTCAATCTCTACTATCGAATCATCACCTAAAAACAAACTTTTTCGAGTACCTGTTACTTTGGTATTTTCGCCGATGAGTGCGCCGTCTAGCAGGCAGTTTTTTAACTGCGCCCCGGCGTCTATGATGCTGTTTTTGATGATGCAGTTGCTAATTTGTGCGCCGGAGCCGATGCTGACGTAGGGGCCAATGACGCTGCTGTCTACGCTGGCTTCAGCATGGATGAAGACGGGCGGCAGGGCGGTGAAATCTTCGGCGTAACTGCGATCAATGGCGTCTTCGCTGCCATAACCGAGGCCCAACAGTCTTTCGTTGGTGGCCAGGATGTTTTCCGGGTTGCCCGCATCCAGCCAGAAGATGGTTTCCTGGGTGCGGACTTTGAGACCCTGTTCCAGCAAGACCTGATAGGCGTCGGCCAGGTAGTATTCGCCTTTGGTCTGACGGCCGTCGGCAATAATCGTATCGAGAGCCTGGCGCAGGGTACGGCCGTGCCGAAACCAGTGTATGCCCGCAATTGCCTGCCGGTACCGGTCATGGTCCGGTTTTTCAATCAGTTCCGTCACAAAACCATCAGCATCGGTCGCCACCACGCCAAATTTGCGCGGGTCATCCACTTCCTGCACCAGCATCACCACATCGGCCGTGGGGTCGGGCAGTTCCGTATAACGCGCCTGCACAATGCCATCGCCAAAAGCAATCACCAGTTCCCCTTCATCCATAAAATTGCGGCAGAGCCAGAGCGCGTGCGCCTGCCCCAACAACTCCTCTTGCACCACAAAATGGCTGTCCAGGTGCGGGTAATGCTCCCGAATCCACGCCTCAATCTGCTCCCCTTTGTAGCCAATCACAAAAACAACTTCTTCGGTCGTAATGTCACTCATCAGGTCAAGCAGGTGGCCGATGACGGTCTTGCCGGCCACATGCAGCAGCGGTGCCCGGTCGCGCACAGCGACGCCCCGCGGA
>CAYXUZ010000024.1:9971-23716 GCA_964467705.1 uncultured Ardenticatenaceae bacterium | reverse complement strand
GAGGGGGATGATGATTTTCATAAGTTCACTTCGTTTTTAGTGAGCAGTAAGCAGTCAGCAGTGAGCAGTTTGCCGAATTCTACTGCTTACTGCTCACCGCTCACTGCTTACTTTCTTTTTCATACGCAAAGGCCACATTCAAAATCGTCGCCTCTTGCAACGTATTGCCAATTAACTGAAGGCCAATGGGCAATCCCTGACTGTCGAATCCGCAAGGGACGGAGAGGCCACAACTGGCGGACAGGTTGATGGGCAAGGTGAAGATGTCTTGCAAATACATTTGCAGCGGGTCATCCACGATGGCCCCAATTTTGAAGGCGGTGGTGGGCGAGGTGGGCGTGGCAATGACATCTACTTGCTCGAAGGCGTTCAGGAAGTCTTGTTTGATCAGGGTGCGCGCTTTAAGGGCACGGCCGTAATACGCCTCATAGTATCCCGCGCTCAACGCATACGTGCCCAACATGATCCGCCGCTTCACCTCCGGGCCAAAGAGGGCGCGTGTCTTTTTCACCGAATCAATCATATCCGCGCCTTCCACACGAGGGCCAAAGCGGATACCGTCGTAGCGGGCCAGATTGGCGCTGGCTTCGGCGGGGGCGATCAGGTAATAGACGGGTAGGGCGTAGGCAGTGTGCGGCAGGCTGATTTCCATGATCTGCGCACCCAGTTCGGCCAGTCTGGCAATGGCGTTGCGCACGGCCGTTTCCACTTCTGCATCTATCCCCTCGATAAAATACTCCTTCGGCACACCCACTTTCAAGCCGCGAATGTCGCCCGTCAGCGCGGCTTCAAAGTCGGGTACGGGCACATGGAGCGAGGTACTGTCCATGGGGTCATAACCGGCGGTGGCCTGGAACACGGCCGTACAATCCGCCACCGTGCGCCCAAACGTCCCCACCTGATCCAGCGTCGAGGCAAAAGCGACCACACCCCAGCGGGACATACGGCCGTAAGTTGGCCGCAGCCCTACTACCCCACAAAACGACGCCGGTTGGCGCACACTGCCGCCCGTATCCGTGCCCAACGCGCCATAAGCCATGCCCGTGGCCACCGCCGCCGCGCTGCCGCCGCTGCTGCCACCCGCCACTCGCGTCTGGTCATACGGATTGTGCGTGGTGAAGTAGGCCGAATTCTCCGTGGACGATCCCATGGCAAACTCGTCTGTATTCGTCTTGCCCAGGATGACGGCCCCGGCCGCCTTTAATTTTCGCACCACAAAGGCGTCATACGGCGGCACAAACCCTTCCAGGATTTTGCTGCCCGCCGTTGTCTCCACCCCTTCCGTGCAAATGATGTCCTTGACGGCGACCGGGATACCCAACAGCGGTGAATCCTCGCCGTTGGCGCGGCGCTGGTCGGCCTGCTGCGCCTGTTCCAGTGCCATCTCATCGGTAATGGTGAGGAAGGCTTGAATGCCGTTGTCCATCGCCACCAAATGGTCGAGCATGGCCTGGGTGGCGGCCACGCTGGTTGTCTCGCCGCGCCGCAGCGCAGCGCGTAGTTGGGTCAGGGTTAGTTTGGTGAAGTCCATAGCGTGTGTTCCATTATAAATTTTAGAGCATAGTTGTACCCGGAAACGGGCAATACGCAATAAAAAAGGGCCGTGTGGCCCTTTGGGTCAGTGGGTTGGTTTTTGAAGAACAGGGGTGGGTGTTACGACCGTGCCCCCCTGTTACTGCTTCACAAGATTCTGGTCCTGTCATTTCAGCCTCTGGACGAGCAATGCTCAAACGCATTTCACTGGCTGACCCCCTTGTGCCGCCGAAGCTTGAATAGCATCCCACAGACGGGCCATGCGCAGGCCCACTTCCGGCGGGCAGGGGTTAGGCATACGGCCGTCCCTCACCGCCAAAAACTGCTCCCAGGCCCCCGTCGTCTTGGGCACAGTTACCGGTTCAAACTCTTTGCTGCCAGGTTTCAGAATGTGCAGCCACTGGCCCCACACACCCGTGTTCAAGATCGCCTGCTCACAAAAAACGCGCACATCGGAGGCGCAGGAAGGCACCGTTGCCCCTGAGGCATGGAGCGTAACCAACGCCCCGGAAACCAGGCGGCCCATGACCATGCCCAAAATATCTACCGGCGCGCCGTTGTTGTCCAGCCAGGCAGCCACTTCCACAAAGTCTTCACCTGCCAGGTCGGCGACGGTGTTGAGCATATGCGCCCCGGTATCAAAGAGGAAACCGCCGCCGGACAATTCCGGGTTTTGCCGCCAAGTGCCGGCCGTGTTCGGCTGCCAGTTTTGCCAGACGGTGGCGCTGATGCTCTGGATTTTGCCCAGTTCACCGGAACGCAGCATGGCCGCTGCTGCCCGAATTTCCGGCGAGAGGCTGCCGTTAAAAGCGACCACCAGCAGCCACCCCGTTTCGTCACGGGTGCGGATCAGGCTTTGCGCTTCGGCCACGTTCATCACCATCGGTTTTTCCAGCAGCACATCCAGCCCGGCTTCCAGGCACGCTTTGGCCTGGTCGTGGTGGTAGGCATGAGGGGTGATGATGAAGGCGGCGTCCAGTTCACGGCCGTACGCCTGCAACAGTTCGGCTAAATTGGGATAGTTCGGGGGTGGGGTACGGCCGTATTCCTCAAATAAGATCACCATCTCCGCATACGCCTGCGCCGACGGCTCACACACCACCGGCACATGGGTTTGCGGAAAGTTCGCCAAAATCGTGCGTAAATGATGCCGGGCCATGCCACCCACGCCAATCATGGTCAGGTTTACGGCCGTGTCTTTCAGATGTTCCTCATTCATATATTGATTGATCTCCAATTCATCACGTAAAAATTAACAGCATCGCTGAGATAAGGAGTAGCGCCAGGATAAGTTGCTCATATTGCTGCGGACTGATTTTACCCGCCAGCCCGCGCCCCAACCACACACCCACAAAGGCAACCGGCAGCATCCAGGCCATCTGCCGCAGCAGGGCAAAGTCAAACAGCCCCGCATACCAGTAATAGGGCACTTTAATCCAGTTCAAAATGGCAAAAAAGAGGGCATTGGTGGCAATAAACACCCGTGGCGTCACCTTTTGCAGCAGCAAATAGATGCTCACCGGCGGCGCACCCGTATGCGCCAGCGCCGAAGAAAATCCGGCGACCGTACCCGCCAATACGCCATGCCAGTTTTGCGGCCAGTACGTCAGCCGCTGCATCAGCCGTTTTTCAAAAATCTTGTACAGGGCAAACAGGAAAACGATGATCCCCAACAGCAATTGCAATGTTTCAGTGGGTGCGCTGGTGATAAAAAAGGTACCAATCGTCACCCCCAACACGCCCCCTGGCACGAGCAAAATGATAAACCAGCGGTTCCAATGCCCCCAATGAAAGGCCACCGCAAACACGTCGGCAAACATCAACACCGGCAGCAGCAGGCCAATGACCTGATCGGCCGGCATCACCAGCGCCATCAGCGGCGTAGCCAGCACCCCCATCGTGCCCCCCAATCCACCTTTAGACAGGCCAATGAGCAGGGCCACGCTGGCGGCAACGAAGACAAGTAACGGCTTTGTTTCCAAAGAACTCTGTCATTCCGAACGAAGTCTTCGGAGTGAGGAATCCCTAATAACTGTCTTGTAGGGATTCCTCGGAAGACCTCGGAATGACACTTCAGCCTCCTACATCACCCGGTCACGGAATTCCCGGTTGGTCACTTCCACCGGCACGTGCATCAGTTCCAAAATGCCCCGCGCCACGTGTTCAGAGAGGCGGCGGAACGCTTCTTCGCCCTTCTCTCTGGTGGCCCGCAGCGGGTTGCCAATCGTGCCGCTTTCGATGAATTCATGGTGATCCATGGGGAAGTTGAAGTAAGTGTACCCTTCAAATTCCACATCCGGCATCCCGTCTTTTTTGGCAAAGGTGCGCGGCAGGAATTCGGGGATGTGCGCTTTGGTGTGTTCGGCGCGTTCCATGCGCACCAAATCTTCACGCCAGGCCAGGTCTTGGGATGTTTCCAGTTCGCTGGCGTGCCAGCCCGGAGTCTCTTCGGGTGGATTTTCCATCAGCCCTTTCAAAATGCCGGTGTATCGTTCCATGTAAGGCTTGACGAAGCCGACGAGCGCGCCGGTTTCGTAACGCAACTGGCGCAGCACGGGGTCTACCACTTTGACGTTGGAGCCGTGCCCGTTCATAAAGATGATGCGATTGAAGCCGTGATGGATGAGGCTGCGGCCAACATCGTACATCACAGCCAACAGTGTGGAACTACGCACAGTGATGGTACCGCGCCCCATGCCGGGATGGTGCATGTGTTGGGGCGAGTAGCCCATCCAGATGGGCGGGGTGTGTAGGACGGCGATCATTTCGGAGACACGGCGGGACATTTCTACGGCCGTGACCGTATCCGTATACAACGGCAAATGTGGGCCGTGCTGCTCCAAACTGGCCATGGGCACAATCACCAAATCCTTCACCGCCAGATATTCGTTGATGTCCACATAGCTCAAATCGCCAATGTCCCAGGAGAGAAACTTTGACCGAAACTCGTCATCCCCTTCGGTCAGGTGGGGCAAATTTTTATAGGTACGGCCGTGATCGGCAATCATTCTTCCTCCAATTATCAAATTAGGAATTATGAATGAAGCGTGACCTTCATAATTCATAATTCCTAATTCATAATTTCAATAAACAGCCTCGCCACTTCCCGCCCAAATTCCGGGTCGTTGACGTGGCGAGCAAAGGTCAGGACGGGTATATCGTCGCGAATGTGGGTTTGCACCGTTTTCAAGAAATCGGCGTCCGCTTCCGGGTTCCAGAAGGGGCCGCCAGGCACGTTGGGGATGGATAGCCCTTGTGTAGGTACGGCTACCACGACCGGCGCGGTCGCCAGATTCAGCCGTTCGGCAAAGATGTGTCCAAGCTGGATCATCTCCTCGTGGCTGGCGCGAACCAGGGTGAATTCCGGGTTGTGGTCGTAGATGGGACGGCCGTGCAAAGCCGCCGGAATGGTACCCGCATTCCACACGCTAAAATCAATGCAGCCCGGTACTACCACCTGCGGAATGCCCAACTGTCCAATCCGTTTCAGTCGCTCCGGGCCGCCATCGTGAATACCACCCACCAACGGGTCATAAATCTCATTGGTCGTAAAGTCAATCACGCCCACAAACTGCCCCAGCGCCGCCAACTCTTCCATGGCCGGGCCGCCCACCCCATTGGAGTGGAAAATGACCGCTTCGTAGCCATGTTCGGCCAGCAACGTCTTGGCAGCCATCACCGCTTTGGTGGTGTTGCCGAGCATGGTGATGGCAACATATTTTGCGCCCGGTTCCGGCCTGGGCAGGCCATGACCATATTCCACCATGCCCTTGATGGCCGCGGCCACATTGTCAAACACGGTGCAGGCAATGGGGTTGAGGCCGAGGATGTCCACGACGGAATGAACCACCATCATGTCCCGTGTGCCCACCAGCGGGGCGAAGAAGTGGTAGCCAGAGGCGATGGGCGAGACCAACACTTTGGGCACACCGACGGGTAACACCATCATAGCCGCCGCGCCCATGACGGCTCCTTCTGCGCCACCCATGCTCACGGCCGTGTCCACCCTCCCTTGCGCGTACAATTCCACCAGCAGCTTTTTCAGCGCCTCGCGCATCCCGGCCACGGCCCGGCCGCGACTGCCCGCGTTGCGCAAGGCTTCAATGGTGGTGTTGGCGTAGGTGGCGGCCGTCGCCCGGTCAATATCAGGCACAATGTCCAGCGGCTCACCCAGGATGCCGGAATCAATCACCGTTGTGCCCAGCCCCAGACTTTGCAGCCGGTCACGCAGGTATTTAATCTCCGGCCCCTTCGTGTCCAGGGTGCCGATGATAACCACGTTTTTCGTCATAGCTTTTGCAGTGAGCAGTTAGCAGTAAGCGGTGAGCAGTTTGGAAACATTTACTGCTCACTGCCAACTGCTTACTGCTCACTTTATCAATGGCAGCAACGTCTTCCCCGTCGTATCCACCAGCCAGCTATAAAACTCTTCGGACAGAACGCCGGAGCCGTGATCCTGGATGAATTTGAGCTGCTCTTCGGTCAGTTCCTTCTCGGCGTTGGCGGTGGCGTTCAGGTACGGGTTGGCCGGGGTGCGGTCAATGGGGGCCACAAATTCCACCGTCAGCGCACCGTCATAGCCGATCTCCTTGAGCGTACCCACAATGTCTCGCCAGTTCAGCGCACCCTGCCCGCAAGCCATCCGGTTGTTGTCGGCCACGTGGAAATCGAACAATTTTTTGCCCGTCTTTTGCAGAGCATGGCGGAAATTGGCTTCTTCGATATTCATGTGGAAGGCGTCCAGGCAGACGCCCACATCCGGGCCAACGGCTTCGGCCAGGGCCAATGCCTGATCGTGCCGGTTGAGGAAGTTGGTCTCGAAGCGGTTGAGCGGTTCAATGGCCACGCGAACACCCTCTTTTTGGGCGTGGGCGTTCACTTCTTTCAGCCCTTCCACAGCCCAGTTCCATTCCGTCTTTTCGTCGGCCTGGGCGCGTACCTTGCCCACCTCGGAAGGGACGATGCTCATCACTTGCCCATCCAACTCCTTCACCATCGTGATGCAATTTTTGAGATAGGTGATGGTGTTGGCACGGCCGTCTTCACTGGCCTGGATCAAATCCAACCCCGTAAACATCAGGCTGATGGAACCCCAACAGCGAATCCCGTTCTCTTTCAGGGTGCGTCGCAAATCTTTGGTGTCGTACTTGTCCGGTTCGCCACCGATTTCGATGCTTTCGTAGCCATATTTGGCTAACCGGCGAATCGTCACCTCAATAGGTTCTGCGCGCATCCAGTTGTGCATTGATAGATGCATGTTCAATTACCTCCTCTTTGGGAATTAGGAATTAAGAATTATGAATTATGAATGGGGCACGACTTGTGCTGATCCTCATTCAAGAAATTCCGATTTTAGAGTGGCTCAATCTTAGGGATTGAACCACTCTCCACTGCTTACTGCTCACCGCTCACTGCTCACTTTCTCCGCCAGCAACTCATACAAACCCCGCACCCGCAGCCCATACTCCCCGGCATACCGATTCAGGTGATGGAGCGTGGCCGGGTCTTCGCAGATGAGCAGTTGGGCGCCGCTGCTTTGGGCGTCTTGCAGGCGGGCGCGGGTGAGGCGCTCGGCAAGGGCCGGGTTGCTAAATTGAATGTAGGTGCTGCCGACGGGTTGAGCGCGATCTTTGCGCCAGAAGAGTTCGCGGGGCGGGGTAGGCATCACGGCTGTGACCAACCCCCTCACGCTCTCATGCCGCCCTGGTACACGAACAGCGTGAGTCGGGTCAACATATGCCCAGGGCGTGTCATCTTCTATTTTGCGGAAAGCAATCTCTCCGGCGGCTAACTGGTCAGCCAACAGGGTAATGACTTCGCTTATGAAGGGAGGGGAGGCTTCAGCCGACCCGTTTCGGCTAAAGCCTCGCCTCCGGTAGTTAAAGGCATAAAAATCACCGGCCGATAAAACCAAAAACTGTTTTGCACCGATGGTCTCCAGTTCGTCAAAGGCGGTCTGCCATAGTTGTGCCGCTATTTCGGGGAAACCAGCAGAGTGGGCGAAGAGGCCGTTGTTACGGCCGTGCCCCATCACCACCGGCTCAACCCCTACCACGCTCAACAAACTCAACACCGCCGGAATCGTCTCCGGCCAAAGATAAGCTGCTTCGTCCCCGGCAAACAGGGCGATTTCCCCTGTTCCGGTGACGGATTGGGGTAGTTCAGGACGGTACGGGTTGTGCCATTGTTGCAGGTGGGTGTGGAGTTGGATTACGGCCGTGTCCGCCAACCCTTGCGCCACCAATTCCGCCCGCACGGCCGCCATCGCTTCTTCAAATGGCTGGTCGGTGGCGCAGTGCGCCCGGCTGTTGCCGCCGTCCACCTCGCTGAACACAATGCCCATCGTTTCCGCGTTCCAGGTAGCCAACCCGCGCCGCTGCGAGGTGACCAGCAGCGCCATGCCATGCGGCGTCAGCGCCTCCTGATGCGTCACCAGCCCCACCGGGGCCACATGGCGGCACATCAGGCAAAAGCGGCAGTTTTCGAGGGTGGAAATCGCGTTATCCATCGTTATTTTCATCAAAGATTACGCAGATTTCGCAGATAAAGAATCGGTGTAATCTGCGAAATCTTTGATCAAAAACCCACCTTCCCCGGATTCATAATCCCGTTCGGGTCGAGTGTCTTTTTAATTCGTTCCAGCATCGGCCAGGCAGGGCCGTATTGGCGGCGCATGAAGCGGGAGAGTTTGAGGCCCACGCCGTGATGTTCGTTGATGATGCCGCCGTTTTCGAGCACGGCCGTGATCGCCGTATCCCACACCCGGTTATGCAGCCGAATCGCTTCCTCTGCTTCTTGTGGCGGTTCCGGGATGATAAAGCGGCTGTAGAGCGATGCGCCCCAGTGGAACCAGTGCGAAAAATGGCCGATGTAGTTCACATTCCAATCGGCATACGTCTCCTCAACGGCCCGTTTTTGCGCCCAGTACAGCTTTTCCAGTTTGTCAAAAGTCGTCACCGTCTCCGTCGTGCCATACATCCAGGGGAAGTGCAGGCCGTTGGGCGGGTAGTAAAAGTGGTAGCGATGATCCCACCATTTTTCGCCCGGTTCGCGCCCCAGGTCTTGCCCACCCAGCCCCAGGCAAATGTCCAAAGCCTTCTGTTCTTGCAAAGCGGCAATATCCGGGTCGCCATCAAAGCCCATCACCATGTACGCCCCTTCCATCTCGTAGCCCAGCACCTTTTTCACCTGGGTGGCGGTGGACGCGGGGTCGTACAGGCGGATGACAAATGGCCCCAAACGGCGGGTCATCATCTGGCGGCCCGCTTCCAGGGCGTGGCCCAAATTTTGGAACAAGACCGCCCGCAGCAACCGCGCTTCCGGCAGGTAATCCACCTGCATCGTCGCTTCGGTAATCACGCCAAAAGTGCCTTCTGACCCCAAAAACAGGTGGAAATAATCTGGCCCACCGGCATGATCGGGCACATGGGGGGTGCGGATGATTTCGCCCGTGGGCAGCACAATTTCCATGCGCAACACCATGTCTTCCGCCTTGCCGTATTTGGTGCTGATGGTACCGGAGCCGCGTGGGGCCAGGTAGCCGCCCAATGTGGCGCAGTTGGCCGAAGCCGCATAATGGGGCAGCGTCAGCCCTTTTTCGTTGAGAGCCCATTCCAGCACCGAACCGTTGATGCCCGCTTCGGCCGTGACCGTCAGCGAGGTTTCGTCAATCTCCAAAATCCGGTTGAGCCGTTTCACGTCCAGCATGATACCGCCAAAGACAGGTGTGGCTCCGCCTTGTGACCCGGAGCCACCACCCCAGGGGATGACGGGGATGCGATAGGTATTGGCGATTTTGAGGATTTCGGCGATTTCTACGGCCGTGCCCGGATGCACAATAAAATCGGGCAGTGTCGGCTGCGCCCCGCGATCTAGCCACATTTGCGGCAGCCAGAACCAGTCGGTGGCATAGACCAGCCGGTCACTCTCCCTGGTGGAGATATGCGCTTCGCCCACGACCTCTTCCAGTTCGGAGCGGATCATTTCATGCTGTAGTGTTGCCATGATTTGATGCGTGATGCGTGATGCGTGATACGTGATGCGTGATGGGAGTCTCACGGGTCACGCATCACGCATCACGGATTACCGCCTCTTCCTCCGCCGCCGGCGTCACATGGCTCCAGGCGATGAAGCCGACGGTGGAAGCGAGCAGCAGGTAAAAGCCATAACGGAAGGCGGCAAAAACCCAGGGCTGGAACATGCCCACAATGCCCAGGATGATGCCGCCAATCAGGATGTATTCGATGAGGCGATAGGTTTTGTAGGCCACTTTGCCGTTGAGCCGCAGCGCCATCCACCAGATGAAGGAGATGTAAAACAGGATGATGGCGATGAAAACGGACAGGAAACCGATGCCGCTTAACAAAGCATTGCGGTTTAACTGCTCCTCGGAGAAGCTGGCGGTGACGCTGGGGGCCACAAAGAGACCAAAGAGCAGAAAGAGCACGGCCGTAATCGGCAACCCTATCGGCACACGGCGTTTTTTGGGGGTGGGAGGTTGGTCAGTCATACGCATCGTTAGACATCCGATTTCTTGAAGAAATCGGATGTCTGGCAACTAATACCGAATATCCACCTGCCGTTTCGTCTCCGCCGCTTGCACAATGGCGTCGCAGACGACGGCCGTTTTGTAACCATCCACAAACGTCGCCCCGTGCGGGCCAACTTCACGGTCGTTGACGACGCAGTCCAGCAAATGGGTGATCTCGTGAATAAAGGTGTGTTCCCAGCCGATGATATGCCCGTGTGGCCACCAGTTTTCCCACCAGGGATGGTAGCCCTCGGAGATGAGCACATTGTGGAAACCCTGCGTTTCCTTTGGCTGCTCGCCGACCCAGAACACCTCCAGTTCGTTCATCCGCTCCAGATTAAAGCGGATGCTGCCCTTCTCGCCGTTGATTTCAAAGCAGTTGGAATTTTTGTGCCCACCGGCAAAACGGGTGGCCTCAAACGTGCCCACCGCACCGTTGGCAAACTCCACGCAGGCCACAAAAGCGTCGTCCACATCCACTTTTGCCATACCGCCATCGGCGGACGGCCGTTCCGGGATAAACGTTTTGGTCATCGCCGATACGCCGGTCATGTCGCCCACCAGATAATGGGCCAGGTCAATGATGTGTGCGCCCAAATCGCCCAACGCGCCGGAGCCGGCCACCTTCTTGTCCAGCCGCCAGATGTGGGGCGTGCCGTAATGGGGCATAATCCACTCTTGCAAATAGACCGCCCGCCAGTGGTAAATCTGGCCCAATGCACCGCTATCAATCAGGTTGCGAATCTGGCGCACGGCGGGCACAAAACGGTAGTTGAAGGCCACCATATGTTTGACGCCCGCTTTTTCTACCGCGTCCAGCATCATTTTGGACTCTTCGGCCGTGCGCCCCAACGGTTTTTCACACAGGATATGTTTGCCCGCTTCGGCCGCGGCGATACACGGTTCGGCATGGGCATCATTCGGGCCACCGTTGTCAAATAGCTGCACGTCGGGGTCATTCACCTGCTCGCGCCAATCGGTGGTGTATTTGCTGTAGCCGTAGCGCCGGGCGGCATCACGCACGGCCGTTTCGCTGCGCCCACTCACCGACACCATCTTGGGAATCGCCGGGGGCGGATACATCATGTAGGGAATCGTTTTGAAGGCGTTGGAGTGTGCCTTGCCCATAAAGGCATAACCCAACATGCCCACGCCCACTTCAGGAATATCGCCGGTCGCCGCCGCCCCGGCCATGCTGGTAAAGGATTGTTCGCTCATGTTTTCTCCTGAAAATGTGACGCGATTTGGCAAATCGCGTCACATTTTTACTCTTTTGCAAACGCCGCATCAAACGCCACGGCCGAGGGCGCAAAGTCTAGCTTCTTCACAAAGGCACATGCTTCCGTCGCGCCGTGTTCCCGATCCATGCCGCCGTCTTCCCACTCCACCGACAGCGGGCCGTTGTAGCCAATCTGGTTCAGGGCGCGGATGATCTCCTCAAAGTTGATGGAGCCGCGCCCCAACGAGCGGAAATCCCAGAAACGGCGGGAGTCGCCAAAGTTGGTATGGCCGCCAAAAACACCCGCTTCCGTGGGCCGGGGCGACCAGTACACATCCTTCATGTGGGCGTGGAAGATGCGGTCGGCAAATTTGCGGATGAAAGCCACGTAATCCACCCCCTGGTAGCCAAAGTGGCTGGGGTCATAGTTGAAGCCAAAGGCGGGGTGGTTGTTCACGGCCGTCAGCGCATTCTCTGCACTGGCAATATCAAAGGCGATCTCCGTGGGGTGGACTTCCAGAGCAAACTTCACCCCTTCCTGGCTGAACACATCCAGAATCGGCGTCCACAACTGCGCAAACAGCGCCAACCCCCGCTCCAGAAAATCGGCCGGGTTGGGTGGGAAGGAGTAGACCATGTGCCAGACCGGGGAGCCGGTAAAACCGGGCACCACCTTGACGCCCAATTTGGCCGCCGCCCGCGCCGTATTTTTCATCTCCTCGGCCGCACGAGAACGCACACCATCTTCACGGCCGTCGCCCCAAATGCGATCCGGCAAAATGCTCTTGTGTCGCTCATCAATGCAGTCGCTCACCGCCTGCCCCACCAGGTGGTTGCTAATGGCAAACACTTGCAAGCCATGTTTCTCCAAAATATCGCGCCGGCTGCGGATGTAAGCGTCATCACTGAGCGCCTTGTCCACCTCAAAGTGGTCGCCCCAACAGGCAATTTCCACCCCATCATACCCAAACGATTTGGCCTTCGCGCAAATCGTATCAAAGGTCAGGTCGGCCCATTGGCCGGTGAATAAAGTAACTGGTCTTGCCATTTTTTCCTCCTAAATTCTTGCGTTCGTAGTAGGCGATTTATCGCCTTTTGATGGCGATAAATCGCCTACTACGAACCGTTTTCCAATTTTAGATAATCTCCCACAATCGTTGTAAATTCGATATTGTTACCAAAGGGGTCGCGGCAGAAGAAGCGCGGCCGGCCGGGGATCGCTTCGGGGCTTTGGGGTTCATAACCGGCGGCCCGCAACCTTTCCCGTATCGCCGCCACATCATCCACCACCAGACAAAAGTGACGGCCGGTTCGGTTATCCACATCCTCCTCGGCAAAACAGTGTAGTTCCTGCTCGCCGACGCCAAACCAGACCAGGTCAAGATGCTGGATGGAGTGCGGCACGGGCTTTTCCACCAGCCCCAACAGCCCGCCATAAAACGCCTGTGCTTGCTGCCGACTTTCTGCGCCAGGAGGTCTAGGAATAGAAACGTGTTGAATATACATAGTCGTAACTGCTCACTTACCGCTCACTGCTTACTGCTCACTACCGCAAAGACCGCCACGGCTCTTCATGCCCCACTTCTACCGCCACATAGCCACCTTCGCCGTCGCACGGGCCGAGGACGACCACGAGTTTGGCGGGCTGGCTGCCGGTGTTGAAGGAGGCGTGAACGATGTCCGCGTTAATAAAAATTGAATCGCCAGGTTGCAAAATTTGTTTTTGATCTTCTAACCACTGCTCAATTTGCCCGGAGAGGACGGTGATGACTTCTTCCTGGCGGGGGTGTTTGTGGAAGTTGTGCCCCATGCCCGGCTTGAGGGTCACTTCCATGACGGTGATGTCCGTTGTGCCGGTAGTCGAAGGGCGGCTGATCCAGCCCAACTCACCCCAATCCAACTGCTCGCGGTCAACTTGTGCGCTGGTGATAAATTTACCTTTCATATGCCTCCATACAAACCAAATGTCATGCTGAGGTCTTCCGAAGCATCCCGCTCACTGGAAATTGTGATGCGTTGGGATTCCTCGCTACGAAGACTTCGCTCGGAATGACAATTTTTCACGGCCGTAACCCCTTAAACCGCCGCGCCTGTTCTTCAATGGCCGGTTCCACCGCCAGCCGTTCAATGCTGGACGCGCCGAAGAAACCGGCAATGCCTTCGGTGTTGTCAAAGATAAATTGCGCGTCTTCCGGCTCGGCGATGGGGCCGCCGTGGCACAAAACGATAATTTCCGGGTTGACGGCTATGGCGGCATCCCGCATAGCCTGTACCCGTTGGGCCGAATCGGCCAGCGTCAGCGCCGTTTGGGCGCCAATCGCCCCTTTGGTGGTCAGCCCCATATGCGGCACCAACACATCCGCGCCCACCTCGGCCATCTTACGTGCCTCTTCTGGTGTGAAGACATAAGGACAGGTGAGCATGTCCAACTTGTGCGCTTCGTGGATCATCTGCACTTCCAGG
>CAYXUZ010000024.1:7345-9961 GCA_964467705.1 uncultured Ardenticatenaceae bacterium | reverse complement strand
CCATACCCGTCTCTTCAAAACCCTGGCGAATCGTGCCATCAAACAGGCCAACGGTGGGGAAATTTTGCACGCCGTCAAAACCCATCTCCTTCAACTGCTTCAAAAAAACGGGCATGAGGCGGAAGGGGTCGGTGCCACAGACGCCCGCCAGCACCATTGTATTTTGCACCACCGGCAGCACTTCGGCGGCCATTTCCATGACGATGGCGTTGGCGTCGCCATAGGGCAGCAGCCCGGCCAGACTGCCCCGCCCTGCCATGCGATACCGGCCGCTATTGTAGATGATGATCAAATCCACGCCGCCGCGCTCGGCAAATTTGGCGGAGATGCCCGTGCCCGCACCCGCGCCGATGATGGCACGGCCGTGCATCACATTCTCGCGCAATCTTCGCAGGGCTTCTTGTCTTGGTATAAACGGCATTTCTTAATCATCAAAGATTGCGCAGATTTCACCCATTTATTTAATCTGCGTAATCTGTGCAATCTTTGATCACGACAAAAACTCTAATAACTTGCCTGTCACTGCCTCGGCAAAAGCGGCGTCGTTGATGTTGCAGTCCAATTCATAAACGGGAATGCCAGGGCGGACATGGCTTTTGATAGCGTCGAACAGGGTACGGTCAGCTTCCGGCCACCAAAATTCGCCGCCGGGTGAATCGAGGACGGAGATACCTTGCAACGGCAGGAAAAAAGCAATCGGGGCGGCTGATTGATTGGCTTTTTCGGCCAGGATGCGCCCCAGTTGGGCATTCTCCTCTAGCGTGGTACGCATCAGGGTGACGTTGGGATTCCAGTAATAAAATTCGCGATCCTTGTACTTGGTGGGTACGCTGTCCGGCCCCCAAAAGTTGACCATATCCAGGCAGCCGGGGGCAATGACCTGCGGCAGATTTTGCCGCGCTGCGCCGTCCATCCGTTCTGGCCCGGCCGTCAGGAAACCACCCACCAGTTCATCGGCCCATTCGGTGGTGGTAAGGTCGAGCACGGCCGTAAAATACCCCTCATTGATCAAACTCTCCATTGTCCGTCCGCCCGTGCCCGTCGCGTGGAAAACAAGCGTTTCATAACCGTGTCTGTCCAGAATGGCCCGGCACTGGTCAACCAGTTTGGTGGTATTGCCAAACATGGAGGCGGCGATCAACGTTTTTGCCTCGATGGTAGGCACGGCCGTCTCTACCATGCCCACTATCGCCCCCACCGCATGGGCAAAAATGGACGCGCTGATCCGGTTCACCCCGGCCACATCCACCACCGAGGGGATGAGGACAATATCTTTTGTGCCCACGTAGGCGGTCGTGTCCCCTGCTGCCAATGTACTGACCATCACTTTGGGGAAACCGATGGGCAACTGGCGCATGGCGGCGGTGGCAATGACTGTGCCCGCCGAGCCACCCATGCCCAAGATGCCGTCAATTTTGCCTTCGTCGTACAACTTTTTAACGACGTTGGTAATGCCGGTAGTCATGGTGGCGACGGCCGTGCCCCTGTCACCTTCCGCCCATAAAGAAACCAATGAACGGCCGCCCGCTTGCGCCACCACCTCCGCCTCGATGTCGGGTGGAAAGGCTGGCTCAAAAATGCCCACGTTTATAACCAACACCCCACAGCCGCGCCGCAGCAGTTCGCCTTTGACAAAGGCAAACTCCACTCCTTTGGTATCCAGCGCGCCCACCAGAGCAATGGTTTTCGTCATCTCGATTCTTCTCGTCAACTACGCCAACCACTCAACGTGTCATTCCGACGAGTCTTCGAGGAGGAATCCCTTCCACTTGTACAAGAGAGGGATTCCTCGCTCCGAAGACTGCGCTCGGAATGACCATTGCCTATGTCCAAATAAAAGTCAATGTTCGTAAACCGGTTGTGGGCGATCCCACCAACGCGCTTTAGCGTGTTTCCCGTATCAGCCGGGGGATTCCGTCCCCAGGAGACCACGCAAAAAGGCCAGCCCATCCGCCGCCAGCGCATCCTGCGAGGGGGACAGTTTGCGCCAGATGGCGGCCGCTTTGGCAATCGTTTTCACCTCGGCTGTAAAGGATTCAATCACCACCGGGCCGTCATAGGCGATGTCGCCCAGAGCGGCGGCCACTTCCGGCCAGGGCACATGCCCGGAGCCGGGCGCGCCGCGATCATTTTCGCAGGCGTGCAGTTGGCACAGTCGGTGGCCGGTGGCGCGGATGGCCGCGCCGATGGATTGCTCCTCGATGTTCATGTGGAAGGTATCCAGCATAATCTGGCAGGCAGGGTGATCCACGCGGTCAATCAGTTCAACGGCCTGCGCGTGGGTGTTGATGAAGCTGGTTTCAAAGCGGTTGAGCGGCTCAATGCCCAGCACCACGCCATGATCGGCGGCGTATTTTGCCAGCGTGCGCAAATGTGCCACCAGCGTGTCCAGGTCACGCGCCCGTTCATTTGGGGTAGCCTGCCAGGTACGGCCGACGGCCGAGTAAATTGGCCCCACCAAATTTGTCGCGCCAACGGCCTGCGTGGCTTCAATGGCCTGTTGGATATAAGCGAGGCCAGATTTTTGCACGGCCGTATTGGGATGCACTAAATCCCTATCTGGCCCCATAGCCGCGCACGTACTTACACCCAGGCCATATTCACGCACCAGGTCGG
>CAYXUZ010000024.1:0-7335 GCA_964467705.1 uncultured Ardenticatenaceae bacterium | reverse complement strand
CGGCAGCACGGCCGTAATGAAAATCCCCCACGCCTTCCAAAGGGAACTCAATCCAATCAAAACCCATCCCTGCCACATGGGGAATCAGTTCTTCTAACTTCTCGTTGGTCAGGGGTGCTGTCCACACCCATGTGTTGACGCCAATCTTCATACTCTTACCGATTACTAACTCACCCGCTGCCCTTCTCCATCAAAATAATGCAGCCGGTCTTGCACAATGTGGAATTGCACGTTTTCACCCGGTTTCAGGCGGGAAATGCCGGAGACCAGACTAAGCATGGTTTGTTCGCCAGACTGTATGTGGATGACCGTCTCCACACCCAGGGGTTCAATGAGGGTGACACGGCCGTCGAACAAGCCATCACTCGCCGGCTGCACATCTTCCGGGCGTACCCCCAGGGTAAAAGTAGCAGGCAGGTTGTTACCCGCTATGTCAGCCGGAAATTGCATCGGGCTGTTGGCCACATGCAGCGCGCCATTGTCGCGCACGGCCGTGAGCAAATTGATGCGCGGCGTACCCACCAGCTGGGCCACAAACACCGAACCCGGCCGATCATAAATATCTTTGGGTGTGCCAATTTGTACAATATGCCCGGCGCGCAACACGGCAATACGGTCGGCCATTGTCAACGCTTCCACCTGATCATGGGTCACAAAGAGCGTGGTGCTGCCCTGCGTTTTCTGGATATGTTCCAGTTCTACCCGCAGCGATTCGCGTAGTTTGGCGTCCAGGTTGGAGAGCGGCTCATCCATCAGGTACAGGCGCGGGTCGCGCACGATGGCGCGGCCGATGGAGACGCGCTGCATCTCGCCGCCGGAGAGCCGCGCCGTTTTTCGTTCCAACAAATGCTGGATGCGCAAAATCTCGGCCGCTTCCCCCACCCGCTTTTTGATCTCCGCTTCCGGCAGTCGGTGTACGGGCGAGCGCAGCGGAAAGGCCAGATTGTCATACACCGACATGTTGGGGTAGAGCGAGTATTGCTGGAAGACCATGGCCACATCACGCTGCGCGGGAGTCAGGTCATCTACTGGTTCGCCATCAAACAACACGTGCCCGGCGTCTTGTTTTTCTAGTCCGGCAATGACGCGCAGGGTGGTGGTTTTGCCCGCGCCCGTTGGCCCCAGCAGAACAAAAAATTCGCCATCCTGCACATCAAAGGTCACGCCATCCAGCGCGGCAACGGTTTTGAACCGTTTGCTGATGTTTTTGAGTGTTAGATCGGTCATCTGCTTTCGGGAGGAGCAAAACAGATAAATCTGTTTTGCTCCTTAATTTTTGATTGCCTGTTCCGTTTGCGGGTCAAAGAAGCGCACCATCTCTTCATCCAGGTCAAACGCCAGCGATTCGCCGATCTGGGCACGGCCGCCGCGTTCGCCACGCACATGAATGACTGAGCCATCCACGCCCTCGTCCAGGGCCAGGTGCAGCATGTTAAACGCGCCGTGCAAATCGCTGGCGTACACTTCGCTGCGTAAACGGCCGTCCACGTGAATATGTGCCGCTTCGGGGCGAAAACCGAGGATCACGCTGTCGGTGGAGAGGTGTTGGGTTAACGGCCGTAGCCACCGCTCAGACACACGATACTGATTACCACCCGGCAAATGCACCACACCATCGGCCAATTTGCCCGTAATCAGGTTCATGCCGGGGCTGCCAATAAAACGAGCCACAAACAAATTGGCCGGGTCATAATACACCTCAGCGGGCGTACCCACTTGCTGTACGACGGCCGCCGACATCACCACAATGCGGTCGCCCATAGCCATCGCTTCAATCTGGTCGTGGGTCACATAAACCGTCGTTGCCTTTTCAGCGATGTGCAGTTTCTTGATCTCCGCCCGCATCGTCTCCCGAAAATCGGCGTCCAGCGCGCCGAGTGGTTCATCCATCAGGAAGGCGGACGGTTTGCGCACCAGTGCCCGCGCCAGCGCCACCCTTTGTTTGTCACCGCCGCTGAGGGCACCCGGCTTCTGCCGCAGCAGATGTTGAATTTGCAGCAGTTCCACCACATAAGCCAACCGTTCGCGGATGATCTTTTGTGGCTCTTTTTGCGCTTCCAGGGGAAAGGTGATGTTCTTCTCTACCGACATGTGCGGGTAGAGGGCATACAGTTGAAAGACAAAAGCAATATCGCGGTCACTGGGGTGTCGCCAGGTTACATCGCGGTCGCCAATGTAGATACGGCCGTCCGTCACTGCCTCCAACCCGGAAATCATGCGCAGCGTCGTCGTCTTGCCGCAGCCCGACGGCCCCAGCAGCACCACAAACTCACCGCTCTGGATGGTTAAGTCCACCGGCTTCACGGCGTACACCTCGCCGAACTTCTTTTCCACCTGTCGTAAATCTATGGTTGCCATATTATTGTCTGATCGCCCCAAACGTCACCCCACGCAGCAAATGCCGCCGCAGAGCGAAAATGATAACCAGAACGGGAATAAGGAATACCAGCGTGCCGGCGGCAATGGCCGACCATTCGATGCCTCCACGCCCTAACATCGTGGCGATGGATGGGGGGGCAGTGCGAGCATCCTGACTGGTGAGCATCAGGGCAAAGGCATATTCATTCCAGACAAATATCAGGCTAAAGACAGTGGTAGCGGCGATGCCTGTGGCCGCCTGGGGCAAGACGATTTTGTAAAATGCCTGGAAGCGGCTATACCCATCTACCAACGCCGCTTCTTCATATTCGCGGGGAATCTCGTCAATAAACCCTTTGAGCAGCCACACCGTCAGTGACAGATTAAACACGGTGTAAATGAGAATCATACCGGCATGGGTATCATACAACCCCAACTGGCGGTACATAAGGAAAATGGGAATGGTGACGACGACGGCCGGTAGCATACGGCCGCTCAAAATAAAAAATAGCAAATCACCACTGCCCGGCACGTTAAAGCGGCTAAAGGCATATGCCGCAAACAGCCCTAAGGTCACTGAAGCAAAGGTTGCCCCAAAAGCGATGATGATGGAGTTACGCAAACGAACGACAAAATCGCTGGGGCCGTTGATGCGTTGACCGTTTTGCAAAGCAATTCGTCCAAAGATACCCAGCTCATCCGCGTTTGCTTTTGCTTCTTCCAGGGCATCGCCACTTAATTGTGAACGCTCAGTTAGCAGAAAGACAAACCCCTCCAGGGTTGGTTCAAAAATCAGTTTTGGGGGTATGGCTACTACTTCTGAACGAGATTTGAAGGCAGTAACAAGCATAACAAACACGGGAAAAAGCAAAACGACAGCGATAATCACTACCAGGATGGCACGTAAATTTTTAGTCAAGCGGGCACGAGGGTGAACTTTGTCTACACGCGCACTTTCCACAACAGGATAGCGGGGGCCGGTTTCTTCAAAGGTCGCCATAACTATCTAACCTTCCTTGATCTTGTTCAAATTACGAATGTATAGATTGCTGATGGCGATGATGATGATTAGTACCATGTAAGCAAAGGCGCTAGAACGCCCCGTTTGAAACTGGCCCAAAAACGCCTGCTGGTAAATCCTGATGGCCACCACTTCTGTTTGCCCACCGGGGCCACCGCCGGTCATGCCCATCACCAGGTCGAAGGATTTGGTGAACGCTTCGATGGTGCGGAAGAGGACGGCAATGAGCAAGAGTGGCATCACCTGTGGCAGTGTGATGCGCCGGAACTGGAACCAGGAACTGGCGCGATCGATGACCGCCGCTTCGTAGAGATAATCGGGGATCGCCTTCAAACCGGAATAGATGAGTAGGGCCACAAAGGGAGTCCACATCCAGACATCAACGAATACTACCGCCCACAGAGCCAGCCCTGGCCTGGGTTCACCTGCCCAACGGCTGGCCAGCCAGTCCGGCGCCAGGGCAGGATCAGAAAAACCCAACAAGTAGTTAAAATAACCGAAGGTAGGTGTATACATCAATTTCCAAAAAAGACCTACCACCACCGGAGAGAGCATCATCGGGATCAAGATGAGTGTCGTCACGATACCGCTGCCTGCAAACTGCTCGCGCAGCAGTAGCGCCAGGGCGAACCCCAGCACCAGTTCCAGACCCACAGAAAGAAACACATAACGGCCGGTGATGGAAAACGATTCCCACAGCTTTTCTGAAGAGAGAACACGCTCGAAATTCTCAAATCCTACCCATTCCGGCGCCGTGACAACAATAGCTGAATAGTCAGTGAAGCTAAGAAAAAGGCTATAGAAAAGCGGGAAAACGTTAAAAGCGATCAGGATAATCAGCGTGGGCCAGATAAAAAGATTGACGAGTCCACGATCGCTTAACATCCGGCGCTGCTTCTCCTGAATGCCCACCTTCGGTGCCGGAGCATCCACCGAATCTGCGCTTGATGTAGACATAATATCACCTGTAATTTCAATCTGTTTCCGAAATTAGGAGACCGGAGCGAATCCGGTCTCCCAAAATCTTACCAAAAACGATTCGCTGAATCCCGGCTATTCCTCCAGGAATCCACCCTCACGTAGTAGCTCCGCATGTATGCGGGCAACCTCGTCTAATATTGCCTGCGCTTCGCCTTCACCGCCAAGTACGAATTTGGATATCTCATCCCGGGCTGCGAACAACAAGGGGTCATAGCCGGGGATGTTATAGAAATCTTTGACCATGCCCATCGTCTCCGCGAAGGGAGCATTGTACGGTGTTTGCTCCAGGAAGGCGGGATCGGCCAGCACTGCTTTGTTGGCCGAATAGCCACCCAAAGCGCCCCATTCCCTCTGGATCTCATCGGAGCCAAACCACTTAATGAAGTCCAGGGCGGCTTGTTGGCGCTCTTCGCTGATGTGACTGATCACACTAATGCCCTGGCCACCCAGTGCTGCGAACTGCTCACCGCCTGGACCGGCCGGGTTCACAAAGTAACCGGTGACGTCAGCGTATGGATTGATCTCCGGGTTGTCCAATGCGGGGAAGAAGGCATAGTAGTTCATGCCCATAGCGGCCTGGCCGCTAATCATAGCGTCGTTCACTTCGGCGAAGAAAGCGTTGCTCATGCCCGGTGGCTGGCAACATTCATAGAGTTCTCTGTAGAACTCCAGCGCGGCCACTGCTTCGGGACTGTTGATGACGCCCTCAGGATTGAAGTTTTCATCCGACCAATCAGCGCCGTAAGAGAACAACATGTTTTGGAAGCCCATCACCAGCGCGTCATAGCCGACACCTGTGTAGATAGCGGAGCCATACAAACCCTCATCAGGTCGTGTGAAGAACTTGGCGATGTCCATCAGCTGCTGCATTGTCTCCGGTGGGGCCAATGGGTAGCCATACTCCGCTTCAAAAGCGGCCATCTCGTCCGGATCCTCAAACAGATCCTTGCGGTAAGCCCAACCATTGGCGTCGCCCTCGGTGGGGTAGGCCCAGTAGGTGCCTGATCCCGGCGGATATTCGCCATAGTATTGCAGCGTCGCGGGCGTGACCGAATCCGTCAGGTTATTCTCTTTCATGAAGTCGGTCAATTCTATGTAATTGCCCTGGGTCGAATTGGTCCCCAGCCATTGGCTGTCGCCGACGACCATGTCATATGAGGTTCCCTGGGCGGCCATTTCACTGTTGAACAGCGTGAGGAAGGATTCCCACGGTTCCTGCACCACATTGACCTTGATGCCGGTCTCCGCTTCGTACATATTGCCGATTTCTTGCAGGTAGTCGGCCGGGTCCCACTGCGCCCACAAGATGGTTAGTTCATCAACGGCCGGGGCCGCTGCTTCTTCTTCCTCAGCAGGGGCTTCTTCCTCGGCCGGAGCTTCTTCTTCGGCAGTGGTGGCATCAGCCGGTTCTTCCTCAGTGGTTTCGCCGCCGCCGCAGGCGCCCAAGATCAGAACCAAAATGGCCAGTAATAACCAGAAAGCTCTTTTATTCTGCATGTGTTTCATATCTCCTCCTAGCAATTGAACGTATGGGTGCGTTCATTCAATGAATCAAGCCAGTAAGATCGGGGAAAATCGGTTTAGTTTTTTTTGATTGCATCACCTCCCTCTGGTTGAACGAAGCAGGCTGCGGTTGTGGTGTTAATGATTATGCGTAAATCAGTTGACTAAACAGGTTATTGCGCAGGCTTTCCAGGTGTTGCCGCATGGCTAAAGCAGCGCTTTCAGCATCACGGCTGGCAATTTGTTCAATGATATGGCGGTGTTCGGCCGTGCCGGTGCGCAATTGTTCAATTTTAAGTTGATTGTCCACGTTGCTGTAACGGTGAATCCGATTGCGCATTTGCAATACTAATTCACCCAACAACCGGTTGGGGCAGGCGTCGCTGAGGGTTTCATGCCAGACGGTATCGGCTTTGGACCAGGCGGGGCGGTCTTCCTGGTCTACGGCCGTGTCCATCCTGTCCAGGCAATTCCATAAAATGTCAAGTTGTTCGGAGGTTATCGTTTCCGTAGCGATCCGTACCAATTCTGGCTCTAGCAGCAGGCGAATATACAACACATCCAGCACATCCCGGAACGAGCGCGAAGCCACAAACACCGCCCGCCCCGGAATGATTTCCACCAATCCTTCCTGGGATAGCATTTGCAACGCTTCGCGTACCGGTGTGCGGCTGATACCTAAGGCTCTGGAGATACGATTTTCGGAGAGTGGCTCGCCGGGTTGCAGGCTGGCATGGCGCAACGCATCTTTCAGGCGCTCATACGCCACTTCACGCAAGAGGCGGGAATCATTCTCAGGCAGCTCTGCCTGATGCGCAGAGAGGTAACTTTCCAGTGCGTCCATGACCATCCAGAAGCCGGGCTTTTCGTAAAAACCCGGTTTCCATTTGAGGTGTATAATGTAAATATACCGCCTGTATACAGGCTGCATAATAGTATAGGGTAAAAAAAAGGCTTGTCAAGCCAGATCACAATAACTCTTTTGGCTCCACTTCCACACAAGCGACTTCATGTCCGGCGGGTATAAGCCGTAGCTGCGGGTCATGCTGCTGGCAGCGGGGCTGCACAGCCGGGCAGCGAGGGTGGAAACGGCAGCCGGGTGGCAGGTCAATGGGGTTGGGTGTTTCGCCCTGCAAGATGAGCCGTTCGCGGCGCTGGCGGGGGTTGGGCACGGGCACAACGGAGAGAAGTGCCCTGGTGTAAGGGTGCTGCGGATTCTGGAGGATTTGCAGCGCCGGGCCAATTTCCACAATACGCCCCAGGTACATGACGGCAATGCGATCAGCCACATAACCCACTGTGCCCAAATCATGGGTGATCAGCACAATAGAAATACCGCGCGTCTGGCGTAGTTCTAACAACAAGTTCAATATCTCAGCGCGGATGCTGACGTCGAGCATGGAAACCGGTTCGTCAGCAATGATCAGTTCTGCCTCCAACACCAGCGCCCCGGCAATGACCACCAGCTGCCC
>CAYXUZ010000023.1:36930-49671 GCA_964467705.1 uncultured Ardenticatenaceae bacterium | reverse complement strand
GGGCATGGGGTGCAGAGTTTGGGGGGGGGGGGGGGGGGGGGGCGCTGTTGGGGGGGGGAAAGAGGAGGGGGGGGGGGGGGGGGGCACGGCCGTTTCCCCGGTGAGTGGGGTATATTCGGGAATAAGGGATTTCAGGCCGCGAATGATGGCCGCATCGTCGTTTTGGTAGGCGGCCGTTTCCAGAACGTGAATCATATCGTCCAGGTCTGGCGGTACAAAACGGCTGGCATTTTCGGCCACAAATATCTTCTCATGTCGGGTGCGGGTATAATTTTCGCCGGCCACAAATAGCTCCTCATACAGTTTTTCCCCTGGCCGGGTACCTGTGACCACAATATCAATATCCTGCCCCGGTTTGAGGCCCGACAGTTCCACCAGATCACGCGCCAGGTCTATGATTTTGACCGGCTCGCCCATGTCTAGCATAAACAGTTCGCCACCTGTGCCCAAGACGGCGGCTTGCAATACCAACTGCACTGCTTCGGGAATGGTCATAAAAAAGCGGGTCATTTCCGGGTGGGTGATGGTAATGGGGCCACCGCTGGCAATCTGGTTCTTGAAAGTAAGGACAACACTGCCCCGGCTGCCAAGTACATTGCCAAAACGGACGGCCACATACGGCCGTCCACTCTGTTCCGCCGCCTGGTGGACGAGCAGTTCCGCCGCCCGTTTGCTGGCCCCCATGATGCTGGTGGGGTTCACGGCCTTGTCGGTGGAGATCATGACAAAGTGGCTGACGCCCATTTCCGAGGCGACTTGCAACAGATTACGTGTGCCGATGATGTTGTTGGTAATAGCCTCGGCCGGATTTTGTTCCATCAGAGGCACATGTTTGTGGGCAGCCGCGTGGAAGACAATTTGGGGCCGGTATTGCTGAAAAACTGTTCGCAGACGCTCGGGGGAACGAGTGTCGGCAATAATAGGCACGATGGACACAGTACGGCCGTGCCGCTGTTGCAGTTCGTTGTGCATATCGAAGACAGAGTTCTCACCGTGCCCCATGAAAATGAGTTGAGATGGCTCGGCGCGACAAATCTGGCGGCACAGTTCGCTGCCAATAGAGCCGCCGCCGCCTGTGACCAGGACTCGTTTGCCGCGCAGGAAGGTAGTCACGGCCGTAACATCCGTTTGCACCGGTTCGCGCCGCAGCAAATCTTCAATATCCACATCACGCAGTTGGTTGACGCGCACGGCCCCATCCAGTAGTTCATAAATGCCGGGCATGGTTTTGGTCTGTACACGCGCTTCTTCGCAAATGTCTACGATCTGGCGAATGGTCTTACCGGGGGCGGTGGGCATGGCAATGATGACCTGGCGGACATCAAGCCGTGTGACTAGTTCAGGAATGGCTTCACGCTGCCCCATGACTTTGACGCCCTGTATGCGCATGCCCTGTTTGGCCGGATCATCATCTATAAAGCCAATGGGGAGCATGCCCAGATGCGGGTTGCGCTGCATCTCACGGGCGATCATGGCGCCGGCGTCGCCCGCGCCGGCAATGAGGACATGCTTGCCGGGTGGCAGGCCACGCAGCCGGTATTGATAGCGGACATACGAGCGCACGGTGAAACGGGGCACGGCCGTTGCCCCCAACGCCAGCATAAAAAAAATAATGGGGATAGAGCGGGGCAGCACCCAGTCTGGTGGCAGCAGAAAAAGGGCTACAAAACAGAAAAGGGAGGCTCCCCCGGTAGCAATGCCCACCGCTACAGTCAGCAACACCAGTTCATCTACGGAAGCATAACGCCAGTAGCGAGCATAGACGCCCAGGCGGTAAAAGGCGAAGGTGGTGGCGGACACGGCCGTGATAGCAAACAAAACAAAAGCAGGCCAAAACAGGCCCAGGTGCAGCCTCTCCAACCGCAGCACAAAACTGGCATAAGCCGCCAGCCACAGCAGCGCCACATCCAGAATGAAAAAGTGGCGGTTCCGAATCCGGTTAATCAATGCTCACCTCCAAACTTCATGGTGAAAGATTTCGTTGCGCGATTTATCAAATCGCGTTACAGCGTCGCACAATCTCTACTACCCGCGCCCGGTCGGTGGGACGTAAATTGGAACCGGAGGGCAGGCACAGCCCATTGGCAAAAAGCGATTCAGCTACACTGCCCCCTACCACATCATATCCGGCAAAAACGGGCTGCATGTGCATTGGCTTCCAGACGGGGCGGGCTTCGATGTTCGCCGCTTCCAGCGCCAACCGCACCGTTTCCCGGTCAGCGCCAAACTGCGCCGGGTCAATAATGATGACGGTCAACCAGCGGGAATGACGGCCCCAGGGCGCTTCGGGCATGAAAGCGATGCCGGGCAAATCGCTCAGTTCTTCCTGATAAAAGGCAAAGTTGGCCCGCCGTGCCTGCACCCGCTCTTCCAAGACCTGCAACTGCCCGCGCCCAATGCCGGCCAGGATGTTGCTCATCCGGTAGTTATAGCCGATTTCGGAGTGCTGATAATGGGGGGCGGGGTCACGCGCCTGCGTCGCCAGCTTGCGGGCGTGGCTGATGAGCGCCTCGTCATCCGAAACCAACATGCCGCCGCCGGAGGTGGTGATGATTTTGTTGCCGTTGAAGGAGAAGATACCGGCACGGCCGTAAGTCCCCGGTGTTTTCCCTTTGTAGGTTGCACCCAACGCTTCGGCCGCGTCTTCAATGAGGGGCACGTCATACTGCTGGCAGGCAGCCAGGATGGGGTCAATGTCGGCGCTCTGGCCGTAGAGGTGGACGAGGATGACGGCTTTGGGCAACCGGCCCTGCCGCGCCCGTTGGTGCAGCGTTTCTGCCAGCAGCGCCGGGTTCATATTCCAGGAGTCAGTTTCGCTGTCAATGAAGGTGGGAACGCCGCCCTGGTAGAGGATGGGGTTGACGCTGGCGGAGAAGGTGAGGGTGGAGACCAGCACCTCGTCACCGGGGCCGATACCCAGGTGAAGGAGGGCCAGGTGGAGAGCGGCCGTGCCAGAACTGAGAGCAGCCGCGTGTTTGACCCCCACCACTTCACAAAATTCCTGCTCAAAGGCATCCACGTTTGGCCCCAGCGGCGCGACCCAGTTGGCGGCAAACGCTTCCTGGACATAGACCTGCTCGCGCCCGGACATGTGGGGTGGGGAAAGGTAGACACGCTCAACTGCCATGTGTTTTGTTTTTGATGATATGGGCGGGGATGCCAACGGCCGTGACTCTCACGCTATAAATGGGAAAACGCGATTTGCTGAAACTTTATTTACCTGTCTATTTTCCTAAGAAGGAACAATTGAATAGGGGAATAGTTTCCAATTGGAGGAAGAAATTGGAAAAATTTCACAAATTCGGTGTTGTACAGAATATCTGCCTTTGTTACACAAGGATAAAACACCCTGCTGATAAAATAATGACTGCTCAAAAAATTATGTCCTGGCAAATATGAATCAAGCCTGTTTGACTCTAGCACATCAAACATCTCCTTAATGCGATTAAAGAAGTCATCTTTTTCAAACCACAAATTATGATGAGGCATAAGGTTTTCTGATAACCCAAGTTCTCTTCTTGCCTTGTTAAGATTTTCCAGGCCGTCCTGAAAAGCTTCCAGGAAAATCACATAACCCCCTGGTTTTAAAACACGCCAAAGTTCCTGAACAGCTTTCACCTGATCAGCCACATCAAGTAAATTGATAAGACAACGTTCGGAAATTATCAAGTCATATGTAGAGTCCGAAAGCTGTAAATTTCGAACATCACCTTGTTTTATATCACAATGATTTATCTGCCGGGCCAAGGCTAACTCCACCATTTCCATACTAAAATCAATGCCTGTTAGTGTTAGGTTTGGAAATCTTCCATTTATTAACTGCAATAAATAACCATTTCCGCAGCCTATTTCCAAAACTTCAATTGGCAGAGTAGACCGGCTAAAGAGATGCTCAACAAGGTTTACAATAGCTGATGTTTCAAGGGATCTTGTGGTTAAATCGAGCATGGTACTGGACGGTTCAAGCCCATGTGCAGAAGCTTGTTCTTTATAATGTTGCTGAATAACGAGATCATAGTTTTGATTCATACTACCTCTTTGTACACTAAGAATTTTGGTTGGTCTGAATTTCGCGCACCAACATGAAGGCTTCGGCGGCTGGCAAAGCAACGGTAGCGCCACGCAGCCGCGCTAAAGCCTCTAGCGTTGGCAGCGAGCGGGGGTGAGGCGGCTGTTTGAGTTGGGATTGGTAACAGGCCATTGCCTGCAATTTCAGGGGTAGAAATTCAGTAATATCCACAAATACAGTGGGGATAAATGCCTGATCGCCAGCAGGCGCCGCCCACTCTGTTTCTGACAATGTTTCATAACAAAGCAGTTTGTGTACCGGGCAACCGTCAATCGGCCGGGCGGCGACCAACGTAGCCTGAAAGACGGCCTGGTGATCGGCGTGAATGTCGCCACGATGGGGTAAATAAACGGTGTGCGGTTGGAGCTCTCGAATCTTGCCATTGATGGCTGCGGCCAATTCGTAACCAGGCACGGTGTCTAATTTGGGTGCAGGAAAATCAAGGAAGTGAATGTCGGTAACGCCCAATAATTCATTGGCCTGGCGTAATTCCCGACGTCCCTGCTCAATGAATTCGGTGGTGAACAATTCGGGAATACCACGAGTGACCACCAGGAGAGAGACGGAATCGCCTACGGCCGTGTGCCGGGCCATCACCCCGCCACAGCCCAATACTTCGTCGTCAGGATGGGTAGCAATAACCAAAACTTTCATGGACGTTTAACCGGAGGCGTTTACCGGATCACCTGTTCCGGTTCAATGGGGGCCGGTTGGTGTGGCTTTTCTACCAGGAATGAGCCAATGGCCAGGGCATCTAATCCTGTTGTCCAGAAGGTGCGCAAGGCGTCACGCGGGGAACAGACAATAGCCTCGCCTTTGATGTTGAAGGAAGTATTCAGCAAAATGGGGACGCCGGTGCGGGCGGCAAAGGCTTCCAGTAACCGGTGGTATATCTCGTTGTGTTCGCGGCGTACCGTCTGGGCGCGCATGGTGCCATCAATGTGAACGATAGCTGGGGCGTGGGCGGCGGCTTCGTCGGTGGCATCAAATGCCATGATCATATAGGGCGATTCGGCCGCGTGTCGCATGAAGCGGTCGGTGCTTTCATGGGTGAGGGAGGGACAGAAAGGACGCCAATACTCACGGAACTTGATCGCCTGGTTCACCAGATCACGCGCCTGCACGGTGCGTGGGTCGGCCAGGATGGAGCGGGCGCCCAACGCCCGTGGGCCACCTTCCATGCGGTTTTGGAACCAGCCCACAATTTTGCCCTCCGCCAACAAATCGGCGGTGACGGCGGCAATATCATCATGCTGGCTATAGGCCAGACCACAGCTTTGAATTTGTAGCTCGATTTCGGCGTCGGAGTAGCCGGGGCCAAGATAGACATGTTCTAACGGCCGTGCCCGTTCCCCCGTTAGTTGCTGGTGTAATGCCGCAGCCGCACCAATGCCCGTGCCAGAATCCGACGGGATGGGGAAGATAAACATCTGGTCAAAGAGGCCGCTTTTATGGATGGCGTAGTTCATTTTCACGTTAAGGGCCACGCCGCCACTGATGCACAACGTCCGCAGTCCGGCTTGTTTTTGGAAGTGGCTCAGCAACCGTAAAACGCATTCCTCCAGGAGGCGCTGTGTCTCGTAGGCCAGGTCTTCATGGCGGGCGTCGAGTGGCATGTTTCCCAGGCGCGGTTCCAGGCCAAACAGTTCCACCAGCCAGTCGGTATGCCGGTAAGAGTAGGTATGACGGCCGTGATGGATGGCGTTAGGATTCACCGTAAAGGAGAAGCCATCGTCGGCTACCTGCACAATCTGGGCCAATGCCTGGCGGTATTGCTCGTTGGGGCGGCCAAAGGCAGCCAGCCCCATCACTTTATACTCGCCGTCGTAGGCGGCAAAACCGAGGAATTCGGTGATGGCCGCGTATAACCAGCCCAGAGAATGGGGAATCTTGATCTCATGCAGCATCTCAAGCTGGTCGCCGGAACCACGCCAGATGCAGGTGGTCTGCGAATCGCCAGAGCCGTCAATGGTCAGCACCAGGGCTTCATCGTAGGGAGAGAGGTGATAAGCGGTGACGGCGTGGGCGTAATGGTGGGGAATGGTTTTCAATTCCGGCAAACGCACATTGCCAAAATGACGCACCAGATGGGCGCGGAAGGTCTCGCGCTGGTTGTCCAGATTAAAGAGGCGCAGGTTGCGCTGCTGCCAGGCCAGGGTGTTGGCGTCGGGTGGGTATTGCTGGTTCACGGCCGTGTAAAAGTCGGCCATACGGCCGTCGGTATACGCTTCACAATCCCAACCATAGGCGATGGTGTCCACTTCGGAAATGGAGATACCGGCCTGTTTACAACAAAACTCAATGGAGCGGATGGGAAACTGGTCATTGGCATGTTTAAACCGGATCAGCCGCTCCTCTTCCACATAGCTGACCAGTTCACCATCCACCAGCAGGCAGGCGGCAGGGTCTACGCCATAAAAAACACCAAGAATTATCATGCGAAGTTTTTCCTCAAAGCGTGTTTAGAAAGGTTTTTTTCTTGTCATGCCCGCGTAGGCGGGCATCCATATGACTGTTGATGGATTCCCACTTTTGCGGGAATGACATGTCGAAATAGTCGTTTTAACTTATGCAGTCAAGGTAATGGGAAATAGTGGTTCATCGGTGGATGTTTGATGAATCTTTCTTCGCCCAACACGACGACGATCACGGTCTTGAAAATGATTTGCAAATCCAGCCAAAAGGATTGGCGGGCGATGTATTCCAGATCATACTCAATGCGCTCGTCCCAGGGGAGATGCGAACTGCCATAGATTTGCGCCAGGCAGGTCAGGCCGCCTTTGACTTCCAGACGGCGGCTCTGGCGGGCATCATATGTTTCCAGGCTGGCGGGCAACGCCGGGCGCGGGCCGACAACAGACATATTGCCCACCCAAACGTTCCAGATTTGCGGCAGTTCATCAATTTTGGTGCGGCGGATGAAACGGCCAAAACCCGTTACCTCTGGGTCATGCAAACGTACCTGGGCATTAACGGTACGGTGGGGATTGTGGGTCATACTGCGGAATTTATGGATGGTAATGAGTTTGCCCTGTTGCCCCAGACGTTGCTGACTGTAGAGAATGGGACGGCCGTCCGTGAGCCAGATGATCACGGCCGTGACCACAAACAGCGGTGACAACAGCAGCAGCGCCAGCGAACTGACTATCAGATCAAACGGCCGTTTCAGCAGAAGAAACAATCCCTTTTGCCTGCAACAGGCGGACATATTCCGCCTTGACTCTGGCAAACACCAACTGCTCGTCAAACAGTTCTTCGGCTATCTGACGGCCGTGCTGCCCCATTTGCTGCGCTTTGTCCTTATCGGCCAGCAGGTCGAGAATAGCGGCAGCTAAGGCGTCTACATCACCGAGGGGGGTCAGATACCCGTTACGGCCGTGTGTTACCGCTTCCCGACAGCCGCGAATATCCGTCACCACACAAGGCACCCCCATCGCCGACGCTTCCATGGGGGAACGGGGAAAACCTTCGCGGTGCGAGGGCAATACAAACACATCCATTAGAGCATACAGTTCCGGCATGTCCTGGCGCATCCCGGTAAAAATGCAGGCATCGGCCAAACCATAGTCGGCGGCAATCGCTGGCGTGAGAGCGTCAGCTTTTTCGTTATCCAGCGGCCCCACAATGAGAAAATGGGTGCGCGGCAAGTGGGCCACCACCTGCCGGGCGGCCGCCAACAGTTCCAGGATACCCTTTTCAGCCACTAACCGCCCCACAAAACCAACAACTGGCGCGTCCGGCGGAATGCCTAAGGTGGCGCGTGTCTGGGCGATGCTTTCCGGGGAAAGGCAGTTCCGATTGAAACGGGCAATGTCTATACCGTTGCCCAGGTATTTGATTTTTTCGGGGGGGCAAATGTGGGTAGTCACGGCCGTCACCATGTCCTCCCTGTTCTGCGACAAAATCACATCCGAACAACGGGCAGCGACCTTTTCCACCGTGATATAAAACCACCGCCAGAACGGCTTCATGCCGTCGTGAAAGTAAAAGCCATGTACCGTATTCACAATGACCGGCGTACCGACCAGCCAGGCGGCCACCTGCCCCAACAGCCCCGGCTTGGGATTGTGGGTATGCACAATGGTAAACTGTTCGCGGCGCATCACCCGGTATAGCCGCCAGAGAGAAAGCAGGTCCGGCAGAGGGGAAAAACGGCGTGTCATGGGCACGGCAATATGGCGAATACCCGACGCCTCTAACACCGGCACATCTGGCCCAGAAGCAGAAATCCCGACCACGTCATACCCGGCAGCCTGCAAACTGTGTAGCTGGTTCAAGAGCAAAAAGCGTAACGACAGGTCAATGGTGGTGATATGGGCTATTTTAAGGGGCGCGAGCGGTATATCTTTTATCTCAACCAACGTGGGGGGAAATTCGAGATGCGGTTGCCTCGTTCATCTGCTTTTTGCGAAGGTGGGGCAGGCCGAGAATGTGAATTTCAAAACCCATCAAGATGACCAATAATAACCAGTAAAGTCGGTCGGTGACGCTGCGGTTGTACGCCCAACTGATGTGCATACTCCACAGGGCAATCATCAAAATCAAAGCGGGCAGCGCATAGGGTGTGTCTCTGGCCCGCCAGAAAAGGCGAAAACTACCCAACAACAAATAACCTGTCAACAGCAGGTACAGCGTAAAACCAATAATTCCCAATTCCACTAAAAACCGTTGGGGGGTGCTGTGCATCTCATGGCCGGTGGGTGAGTAAGGCGAATCATAAAATGCCCCCCAGCCAATGCCCAAAAGCGGATGGTCTTGCAGAGCATTCCACATCCCCTGGCGCTGTAACAAGATGAAGTTTTCGTCATCCGACAACACATCTTCATCACCAGCAAAAGCCCGTAGTCGCTCTTCGATGGTGCCCACGCGCTCCTGAAAGAAGAAGCTGTTGGGCAAAAGCGCCGAACCCTCGCCAAAATATAAAAAGGCCAGGAAGCCAACGCTCAAGAGAAAAGCGGGCACGATACGACTGTAACCTCCACGAAAAGAGTATAACAACCCCAGGCTTAACAGAAGGAAGCCGACGATCAAAGCCAGATAGATGGAGCGTCGCCCGGAAACGGCCGCGCCATACAAAACAAGCAAAAGGCAAACGTAAAGAAAGCCTCTTTCCCGCAGCGAAACATCGGGGTAACTGATATAGATAAGAACAATCCAGAAAGCGGAGGCCATGTAAATGCCCACATGCACACGATTGCGGAATGGCCCGGCAGCGTTGATGTCGCCGCCAGACAGGAAGCCATCCACCGCCACCCACAACGCCGCCAGGACGGCGCCATAAGCCAGAAAACGGAGCAGATAACGCAATAAATCAGGGTATTGGACAAACCAGTTGTAAAAAGTTAGTAACAATGCCAGCGCGTAGACCAGCAAGAGCCATTGTGTCAGCGCCCAAAAGGGACGGTCACTCATCTTGAATAGATTAACAGCGGCTAACAGAGTGATGATACTCAGCACGCGCACCAAAAAGTGGTTGTATATGGGCAGGTTATGCCGCATGAAGTAGAACAACGAAGTGATAACTAACAACCCGATGCCCAATTCAAAAGGGCCGATATTGTTGGCCACGCCGGGCACTAAACCAAATCCGGTCAGGTACGCCATACCGGCTACCAATGCTAACCACACGATAAGCAGGCGGGGAACGGCCGTATCGAGCGACAATGAGGAAGGGGAAGAAGGCATGGAGGTCATTTGGTTAGCGTAATTATCAGATTGGCTACCTGTGCGCCAGCCTCAGAACATGTGGTCAGATTGTTTTGGAGGTAGGTAGAGATCACGGCCGTGTCCACTCCCTGCCCATCAATCAATTCCTGCACCTGCGAGGGTAACGGCCATTGCCAGGTCAGGCCGGTGGCCGCACCACAACATACGTAATCATGCACAAATCCATAACCAGGAATTTCCAGTACAGCCAGGGGCAGATTAAACAACAACGCTTCCAGGCCCACCGTTGACGCCAACACAATGGCCGCTTGTGCCAATGTAAACAAGGGATACAGGGGCGCCTGCCCCAATACCGTGATCTGATGGGCAAAAGGGGAAGCGGCCACGGCCGTTTGAAAATCGCTCACCGGCTCACGGCCGTGCAACTTGATAATCAGGTGAAAATCGGGGTCGGCAAACAGGGGGGCGATTTCGGCCAGAAACCGCCGCACCAGCGCCATTTTTTCGGTGGTGGTGCAAAAGCCCTGGTCGTCAATGGGGTTGGAGAGGAATAGCAGGTTGGTTTGTCCAAAACCGTACCTGGCTTTTAGCTGCTCTGCCTGTGCCTGCCAATCGGTATTACTGATATGGTCAAAGCGCGGGCTGCCGGTACAGTGAATGGTTTGCGGCGGCGCGCCCTGCGCCCGGAAGTAGGCGGCGCTGCTTTCGCCCCAGGCGGCAATGGCCGCCGCGCCGCCGCTGCCATACGTGTCGTGACCGGTGTCTGTGGGCAAAGGAAAGCGGATGCCCTCTTGCATGAGCAGGAAGGGGATGTCACGGCCGTGTAGCATTTGCACGATATGGTCATAGGGAAAGGCGGCGTCGTTGGGCAGCACCACCAGGTTGGGGCGGGTGTTGAAAGTGTGGTGTAACGGCCGTTGTAACATCGTTTGCCAGCTTACCTCGCGCGCTATCCCACGCAGCCAATGGCTGCGTTTGCCACCCTGTTTACCAGACGAGGGTGAACTCCGCATCCGCCGATCAGGAACAGAGACAAACGCATCAGCCATAGGGAATTGATCGACGGGTGAAGGGAACCCCCGAAATGGGCACAATGAGATAACCCGGCAATGATAGTCTCCTTGCTGTTTGAGTTCAGTCATCACCGGCTGCATCATGGCTACGTGATGTCCGGGGTTAGAAATGACAAAATCAATGGACGGCATGCACTGTGTTTACGGCAACTGCGGATGACGGCCCCAGAACTTGACTATACTGCTCTATCACCGGGTTCACGGCAAACCGCTGGCTGCTTTGCTGGCCCTGCCGCGCCAGCTGTTGACGCAAATCTGGATTATCCAACAGCTGGTTTATCTGCTCAACCAGTGTAGTCACGTCATTCACGGGGATCAAAATGCCATCTTTCTCTGGCGTAATAATTTCATTGGGGCCGACGGGACAATCGGTGGAAATCACGGCCGTGCTACACGCCATCGCCTGAATCAACGCCCCCGGTAATCCTTCATGGAGCGAGGACATTCCAAAAACATCGGCCCGCGCCATATATTTGAACGGGTTCTTATCAAAACCGGGCAGCCAAATATCATCAGCCACATGAAGTTCTTGCGCCAGTGTCAATAACTCCTGGCGCAGCGGTCCCTCACCCAAAATCATCAGCCGCGCCGGGCGCTGCGCCCGTACCTGGGCAAAGGCGCAGATGAGCATGGCAAAATTCTTTTGCACCACCAACCGCCCGACGCCCAAGATAAGGGGCACATCTTCGTGAAACCAGGGATGGTCTATAGGTTCTTGAGCCAACACGGCCAACGACTCATCCACCACCGGATTGTAAATGACCTGAATGCGATCTGGTGGTAGGTGAAGTTTTTCTACCATATCTTGTTTGACGCCCTGGGACACGGCCGTCAGGGCATCCGCGTGTGGATAAAGCAGCCGCTGCGCCCAAACCATCAGCCGCCGCTTCAAGGTCAGTTTGCTGTGGTAGAGAATGTTGCGTTCAGAAAGCACCAAGCGCAGTGGAACTCGCGCCAACCACCTGGCTAACACGGCCGGTACATTGGTGCCACCGGGGGAAAACAGCACATCCGGTTTTTCCCGGCGTAATAAACCGGCCAACGGCCACCAGCATGTCCACAAATTGCGCGCCCCCAGCACATGCACCGTAACATCCGGCGGCACATCGGCCAACAATTCCCCCTCCCGGCGCAGCAGCACCAATGAAAGGTCGAACTGGTTACGATCTAGTTTTTGTAGCAAGGTTAAGGTGACACGCTCGGCCCCCCCCTGCCCCAACGTCGGCCGCAAGATAAACAGTTTACAGACCATCCAACACTTTGCGGGCGCGGGCTTCCCAGGTGTAATTTGCCAGTAAATCCTGGCGGGCCGTTTGCCCCAGGCGCAGGCGCAAATCGGGATCGGCAATGAGGCGGTTTACGGCCGTGACCCACCCCTCCACATCCTCCGGCGCTACCAGCAACGCATTGCGCTCGTGGGTCAGCACCTCGCGCAAAACGGGCAGGTCTGAGGAGATAATAGCCTTGCCTGCCGCCATATATTCAAACAACTTCATAGGTGACATCCACCGGCTGGTATCTGTCTTCCCACTGGCCACCTGAACCTGACGTTGATAAGGCATCAACAAAACATCCATGTTTTGAAAAAAATCCGGCAGGATTGCCGGTGGGACAAAACCGTGAAATACCAGGTTGGTCTCAGACATCGTTTTTTGCCAGTAATCAATATCTTGTTCGGTTCCACCCACCATGTCAAATTGACAATCTTTCAGATATCTGGCCAGCTCCGCAATTATCTCTATCCCCCGGCCAGGGTATAGGTGACCGACATAACCGATATGGACACGGCCGTTACCTACTGCTCTTATATCCTTTCCACCTAAATCCGTCGCCTCCGCGCCATCATGGGCCACAACTACATCACCATAAGCCGGTTGCAAATCGGCGCGGGCAAAATCATCGGCTAACGCCTGAGAAATAACCACCAATCGC
>CAYXUZ010000023.1:29662-36920 GCA_964467705.1 uncultured Ardenticatenaceae bacterium | reverse complement strand
CATGTACGGCCGTGTAACATCTGTCGCATCAGTTGGCAAGCCAGTCGTCCGGTAGGTAAACCGTGCGCCTCAAATAGAACGGGAAATCCCCGGCGCGTCGCTAACCAGCCTCCCCACAAGTCGCGGCTGTAGACAAGGAGTTGATCACGCTTTTGCGTCCACTGCCGCAGCAGTCGCCACTGTCTCCTGGTATAGGTGATGCCGCCACCGCGATGTTCGGGACGTGGCAGTTTGATGATCTCAAACCCCGATTCCACGCCATAAAAAGAAAAATCATCGGATACACCCGGCTCCTGGCGGGAGGCACACTTTTTTGTGACCAATGTCACCTGATGCCCACCTCTGGTTAACGCCTGGCACATTTTCATCACCTGGATGCTGCTTGCCCGCCGCGAAGGGACATAAGAGGCTGAAAAGAGCAACACTTTCATTTAGGCTTTAGCTTTACTATACCTGACATAATCTTGCGGAATGGATTCCATCCTATCCAATCCCCCAAACTTGTTACTTCTGAATATGGAGGGATCTTATTTATCCATTTCTCTGGATACCGGCTCCCTATACTCACGATGTACAATCCAGCGTTCTTATGATTATTTGCCGCCTCAAAAACCACATTAAACCCATTTACTGAAAAAAGTCGCCGAAAAGTCATCGGGGTAAAACGCCAATAATCACCATATGCGTCAGAAAAATGCATTTCTTGGGCAAATGGGACGACAACAATAACCACATCTCGTGACATAGCACATAAATTTTCAAATGCTTTACCTACCGCAAACACATGCTCTAAAGTGGTATGACTAAAGACTACATCAAACCTACCAATCAGGTTATCGGCCAACGGTGCTTCCAAATCTATTTCGAAGTCAGTAATTTCCTGTGCATCATCAAGACCCCGGATTCCTGAATGATTGCTTATGTAATAAGCAGTGGCCTGGGAGAAGTACGATTTATAACAGCCCCCTTCTTTATCTTGATCTTGCCAACCTGATACATTTATGACTTCGCCTGTGAATATTCCACCCATAGTGCGTAATATTTGATTTGACCATTGTCGCGGAAGCCTGAACGAACGTTGAATAAACAAACCCATGACTATTTGACCCCAAACTGAGTTAAACTCTCAATGTATTGCGATTGTCTTTGCAGAAACTAATACTTTACAGCCCTTCTTTGAAATCCCAAATGCTGAACATATATTATTTCACTACCATAATCAATAATACCACTGATGCTACGCCCTGCTCTTTCCAATTTGAGCGTGTACTCAAGCTCGGAATACATCAAAGGGAACGGTTGATTTTGTATAAAGAGATTGGTTAGAGCCAAGTGGGGATTAAAAGTGAATGTTTTGAAATGCGTTTCTGCAAAACCTTTGTCTGTTAATTTTACTTTATTTTCAAACTTGGGTTTGACCGAACCACTGTGCAGCGTCAGTTGACGAAGGTGAGGATTCTCTCGTAGCAGTTTTATCATACGAGAAACAGGTACAGGCTGTAAAAACAACCAATCATCTTCACAATGAAAAACAAACTCCGTATTGATTTCTGAATATATCCGATTTAGAGAGTAACCCAGACCCATGTTGACAGGGTTAAATATCTTTAAGTCAAATATGGGCAAACTTTCAATATACTCCCTAGTTTCAATCGAATCGGGGAAATCGTCAATGATGTACCAAACAGTTTTTTTCTGATCATATATAAAATGCCCTTTTAAGCTTTCGATAGTTTGTTGCAAATACTCCTGTCGCCCTGCACTCGTAATAACAATGGTAACAGCATCCTTTCTAAGTTGTTTGCCTTCTAGTTTTATTGACAAGTCTTTTTTTGTTTGGCGATAATTAACATAAGATTTGAGAAGTGCCATCTTTTTGTTTCTCAGCCGTTTGGGGAGAACGACCATATACCAGAGAAGACCACCTCTTGATGCACCCAACTTCATATTTTCTTTCCGGACCTTGTCTTTTGGCTATTTGACTTAAATACTTAAGAGAATTGGCTCAACTTATTTCTAGGAGGTCTATGCAAATAACACGCTTTCTTAACTCTATCGTAGGGATATTTCGTTCTTCTTTTTTTGATTTGTAGCCGTACCAAGCAAATCTTTAACTGCTTCATTCATCTCTAGTCCAAAATTAGTGGCGATTTTTTCGATTCCTCTTAGTTCATTTAATTCATCCAGGTCTATGGATACGTAATCTATCAACGGAAATCGTTGTTGATACGCTTCAGCCATTGCATTGGTCTCGTCCACATACCACATGAGGCACTCCTTTTCATACTGTCGAACAAACTCAGGGATAGAAGGTTGGGGAAGTTTAAACTTCTTATAAAATCGCCTTCCCAAATAGAGATACCTGGTAAATCGAAAAGTCTGGTATGCGACGTAAGGGGAAATGAAGGGGTCGGGAGGTGGAACAAAAGAGTGAGGAATTGTCGGGATAATGATCCAATCTCGTCCGGCCGGCAACAAAGGGGATGTCCCAATCCGTAACATACTGTTTACAATTTCTTCCTTCTTTCTGGTTAAGATGATTACCCCTATCTCATCTTCGGGTAAATACTGGGGGAGATACCATCCAAAGCCTTTGATGAAACAATGATTTGTTTCCACGTAATACTCGTCTTCATGTAATAGTTGACGAATTAATTCCGCCTTTTTTTCTGCGATTTTCTGAATGGCACCACCATTTCCATGCAAATAATCACGCATGGCACGGCCGTTACCTTTCGGTTTTGGTTCATGAAATGCCCGACAATTCGGAAAGAGATTAAACAGACTATATAAGTAGTGTGACCCTGACCTCCCAGTATTGATAGAAAAAATGTATTTTCTTTTGGACATTCTTTAAGTTTTAGGATTTTCACTTGCTGTTGCCGGTCTCCAGACCGGGCGTCTCAAGCAGGGTAAGAAACTGGCCTGAGCGGAGCGAATGTCCTAAGTTTGAGATTATTGGGACCTTATCTGGCTCTCCGAGGAACACGAACCATTAAATGCTGTGTTATCATTCCTCTCAACCACATGCCCTGACTGCCGAGGATATTTGGCTTCCAAATTATCACTAATACCACAAAACTCACAGCAATACCTGGCAATATGATTACAAAGTAATCTGGTAGAGAAACTGCCCGTAAAATAGATGCTATCCCTAAAACAATTGTCAGCAGAACAATTGATAACCCTAATCCCGGTAAATGACAGGAAAGAAACTCCTTCCAGGACAGTTCTGCAATTTTCAGACTATAGTACGAGAGCATCAGGTAATTAACGATAATGGCAACTGTAGTTCCAATAGCAACTCCTTCTATTCCCCATTTCTGACCAACGAGCGCCCCAAGTATGACCATCGTTCCATAAATCACCTGGGTCTGAGTGAATGATTTAACCTTGCCACGGGCGATGATAACAGAGGCGCAAATTTTATAAGCTGAGCGAAAAAACATACTAAGACAAAGAATCTGAAATGGTTTTACAGCCAGCTCCCACTCAGAACCATACACAATTCCAATCAATTCAGGGGCAAGCACAAAGGAGATTACACTTAAGGGCATCATAGTTAATGCTATTGTGCTTATGCCATATTTGTGAGCTAACTTGAGCTTTCTCGTTTCATCCTGTACCTTTGACAGTATTGGGAATAAAACTTGGTCTAATATCGAAGTAAGTTGGGTAGTGGGCAGTAGCATCAAGCTATAGGCTTTGCCATAGTAACCCAAGGCTTCTGCTCCCAACCAACGACCTACAATAAAATTGTCGCCCTGACGAGCCAGATAATTTGCAAAATTTGCGGCAGTTACACCACCACCAAAGCCTATCAGGTCTCTAAAAATACCACGATCAAATCGAAAGCGTATGGCATGAGGCAAATGTCTGTATAACAAAAAACTATTCAAAGTCGCCTGAACCAGAGTTGCAAAAACCAAAGACCAGACGCCTCGGCCAAAATAAGACAAAACAATTGCAACGACCCCATACCCCCAAAAAAAAGATGTGATATTCGCACTCGCTAATTGGCGAAATTTCCCTGTTCGTTTAAGTAGTGCTTCAGATAACCCCGCAAATCCTCGAATTGGGAATAATAACGACAATGCTCGTAATATAGGCACTAACTCCGGCATTTTGTACAAACCGGCAATGAAAGGGGCAAATCCATAAATAAGAAGCCCAATGGAAAAGGAAAAAACCAGATTTGCTGTGAAGCCTGTATCAATATGCTTCTCATCTAATTCTTGACGTTGTATTAAGGCTGGCCCCATTCCCAAAGAAGAGAACATTGCGGCAAAGTAAACGATCACCAAAGCGGCTGACAGCAAGCCAAAGTCAGATGGAGAAAGCAACCGTGCTAACACCATTGTAACGACTAGCTGCAATATAAAACTTGCTATTGATCCTGAAAACATCCAGGCAAAACCGGACAGGGTACGTTCGGTCAGGCTGCGCTGTTTAATAGATTCGTTTTCGGGCACTTGCAGAGGGTCACTCATCAGGGGGGGAGGTGGCTTTTAACGGTGGCGCTTTATGAAGATGGAATAGGCCAGAGACTTACTGAGGGTCACGGCCGTACGCCCCGGCACCTGTCGTATCCATTTCATCAGCAAAAGTTGTCAGATAACGATTGGGGTGTGGGGATACTCACGGCCGTACCCCCACCCACCACTTCTACCAGTTCACACAAATCAGCCACCCCCGCCACGTCCAGCTTCGCCCATTCCGCCTGCTGCTCCGGCGTCAGCCGGGCCAGAAAGCGCGTGCCCACCGCTTGCGCCGCCTGGTAGTCAGACAGCCCATCGCCCACTATCAACACCTCATCCGGCTGCCAGCCATACCGGGCCACAATATCCCGCAAAATTTCCGGCTTGGTACAGGGTGTACCCCACACTTCCTGAAAACGGCCGCGCAAGTCACGCTCGTTAACAATGAAATCCAGTTCTGTCTGGGGTGTACCCGAAGCCACAAACGCAGGCAGTCGTCCCTGCATGGCCGCCAACGTTTCGGCTGCGCCGGGCACAAAAGGGCAGCGCAGCACTTTTTCTAATACCAACCCCTCAAACGCCGCGCCTAAGTCACGCTCATCCTGGGGGGTGTACGGCCGTTGCCACAACTCCTCCACCACATAGCGAAACTTCACATAGCGCGACACACCCAAATTTGCCAGATGAAAGGCCAGCACCGCTTCCCGATGTTCGGGCCAATCGGCAAATAGCTCCAAAAACGCTTCCGTCTTGATATTCCCCGACTCCAAAATCACCCCATCAAAATCAAACACCACCGCCCGCAGGCCGTGGCAGAGTTGTTCCAGTTTCGTCATAAAATGGTAATCGGTTATCGGTAATCCATAACGTGGCAGAGCCACAACCAAATAATCAAAGATTTCGCAGTTACACTGAGCCGCTTCACCAGAGGAGTTCGCATCCTCAGATGCGAACGGATGGGCATCTGAGGATGCCCAACTCCTCAATTTCAGGAGGACTCAATGTAAATGCAGATTACGCAGATTTTTTCTCCGCTATCTGCGAAATCTGCGAAATCTTTGATCTTTTTACGCTTTTGGCGCACATTTTGCGCCAGTACGAAGTAATCGGCTCACGGATAACGGCTTACGGCTAACGGCTAACGAGTTACGGGCTACGCCACCCGGCAGCGGCAGCCACACAGCAGTTCAATATCTACCGGCGCGATGTGCCGCTCTGCCCCACTCTGGCGAACGTGCAAAACGACCAGTGTGTAGGGGTTAAACACCACCACATCCTTGACGCCCTGCGACAGGTAAAATTGCGGGCCAATCTCTAAATCCTTGGCCTCGTACCCCTTGCTGATAATCTCAATGACCGCCTCTGGCAACAGCGTGATAGGTTTGTCTTCTTCCTCCGGCTCCTGGCAAAAAATGGAAATATCTGGCCGTTTCAGGGAGCCGTCGGGGAATTGCACATAAACATCGGCCACATGCACACAGCCACAACCTGTGTCACCATCGGTGACGGGTTTTATCGTCGCCCGGATGCGATCCACGGCTCGCTGATGTTTCAACATCGGCGACGCTTCCCACAATTTCCAGCCGCACCCCCATTTCGTTAGCCCGGCTTATCTGCTCCAACAAAGTTTCGTCAACTGCCATCGAATCTTTCCTCACCCGCCAGGGCATCCAAAAAATCGGCGAAAGCCAATAACTCGGTTTTCAGGTTAGCCCATACACCGGGCAAAACATCGAGCAAGCCTTTCATCTTTTCTGGAGATAGATTAAACGTGTAGACGTTGCGTACCAGATGCCTGAATCGCCGCAACTCGTCCTAAATCCGGCGTTTCCTTTCGGATTCGCTGCGCCAATTCCGTATATGGTTTCGTCAAAGTTCAATCCCGTTGCTTTCTATCGTATGGCGCAAAGAATCTGGCGCATCTTCCAATTGAATGAAATCCACGGCGCGATCCTGAAACATATCTTCGGCCATCTTCCAGGCCCGCCAATAATCCTCAGATGGCAAACCGGCCACAGCGATGTCAATATCAGAATCCCCCTCCCACCAGGCAGCGTGGGCCAACGAGCCAAAAATAATAACTCGTGTCACCCTAAATTCCTTCCTGAGAGCAGCCGCCATCTCAACGGCAATTTGCAGCAACTTTTCTCGTTGCTGATCCTGATGGGGAGTCAAGGTACGTTGGCCAATACCCAATTGTCTGGCGCGTTGGATGTAGGGTTGCCATTCCTGGCGGGATAATTCTAAAGCAGTTGCCATGTCACAATTATAACAGCTTAATTTCAGGATAGTGGGCCAGCCACCATTCGGCGATGCTGACATCCAGGTGGGTATGCACGTCGCGGCCGGTGACCCAGTTGCGCACGATGGGGTAACTGCGTTTGCCCATCCACCACCAGGGGTTTGGCCCATCCTGGCTCTGCACCGTCTGTTTGCGGAACGTCCACACCCCCTGGTCATAATAATAAGCGGGGGCATAGGATTGGCGTTCGGTGGAAACTTTGCGGTTGGGGTCGCCATAGGGCCGTAACAACCCCTCCTCCGTGATCTGCATGGCCCGCAGTGGGTGGTCGTCCGCCGCCTGCCAGACCGTCATGCAGGAGTCCAGTTCCAGCCGTTCCTCCAAAATGGTCAGGCTGTGGTCAATCAATTCGCCGTCCACCATCACCGTATTGCCCAGCAGCAGCACCACGTTTTCCAGGTCAGGGTAACGGCCGTCTACCCACTCCACGGCGTGTTTAATCACCTCGCCATGATTCACATGGTCGCCGCACAACTCC
>CAYXUZ010000023.1:5462-29612 GCA_964467705.1 uncultured Ardenticatenaceae bacterium | reverse complement strand
GCCGCCAGATAATCTCACAGCCCATTTCCAACCCCACATTGGCAATCGAATCCCCATCCGTGGAAATAAAAACCCGGCTGATCTTGGCCGCATCCAACGCCGCCTGAATCGGGTAGGCCACCATCGGCTTGCCCCCCACCAGAAAGACGTTTTTGTCAATAATACTTTTGCTGCCCGCGCGGGCTGTGATAATGGCTACGTGCATATTTTCTCCGGTAATCAGTAATCCGTAAACCGTAATCGGATTACTGATCACGAAACAACCCCTTCCTCAAATAACTGCTCCAACATCTGCAAAAGCCCCTGCCCCATGTCCACATAATAATTGGTGGTCAGTTTGCGCCCCACGCGGGGATGAAAGGCATAGGGCGTCATCTGGTAATGGCTGTTTTCCGGGCCGGTGGCGGGTTGGTAGTGGATTTGCAACGGCCGTCCCAACATCTCACCAAACATCGTAAACAAATCGCGCAGGCGGATGGGGTGGTGGCCGGTCAAAACCACATGCTGATTGGCAAACTCATCCGCCAGCGCATCGGCGCTCAGCCGGGCGGCGTCTTCCACATGGATATATTCGCGACTGTCTTCCGGTGTGCCGGTGTGTTCAATCTGCCCCGTCGCCGCCGCCTGCCGCAGCAGCCGGTAGACGCCGTTGCTGGCATCGGCCCGCGGGCCATAGAGACTGCCATACCGCAAAATGGTGTACTCCAGCCCAAACTGCTGTTGATACTCCTCAATAAACGCCTCACACGCCTGTTTGCTGCACCGATAAAAACCACCGGCGCGGCTGTACACATAGACCGTGCTGGCAAATACAAATCGGCTAACCCCACCAGCCCGCGCCGCCTCCAAAAAGTTGAGCGTGCCCATGATGTTGAGTTCGGCAGTAGCCAGGGGTTGGTTTTTGGCGGCGTTCAAATCGGCCAGCGCCGCCAGGTGGAAAATGGCGTCCTGCCCGGCGACGGCTTCGGCCACGGCCGTACCATCGCGCATATCCCCCACCACCATCTGCTGCCCGGCTTGCAGGTAGGGCGACGGCCGTATATCAAACAGCGTCACCGCATACCCCCGCGCCGTCAACACATCAGCAATATGGCTGCCCAAAAAGCCCGCCCCACCTGTTACCAAGATGTTCTGAGTCATATTTCAGTGACAGGGTGACACGGTGAAGGGGTGACAGGGTGAGCTTTTCACCTTGTCACCAGGTCACCCTGTCACCTTGTCATCCCCAAAGCGTGTAGCAAATTCTCCACCGCCTCCACCTCCATGCGGATGCGACACTCGGCGGCGTAGGAGCCGATGTGCGGCGTCAGCACCACGTTGTCCAGGGTGGTCAATGGGCCGCTGTACGGTTCGCGTTCAAAGGTGTCTAAATACGCGCCCGCCAGATGGCCGGATTGCAGCAGGTCAAACAGCGCCTCCTCGTCTACCAGACCACCCCGCGCACAGTTCACCACATACGCGCCCGCCTTCATTTGCGCCAGCCGCGCCCTGTCGAGCAAATGATAACTATCGGCGCTGTAGGAAAGATGGAGGGTGACAATATCCGCCTGGGCCAACAATTCTTCCAATGACAGATAGGTGATGTTGTGGCTCTGGGCAAAGGCGGCATCCTGGATGGGGTCATAGGCCAGGATGTTAGTGGCAAACGGCCGTAACAACTCCACCAATGCCTTGCCCGTTCGCCCCAGGCCGATGATACCCACCGTCTTGCCGCGCAGCAGGCGGCCCATGGGCTTTTTCCATTCTCCCTGGTGCAGCCGGTGATGGGCTTGTGGCACCTGGCGCAGCATGTCCAACATGCCCGCCAGGGTCAATTCGGCCACCGCGTCCACGTGCGCATCCGGTGTGTTGCGCACCTGAATGCCTAATTCAGCCGCCGCGTCATGGTCAATGCCATCCATACCTGTGCCAACGCGGGAAATCACCTTCAGGCGTGGCGCGTGTTGCAGTACCTCCCGGTTCAGCTTTTCCGTTCCCGCCAGCAAGCCATCCACATCGGCCAGCAGTTGCATGGATTCTTCCGGTTTCAGGGTACGGCCGTAAGGGTTCAACACCACCTCACAGCCGGCGTCGGCCAGCAGTTGCAACGGCTCTGTACTCATCTTGCCAAACGAGGATGTTGTGGTTAATACTTTCATGATTCGTGATACCGCTTACTACTTACTGCTCACCTCTCACCATACACTCCCCCACCGTCGCCACCGTCTCCAACGCCACCAGACGCTCTGCGGCATTTCGCGCCAGTTGGGAATCTGGCTGTAGCGTGATCACCTGTTGGTAAGCGCTTCTGGCTTCGGCCGGGCAGTTGGCCGCTTCATACGTCTGACCCAACCCTTGCCAGAATTCGGCATTTTCCGGGCGCAGTTCTACGGCCAGTTGCCGGTACTGCACGGCCGTAGCCTCCTCCCCCTGTCGCAGCATCAAGTTGCCCATTTCATGGTAGGCCAACGGCCGTTGCCCTTCCGCCAGTTCGGCCAATTCCTGCCAGTAACCGAGCGCCTTTTGCGGGTCAACCCCGCCCATTTGCCTCGCCAACACGACCAGGTATTCCACATTTTGCGGCGCTAAACGGTGCGCCTGCTCAAAATAAGGCAGAGCATTCTCCAGCGACTGCAACTGGCGCAGGTGCAAGTTTGCCAGGGCATAATAAGCTGGCGCGAAATCAGCGTTGACGGTAATGGCCTGCTCATAATAGTGCTGTGCCTGCGCCGGGTCATTCTCTTGCAGCAGCCGGCCCAATTGCACGTATGCCTGTCCTTGCTGCGGGTCAACTTGCACGGCCGTTTCCCATGCCCGTTGCGCCTCTACCACATCTTCAACCTGCCCGGCGTGTGTGGCCAACCGTGCGGCATACCCGTAGGCATTTGCCTGTTGCCAGCTTTCGGCGGCGGCTTCATCCTGCCCCAATGCATACTGCGCCCGGCCCAGGTCAAACCAGGCCCAGCGATCATCGTCACAGGTCACGGCCGTCTGCAAATAAGGCAACGCCGCCTCGTATTCACCGTCCAAAAGCAGCGCCCGCCCCGCCTGGTGCGCCTGCTGGCATGTGCCCCAGGCCGTGAATGTCGTCGTTGTCATTGAATCTGGCAGCGCCAACCCCACCGCATCCCCCAATAACGGCCCGCGCCTGATGAATACCATCAGGGCAAAAACACCCACCAACACCAGACTGAACCACTTCAATTTATTCTCGGACAATAGACCTGACGGGTTTTCAGAAAACTGTCAGGTCTGCTTACTAATCGTCGCCAAAGCTGTCCATCAGCAACGGCCGTGCCGTCTGATTGAAAGCTGCCACATTCCCGCCAGGCAAACAGGCATACAAGTAGAAATTATCAAAGGAGGCATTAGCCTGGGGCACGCTGCTGCGCACCCGCAGCGCCAGCCCGGTATAACCCGGCCCGGTAATACCGCTGTCGCTCCATGTGCCCAGCGTTGTGCCATTCACCACCAGTGTGATCTCCGCGCCGCTGCGTAATACAGAGAGATGATTAACGGCCGTGCCCTGATTGATAGCCGCAGAGGGCGTGTAATCCACAATGGTGATACTGGTCGCATTCTCCCGGCGAATAAGCCGAAACTCTTGCGCTTCCGGCTCTATCTCAAAAAGGTAGTAGCGAGGCACTTCTGAGCCTTGAATAATTGCGCCAAAAATCAGCCCTACTAAACCATCGGCCGTGGGCACATCAAACCGCATCTCCGCTTCCACCTCATAGTTTTCATATCCGGGCGCGGGCGCCAACGGCCGGAAAAGATAACCGGCTCCGGCCGCATCAGAATGGATCAGATATTCGCCATTCACATAATTGGTGGAGCCTAGCTGCTGGCTGTTTAGCACCACCGGCCCTACCGGCCAGCCAGAATTGGGATCGCTGAAGTCATCAAAGAACTGTTCGTCACAACTCGACTGAATGAGCGGCAAGTAGGCTCTGGGCGTAAGCCCACCGGCCACCTGGTCTTGATTTTGGGATACCACTATCCCGGCCCCGGCCAGAGCAACGACCCCCGCTAACAACATCACCAGGAACACGAACCATTTACGCCACTCGTTCATTTATCGCTGTCCTCAGCTAAACCGAAGTCCGAATTCGGACATCGGTTCACGGATTACGGTTCACGGATTACGCATCACAGACTGACCACACGGCCGTTGCTCTGGAACTCTTTCAGCGCATTGCGGGCATCCACCAGCACGGCCGTTTCCTCGGCCACACAGCGCCAATCTACATCCCGGTGGTCGGTCACAATCACCACACAATCGGCCGCGTGCAGCCCCTCTCGCGTCAGGGCCACCGACTGCAAATCAAACCCCTCGTGTGACAAATCCGGCACAAACGGGTCATGGTAACTGACCACCGCCCCACGACCTTGCAGCAGATGGATAATGTCCAGCGCCGGGCTTTCGCGCATATCGCTCACATTTGGTTTATAGGCCACACCCAACACCAAAATCCGGCTGCCATTCACCGCCTTGCGCTCCCCATTCAGAGCATCAGCCACTTTGCTGACCACATATTCGGGCATAAAACCGTTCACCTCTGCTGCCAGTTCGATGAAACGGGCCGTGTAATTGAGCGTTTTCAGCTTCCAACTCAGATAATGGGGGTCAATGGGAATGCAATGCCCACCCAGGCCAGGGCCAGGCGTAAATTTCATAAACCCATACGGCTTGGTGGCGGCCGCGTCTACCACCTCCCACACATTCAGCCCCAGTTTGTCACACATCAACGCTACTTCATTCACCATACCAATGTTCACAGCGCGGAAGGTGTTTTCCAGCAATTTCACCATCTCCGCCGCCGCCGGGCTTGAGACAGGCACCGGCTTTTCCACAATCGTGCCATACAGCGCCAGTGATACTTCCAGGCAATCCGGGGTCATGCCGCCAATTACCTTCGGCGTCGTCCACACGTTGTAATCGGTGCGGCCAGGGTCAATGCGTTCCGGCGAAAAGGCCAGGAAAAAGTCGCGCCCCACCTGCTGCCCCTTTTCTGTCAACCGGGGCAAGATAATCTCTTCGGTGGTGCCGGGATAGGTGGTGCTTTCCAGGATGATCAGCTTACCTGCGCCATCATGGGCGGCAATATTGTCGGCGGCATTGATGATGTAGGAGATGTCTGGGTCTTTGGTCTTGCGCAGGGGGGTAGGCACACAGATGGAGATGGCGTCTACGTCAGCGACAGCGGCATAATCGGCGCTGGCCCGGAGTAAACCTTTTTGCACCAACGGCCGTAACACCTCATCCGTCACATCTTCAATATAACTCTCACCCCGGTTTAGCAATTCCACCTTCTGGCGGTCTACATCTACCCCCACCACCGGAAAACCGGCCTCGGCAAAAGCCACCATCAGCGGCAACCCCACATACCCCATGCCAATTACCGCTATTTTGGCCTCACGTTTTTCAATTTTTTGTAATAGTTCAGCTTTGAAGTTCATTTTTTATCACCCATTTTTAGATTTTGGGCAGGTTCCACCCTTCCGACATCTTGCAGTCCGAAGGCAAATGATAGGATGAGTGTGTAAACTGCCCGGTGGAGGATTGTATGCTTGACGCTTACAGTCGCTTTTACGGATGACCTACTCCAGTTTGCCGCTCACACAGTTGTACGAATGTTTACTATGCCTCCAAGCATAACAAACACCTCTGTTCATAACAAAAATAGCATAAAAAAGTATAGTACCTGCGACCTAATTCGCTTTGGAAATGTGGGCAACGTTGAGTTTGACCGGTTGAGGGTGACGGCTCAAGAAAGCTAACAAGACTTGCACCCTGTCTGGCCCTGGCAAATAGGCATCAAACAGGGCATCATACCCGGCAAAGGGGCCACTGACAATGCGTACCCGGTCTCCCTGGCGATAACGGCCGTTCACCAATCCCCCATCCGCTTCAATCTGGCGCACCCGCTGCCGTAGTTCTACTATCAAATTATCCGGCGTCACCGCCGGGACGCCGCCAAACGTCACCAAACCACGTGTCCCTGGCAGCCAGCTAAAAGCGTTGATGCCAACGGCGGCTAAATCAGCCTGGACAAAGAGATAACCGGGGAAATACGGCCGTATCCGCGCTGCACGGGAGTTCACCGGCTTCACCCGAATCGTGGGAAAAAACACCGTTTCCGCCTGTGCCTGTAATAAGTCGTAAACCGCTCGTTCTTTGTGGGGTTTCACGCGCAAAACATACCAATGTGTTGTCATACATCCCTCAGTCACATTTGAAGTCTAGCCAATGCCCCCCCATTTGGCAACCTGATCCCGTCACCTGTGAGCCGTTATCCGTAATCCGTTTACGGCTCACGGATTACGGCTCACGGGAACAGCCATAGCGGGGGCTGCCAGGCCAGATAAAGCGCCAGCAGCATTATCACTGCCAGTCCACCTTGCAGCCAGCGCGCCTCGTGGGGTTGGGTGGGCATTTCCTCTATTTTTGCCAACCAGTAAGGCATAGCCCGCAGTAGCGCCATGACACCCGCCCCCATGGTCGCTAACAACAAGAGCGCCAACACGGGAGAATCCCCGTCGGCCAACAACGCCACCACTGCCCAGCGCCCGCCAAAGCCAACCGTCAACGGCAGCCCGGCCAGTGAGAGGCAGCCCAGGAGCAAAACGGCCGTTGTCACCGGCGCCCGCCGGGCAATGCCCTGGCTGCGAAGTTGATGGCCCGTTTCCCCGGCAGCGTCCAATGCGCCGCCGCCAAAACGTGACCACATCAGCATCCCTATCGCCAGTAACAGCAGCGAAACACAGCGCGCCATTTGCACATTCACGGCCGTACCCCCACCCACCGCCGGATCATAAACTAGCAGCAGCGACACGGCCGCCATATCCGCCAGCAGCAGCCCGCCCACGAGCCGGGTCAGATGCACGGCCGTCAAAATCAACAATAAGGCAACCAACAGGGTGAGCACGGCCGTGAACTCCACCAGCCGCCCCATCTCCCCATTCACCCCATCCGGCATCAGCCCAAAGACAAACAGCATCACCACCAGTTGCCCCAGACCAAACAGCAGCAACCAGGCCAGCGGCGACGCTTCCCGCACCAGGGTCGTGGCCCATACATGAAACGGAAAGGCGGCCAGCAAAATCAACCCGCCCCAAAACGCCACCTGCCCCGCCGTCTGAGTGACCGCCACGCTCTGCGTTTCCGTCAGCCATGCCGCTACCAGCAGAAAAGGCAGGGCCAATACGCCCATCGCCAGATAACGCAGCCCCCCCTGCACCAGCCCGGCGCGGTCATCCTGCGCCGCCACCGCCAGCAGGGCCAGCCCGGCCACCAGCAAAAGTACACCAAAGGGCGACGGCCGTAACAGCAGCGCCAGCATCAAAAATCCATAAGCTGCTAACGCCGCCGGCACCAGCTTTCCCCCCTGCGGGAAAATCAATGCCAGGCCAAAGAGCGCCACCAGCCCGGCATACAAAAACAAAAAGAGGGTGCGCAAATCAGGCGTCAGCGCCAGCGCCGCGCCAAACAACGTGCCGCTTTGGGTAATCGCCGGTTCGGCCCGCAGCAGCAGCCACAAAATGGCCGCCACTACTAACCCGGTCACGGCCGTCAGCCGCGCCCAACGGCTAAACAAGGCACAAATGACAGCGCCCAGGAATGGGCCAAAAAGAATCAAGGTCATAGAAGAAACGAGAATGGAGATGAGCTAATCTCCATTCTCCAATCCCTAATCCAACAACGCCGGTATGGCGTACCGCCGCTGCACCAGGTAAGAAATCACCACAGCAACGAGCAAATTCAGCGCCGCCAGCGCCGCTAACATCGCCGCCGATTGGGTCAGGGCGCTAAAGTACAGTTCAAAACCGGACAAAAACATCAGGATGCCCATGCCTATGCGCATTGGCTCTGGGCTGATGGTGATGGCTAACAGGCCAAACGCCATCAGGCCAACCACCGCCAGTTCAAAGTACACGGCCGTGCCCGCAACGGCCGTGCCCGCCAACAATGGCAGTCCACCAACCCGCTCCACCAACGCCCACACCACCAGAAACATGATGGCTACCGCCGCTAACCGTAACAAACCAGATACGGGCACAGTCAGCGGGCCAATTTTTACCCGCTGTTCCGCTTTAATTTGCTCCGCCTCCTGCGGCAGCACATCCACCGGCAGACGGCCCCAATTCACCTGCCCCGCCGTAATGGCCAAAATCAGGCAGACAAACAGCCCCACCAGCACCTTTGCCACCGCCAGACGGGGGTCCAGCACATCCACGTAGAGCAACCCTAACAGCAGATATTGAGCCGCCAGGGCCACAATCGCTACCCGCCATTCCCAGGCTAACACGATAATGACGGCCGTGACCAGCACCCCCAACGCCGCCGGATACCCGCGCAAAAAAGCAAACCGCTCTAACCAGTCAAAAATCGTAGGAAAATTCATTTTCCGTTATCCGTCATTCGTAATCCGTCATCCGTAATCGGACAACGGGTCACGGATTACGGCTCACGGGTTACGGATTACGCCCCTTTACTGTGTCAACAACAAAACCACGATCAAAATCAGCAGCCAGACCAGACTGCCGTCGCCTTCCAGAATGGCGGCGGCTTCGGCAAATGCGCCGCCCATGCCATGCAGCCATTGGCGCAAGGGGGCTGTGCTGACTGGGAGGCGGAAGGTGAAAGCATGGCGCACGGCCGTGACCGTGCGGTCAAATTCGGGCACAAAACGCAGCAGGATCACGCTGCCCACCGGCGCAACCAGCAGCAACAGCCAGGTAAACCAGGACAATTCACCCCAGGCCACGCCGCTGACCGAAATCAGCCCCAACAGCGGCAAAAAAATGGCAACCTCCGCGGCCAACGCCACCGGAGACATGGTAAATTCCTCCTTCACCTCTTCTCCCCCTTCTCCTGGCGTCTCTTCCGCTCCGTGGCCCTTTTGCGTTAAATCGTGGGGTAAAAACAGGCGCAGCCCGGCGGTGAGCAGCGGTATTTGCAGCAGCACAATGACCAACAGCGCCAGGTAACGGCCGTGCCCCACCATTCCTTCAATCAACGCCACCTGCCCGGCCAGCCCGGCCGTCAATGGCAAACCGGCCACTGCCGCCAGCGCTGCCAACGGCAGAATGGCCCGCCACCAAAGTTGGCGCGTTGCTGGCCGCGCCGCCGCCAAAAAAAAGATGCCGCCCGCCAGCAATAAGAGCCGCAGCATAGCCAAAACACCGTCTGGACTGGCCGTCACCTGTTTGCCCCACACGGCCGTGAGCAGCAACATATGAACGAGCGCGGCAGCTAAAAAGGTGACGGCCGTTGGCGATACATGCAGGTGTTCCCATAATCGGCGTACCGCCCACAACAGGCCAAACAACCCGGCCAATGTTAACAACATACCACCCGCCAAAAAACCAATATCCGTGCTGTTTGCCAGCCGCACTAGCAGTATGCCTCCCGCGACCACCGGCCACAGGCTGAACACCAGCGCGCTTCCGGCAGATGCAGGGCCGTCCATTCGCCAACCGGCCAACGGCCAGACGCCCATGGGCAGCAGCGCCGCCAGCAGCAGGGCCAGCAGCGCCGTCTGCGGCCAGGCCGCCACCTCCCAACCGGCCGACTTTGTGGCCGCCGCGCCAAACCAGAGCAGCAGCACGGCCGTCAGCAGCAGCCCAAATTGCCAGAAAAAACGGGGTTGCGCCTCCTGTTCCCGCCCGGTGAGCCACACGGCCGTGCCCCAAACCACCAAAAAGGGCACCCAACTGACCATCATCGTGGCCGGTGAACCGGCCCAGATGACGGGCAGGAGCAAGGCGGTGAGGAAGAAGTGTTTAGGTGTTTGAGTGTTTGGGTGTTTAGGTGATTGAGTGATTGAGTGATTGAGTGATTGAGTGATTGAGCGTTGGCGTGCCGACGTGTTTGGGTGCGGGAATGAGAGGGGAATGAGGAGCAGCAGCAACCAGAGGGTGATGGGCCAGGAGATGGTATCAATTTGCCAGGCGAGGGGGGGCAAAGGCACGGCCGTGTGTGTGCCCACCAGCGGGAGCTGACCACGCGCCAGCAGCCAGAGCAGCAGGCAGAGAACGGGGGTGAGCACGGCCGTTGCCACCCCATAGACACGCCAACGAACCGGCAATACCAGCGGCAGCGCCCCACCAATGAACAATAAAACAAAGACCAATAACGGTATCCACATAATGCTGCCTCTTCCCAAAAGAAGCGGCGCATTGTAGCCCGTTGGTCTTTGGCTGGCAAAGTGTGGGGGGTGGGATTACAATTGGGCGCATGGCGAGGAAAAGTAGCAAGTGGCAGGTGGCTAGTGGCAAGTGGCAGGTAGAAAGACATTTACTTGCAACCTGCAACCTGCAACCTGCAACCTTTCTTTTATTTTTAGTTATGATCCTGGCGCTGTTAACCGCCTGCGGGCCAGAAACAATCCCCACGCCGGTATCGCCGCTGCAATTGCCCCAACCCTCGCCCACGTCCAACCTGCCGCCCACACTGGATATTAGCAATCAAAACGTGATCGAGACGGTTACTCCTGTGCCCACCATCCCGCCCAAGCCCACACGCACCGCCACGCCCGTTGACGTGAGCATCAATATCAGCTACCCGGCCGCCAACGAGTTATTAACGTTGGAGGAAGAAATTACCGTGGGCGGGCTGGTGAAAAAGGAAGAGGCTCATTCCATTTTGGTATCGCTGGTAACGAGCAACGGCCGTATCCTGGCCCAGGTTCCGGGTGAATTGACGGCGCAGGGTTGGGCCGCTCCCTTTGTGCTGCCGCCCCAAGTGACCGGGCTGGCCTATTTACAGGCGACATTACTCGACGAAACAGGCAATGTACTGGACGAACACCGCAGCCCGGTGCTGCTGACGCTCAATCCTGACACCACCGGCCGTTTTCTGGAACTGTACCAGCCGCGCGTGAATGACACGGCCGTGGGCGGCTACAGCATCTTTTTCGACGGCATGGTCAACCGCCCGGTCAGCAACTTCATCACCATCTCCATTTGGGCCAACGACTGCCAGCAGCAGGTAGCGCGGCAGGGTTTCCAGATGGGCAGCAGCAGCCGTCCCTTCTACTGGTCTGGTTTTGTCGTCGTGCCCGAAGACCTGGTTGGCCCGGCCTGTGCCGTCGCCTACTTTGGTGAACCGGGCACAGAAGAGTGGCGTGAGGCACAAATCCCCATTGACGTGTTGGCCCAGGAGGATGCCAACGCCAAAGGCGTGGTGCTGGCCAACCCGCGCCCGGAGGCGGAAATTTTTGCCGGGGAGGAGCTATTCCTGTATGGCACGGCCTACAATGTGACCAACGGCCCGGTGACGATAGATGTGATCATGGAAAACGGCCGTATCGTCGGCCAGGTTGTGACCCAAACCGATTATTGGGGCTATTGGGAAGCCTCCCTCTTATTGCCTTTTGATGTCTTAGGGCTGACCGAAATCACCATCACTGCCGGTGAAGACGAAACCCTGTCCGAAACCTCCCAGGTGATCAACGTCCAGCCTGCCCCCACCCCTACCCCCTGAAAATTGAATATCGGCCATTGAGTACATTGTTAACAAAATAATCTGTACTTTCTCGTGTCATTCCGAGGAGTCTTCGACGAGGAATCCTTACCACTTGTACAGGAGACGGATTCCTCGCTCCGCAGACTCCGCTCGGAATGACATGAGAAGTGTGAAAGTTTAGAAGACTTACTTAACGGTGTATTGACCATTATGAACAAAGGTTATCTCTACGGCATTGGCGCTTACCTGATTTGGGGTTTTCTGCCTATCTATTGGAAGCTGCTGGAAGATGTGCCCGCGATTGAATCGTTGAGCAGTCGGATTGTCTGGTCGCTGGCCTTAATTGGGCTGTTGTTAGCGGTGCGCCGTCATTGGCGCTGGCTGCGCCCGGCGGTGAAAGATTGGCACATCATGCTCACCTTTTTGCTATCCGGCAGCATCCTGGCGGTCAATTGGGGCACATACATTTGGGCGGTGAATGCGGACCATGTGGTAGAAACCAGTCTGGGTTACTTCATCAATCCATTGGTGAGTGTGTTGATGGGCGTCTGGTTTTTGCAGGAGCGGCTGCGGCGGGGGCAGTGGACGGCCGTTGCCATTGCCGCGCTGGGTGTTCTCTACCTCACCCTCATTCACGGTTCGCTGCCCTGGATCGCTCTGACGCTGGCCTTCAGCTTTGCCACGTATGGCTATATTCGTAAAACGGCGGCGCTGGGCGCGCTGGAAGGGTTGACGCTGGAAACAGCCTGGCTTTTTCCACCCGCCCTGGGAATGCTGCTCTATCTACACGCCCAAGGGCAGGGGCATCTGGCTCAGGGAGATTGGCAAACGACTTTGCTGCTGGTGGGGACGGGAGTGATTACGGCCGTGCCCCTCCTCTGGTTCAGCACCGCCGCCCGTCTCATACCGCTCAGTTCTGTGGGCATTCTGCAATACATTGCCCCCACCTGCCAGTTTGCCATTGGCGTGTTTCTTTACCGTGAGCCATTTACGGCACAGCAGTTGGTGGGTTTTGGTTGCATCTGGCTGGCGCTGCTGCTGTATACGGCCGAAAGCGTTCGTTATAACCGGCGGCTCAAACTGGCCCGCGCCACCGGGTCAGTGATTGGGTAATTAGCGCCAATTATGCAGGTATTCAATACAGTGTTAACGAAAGAATCTGTACTTTCCCGTGTCATTCCGAGGAGTCTTCGACGAGGAATCCCTGCCACTTGTGCAGGAGAGGGATTCCTCGCTCCGAAGACTTCGCTCGGAATGACAAGTAAAGGGTCAAAGTTGAGAAGATTTATTTAACGGTGCATTCAATTATCCCATTGTCTCTAAGATTGCCTGCGCGGCGTCCAACCCGGAGAGGGCTGCGCCTTCCACGCGGGGGCCATCAAAGGCGTCCCCGGCGAAGGCCAGGGGCGGCAAACCGGCGGCGAGCAAGGTCTTGTGGGGATGGAGGCTGATGGGCAAGGCATGGGGCCAGCGGTGCAAGGTGATCTGTTGGATGGTGCTGGTGGTTGTTAGAAACGGCCGTAACTCCCGCCGCAACGCCCCCACTAATTCCGCCTCCGGAGAGAGCCACCATAACTGACTGTACGTCGGATTCACATGCAAGGAAACCAGACATACATCTGGCGAGGTGCCCTTACGCCGGTTATCGGCAATCCAACTGATGGCATGGTCAGGGCGTTGCAACGCACCCGGTTCCGGCAAGTCAACGGTGCCTGCGATGTGGCAAACGGCCGTAATGCAAGGTGCATACTGGATCGCCTCTAGCGCCATCTGGTCGGCTGCCGCCAGTGTTGTATTGCCTGAGGCCAACAATGCCAACGACAGCGGCACAGGGGGCGTCAGCACGAGCGCCTGGCATTGATAAGCAACCCCAGAATCGGACACGGCAATCCACCCACCAGCCACCGGCATAATTGATTCGATGTTGACCGCTTTGTGAATGGTGAGGTTTTGGGCCAGGTGGCGAGGCACGGCCGTTAGCCCTTCACGGGCCGCATAACGGGGATAGGCATCTTGGGCAGGCGGCAGCAGTGAGCCACCAGACCAGCCAGTTGACCATTCAAACACCAATCCTTCAGCCAGCCACTCAGCCACGAATTCAGCAAATTCCGGATCACGCACTGTAAAAAATTGAGCGCCAGTATCGGCCCAGCCCCCGGCCACATGCTCGGTGATGATGCGTCCGCCAACCCGTTCTTCCCGATCTACAACTACGACAGTTTTGCCTGCCGCTTCCAACCGATGAGCGGCCATTAACCCGGCTATACCCGCGCCCACCACCAAGACATCACAACTAAATGTTCCCGACATAGAAGTCATCTCACTTGCAAATGGTTTGTTAGGAGGCGATAAATCGCCTCCTACAAACCTGGGATTTCTGCGTTTATTTTGGACCAACGAAACAATTCCACCTGGTCGGGCCGGTCAAAAAAGTATTCTTCCAGGTATGGCTCAATTTCCATGCGCCAGATGGCTTCCAGGTGAATGGGTAACGACGGCTGCATAAAAAAGGTGTAGCCGAGCGCATAGTGCGGATCGGCAATCTGGCGGTTGAGCCGTTCGACAATTTTGATGAGGGCATCCAGATCAAACCCGCTGTGCCGATGGTAATGGCGCAACGTTTGGGGGTTAGGCGGCAGGTGGATGAAGGCAAAGCGGCGGCGCAAGGCGTGGTCTACCAGGGCGATGGAACGGTCAGCAGTGTTCATGGTCCCGATGAGGTAGACGTTGGCGGGGATGCTGAAGCGGGCGGTTGTCTGGCCTCCCTCGGTCAGGTCAATGGCGGCGTGGCGATATTCCAGCAGGTACATCAGTTCGCCAAACACGCTGGCCAGGTTGGCGCGGTTGATCTCGTCAATGATGAGGACACAGGGACCAGTGTGTTGGGCAGCGCGGGCACAAAACTGACGAAAACGGCCGTGTACCAATTCATAATGCAACTGACCGTTGGCGTCGGTCAACGGCCGTATGCCCTGCATAAACGCTTCGTAGGTGTAAGAGGGATGAAACTGCACCAATTCCCAAAAGCCATCCCCCTGCCCGGCCAGATGTTGCGCCAGCTTTTGGGCCATAAACGTTTTGCCCGTGCCCGGTGGGCCATAGAGAATGGCCTGCCCTTTCCGCTCAATGGCGCTGACCCATTGTTGCAACTCCTGTTCCGGCCAGCCCGTTTCGGCGGCGCACTCAGCCAGGGAATAAGGTGCGGGTAAGGAGACGGGCATCTCGGCGTTGGGTGTGTGGGGCACGGCCGTTTCCTGCAATACCGCCACCGGCGCCGCCACCTGGTAGGCAACAGGCAGCACGGGCGGCACATCCAATTCCACCTGCCCGCGTGCGTCTAACCGTCCTGACTGTTCACGGCTTTCCTGCTCACATACCCACACAAAACTTTGCACATCCACCATATCCCGCGCCCCAAAAGGGGCCAATACATCCCGCAGTTCGGCCGCGTGCGCCAGCAGCGCGCCATAACTGCCCGCGCCAGGGGCCATGGAGATAAGGACTTTGGTCTTGAGTGCTGTATCGTCATCTGGCCCTTCCGCCCACACGAATTTGAGAAACCAGCGGGCGGTGCGCGGCTTGACAAAAATATCACTATCCGGGTGGCACAAAAAGAGGTAATAAGTGGCAAACGGCCATTTATTTGGCAGGTCGTGTTCTTTCAGGTAATCGGAGAAGGTTTGCAGGCGCTCCGGCGCGGGGCGGTCGCCATAGAGCAAATTACGCATGTGAGTGCAGAATGTGGGGGTATCCAGGCCAGGGTGGTAGAGTACGGCCGTGTCCCCCGATGCCGGCGCCAGCCGCCACAACAGGTTATTGTCTTTGGCTAAACGATTTAGCCGGTCAATGAAACCATCAAAATCACCTTGAGATAACAAACCATCCAAAGCCGATTGGCTCAAAAGCTGTTGCGCCTTTTGTGCCGAGGCCTGTTTGTAGGCAATTTCATCGGCCACAAACGCGGGGTGTGAAAAACTTTCCCAATCCGGGTAACGGCGGCGCACAAGAGCCAGCAGTTCTTGTAACTTCCAATCGGGAAACATAACGTTTGAAGTGTAGAGTTAACGCCTTATTTTGGCAAAATCTGGAATAAGAGTTCAGATAATTTTTCCAGAGCGACAGGTTTCATCAACCAACCGGCAATCCCTAATTCTTCTATTTGTGTTCCTTCTTCGTCTATGGAATGGCCGGTAAGAAGCACAAAGGGCTTGTTTTTTAATTCCTCTGGCAACTGGCGGCGCAAATGCAAACCACCCAACTGAGGCATGATCATGTCGCTGAGAATAAGATCAATTTGCTGGTGACGCTGCTGACCAATGCGCAGAGCTTCCTGGCCGTCCGGCGCGGAAATGACTTTATACCTGAGCGCTACCAGGCTGTTTGTTAATGCCTCACGTACAAACGGGTCGTCTTCTATGAGCAAGATGGTCTGGTTCTGCCCCAGGTGCAGGCCGCCCCGTTCGCCTGTTTCCGTCAGTAATGCGGGTTGGGCCAGGGCTGGAAAATAAAGGGTGAAGGTCGTGCCTTTATTGACCTCGCTGTTTAGTTCAATATGTCCGTCATGTTGTTTGACAATGCCGTAAACCTGAGCCAGCCCCAGACCGGTGCCTTTGCCGGGTTCTTTGGTGGTGAAAAAGGGTTCAAAAAGACGGGGGATGACATCGGGGGGAATGCCGCTGCCGGTGTCGGCAACAGTTACCTTGACCCATGTTTCAATTTGTGGGTTTAAGCCGGGCGCGGAGTGCTGGCTGGCCTGGATGCGTTTCACAGTTAATGAAAGCGCCCCCCCATGAGGCATGGCATCGCGGGCATTGACGACCAGGTTCATAAAGATTTGTTGGATACGGGTGGGGTCAGCAAAGATGGTCAGGTCATCTTGCCCGGCGTCAAATTGTAGCTGGATGGAACTGGGGAGGGTGCGCTGCCACATGTCAACCAGGTTTTGCAGCAACGGCCGTAAATCTACTAATTGCTTCTCTAACACAGTACGGCGACTAAAGTCCAAGACCTGCTGAATCAGTTCGGCGGCCCGGTTGGACTGCTGGATGATGGTCTTAATGGCGGCAACAGTATGGGCTGGTAGTTGATTGGAACGCAGCACCATGTCGGCATAAAGCATAATGACGGCCAGAATGTTATTAAAGTCGTGAGCGATACCGGCAGCCAGTTGGCCCACGGCCGCCATGCGCTCTTGCTGTTGCATTTGCCGGTCTTGGGCAATTTTTTCGGTGACATCGCGGAAGATACTGCCACTCATGGCGCCGGTATCGGTGGGAATGGCAAAGGTCATGGCCTGCACAATGCGTCCTTCCCCCTGGTGGGTCTGGATCGTTCGCTCGTCAATGACGCTGGTGGACTGCGTTTCGCCAGATTCATAAAAGGCGTGTACCTGATTTTGCAAAGTTCTCACATCCAGCCAATGCTGATCACCATCTGGCAGCAGCCGGTTGGTTACTTCCCAAACCGGCAAACCGATGACAGCGTCACGGCCGTAGCCCGTTATGCGTTCCATGCCCGGATTCCATTCCACAATCTGCCCGGCTTCGTTGGTGAGCATGATGCCATCTACAGATTGTTCCACAATACGGCGAAACCGTTCCTCGCTGCGCTGCAGCTGGCGCTCGGCCTCTTTGCGTTTGGAAATGTCGCGGAAGACAACCTGGGAAGCACGGATGCCCATGTAGTTCACAGAGGTCGCCGCCACTGCCACATCCAGGGCACGGCCGTCGAGCCGGATAAACTTCTCTTCCACCATGCCCACATCTTGTCCCATGCTGTACAGTTGTCGGATGCGCTCCTGGATACCCTCCAGATAATCGGGATGCACAAAACTCCAGATAGAACGTCCCAGAAAATCATCGGCCGTTTGCCCACCCAGCAGGCGCACAGCTTCCGGATTGATATATACGACTTTTTCATTGGCGTGAACGGCAATACCTAAAGGGGAGGCTTCCACCAGATTACGATAACGAGTCTCACTTTCCTGTAATGCTTCTTCTAGCTGTTCTTGCGGCTGCCTGTGGTCAGGTTCGTCCATAACACCTTGCCTCTGGAAAGGATGAATACGTGACTAAAACGGATGGTATCTGGCGGTTAGTATAGCGTATCCAGCGCCAGATTTCAGTTGTGAATGTGGGATAATCGGTTCGCCGGTTACGCATCACGAAACTACAAATTAGGGTAATAAGCAATTCCCAACGCATCCATTACCGCCACCGCCAGTGGTGCAATAAACAGGGCGGGCAATAGATTGGCGGCACGAATCTGTTTGAGTTCCAGCAAACGGAAGCTGATTGCCAGCAGCACCACGCCGCCAGTGGCCGTCAGTTCGGCCGTCATTGCCGGGGTAAAAAAGTTCGCGCCCATACTGGCCAGCAGCGTCAGCCCACCTTGAAACAGCAAAATGACAATAACCGAGGCGATCACCCCCGCGCCCATCGTACTGGCAAAAGCCAGCGCCGCAAAGCCATCCAACATCGCTTTGATTGCCAGTTTGGTGTAATCGCCCGTTAGTCCATCTTCAATCGCGCCCTGGATCGTGAGCGGCCCCACGCAAAAAACCAGGCTGGCCGTGACAAAACCCTGAATGAACCGGGCCGCATCACCACCCTGCCCACGCATGAGTACCTTTTGCAGCCAGCCGCCAAAGCGTTCGAGGCCGGCTTCTATGCGCAACCATTCGCCGATGAGCGCCCCCACGAGCAGGCTGCCCAACACAATCAGCGGATTGCCCGTCGCCTGGGCACTGAGCAAACCAATGACCAGGGTAAACAGCCCTAAACTGGCAAACACAGTTTCTTGCATCCGTTGGGGGAAGCGGTTGCCCAGAATCGTACCCAGGATGCCCCCGATTAAAACAGTGATGGCGTTAATGATTGTTCCGGTCATTATTTTGTCATCCGTTTTTCGTAATCCGATAAGGTGGTGTGGAATGGTACTCAATAGTAGAGGGAAAATAGTGAATCGCAAATGAATTGGCGGATATATGAGTTGTATGGGAGAAATGGTTGGTGCTAGTATCTGGGAAGTGAGATGGTTAACGGCCGTCATGCTAACCCATTCACTCTGTGCTAAAATACAGGCTGTATATGTGAAAAAGACGTTGGAGTAAGGAGAGCGATGAAGCGAATTATTTTCTGGGGAGCAACTATTTTCACCATTCTGGTCGGACTAGGGGTTGTCGTCAGTACAACGCGGGCCGCAGACTGTTACCTGTTTTCAGATGAAATTGGGCACGTATGTGAAGCAGATCCCCCCTCACCTACATTTATGCGCCCGCAGCCGTTTGCCAACAGCATTTTGCCTTCGCAACGTTATGCCCGCCTGAAAGACCTGATTGATGTTTACAGCGCCCCCAGCATGAGCAGTCCCATTGTGCGTAATGTGGGCGATGGCTTTCTCTTTTCCACCATCAACTATGGCGTCGAAAATGAAGGACGCCTTTGGTATGAAATCAACTTTGGGGAATGGGTACGCGCCGAAGACCTGACGTTGACCAACGCTTCCGAGTTTACCGGCGTGGAGATACACAATGTGCTGGAACGGCCGTTTGGCTGGATGGTCGCCGATTACTGGTATAGTCTGGAACCGGGCGCGGAGCCTCCGGCCGATGCCGTCAAATTACCGCGCTACACCTTCCTGGAAGTGTACGACGCCGTTGAAGATGACGAAGGCTGGCTCTGGTACAACATCGGTGGTGGGCGCTGGATGCGCCAGACCTATGTCAGTCTGGTTGACCCCAATCAGCGTCCTGAAGGTGTTGGTCCAGACGAGTATTGGGTAGAAATTGACCTGTACGAACAAACCTTCGCCGCCTACGAAGGCGACCACATGGTTTATGCCGGGCTGGTTTCCAGCGGTTTGAACCGTTGGCCCACCCATGAAGGTTTATTCCAGGTATGGGACCGCCACTTGAAAACCAAAATGTCCGGTGCGGAAGGCAAAGTTGACTACTACTTCATCGAAGATGTGCCCCATACCATGTTCTTCGATAACGACATCGCCTTGCATGGTGCATTCTGGCATGACCGGTTTGGCTACAAACACAGCCACGGCTGTGTCAACATGCCCCCCCGTGATGCCGAATGGGTCTTTTACTGGTCACAAGGCGCGCCGCATGATCTGTATGTGTGGGTTCATACCTCTGATCCCCAACATTACTTCACTCGTTACGATCCCCAAGAACCTTTTGCCGGGCCGTAACCCCAGTTTGCCGCACAAAGACCTGGGTACTCCCCAGGTCTTTTTTATTGCCCTGGCCCAGTTATGAATCAGCCCGACTTGCTACAAGATCAACCACCTCGCCAAACCTCTCGCCAACGGCTTTGGGGTTGGCTCAGTATTGGCTTGACCGCTATTTTGCTATTGGCCGGGATGTGGTATCTGGTTAGCCGGGTAAGCGTGGCCGAAATAATGCAGGCGTTGGCAGCCGCTAATCCCTGGCTCATTGCCGCAGCTCTGGCCGTGATGGTGATGACCTTACTGCTCAAAGCCTGGCGCTGGCAGTTGATGTTTCCGCCACGCAGTCAAGCACCACCTTTAACTCCTTTCTTCTGGGCATTGTTGCTTGGTGCGTATATCAATATGCTCATTCCGTTTTTGCGTTTGGGGGAATTGGCGCGTATTGTGGCTATTGACCGGCTAGCCGGCATTAAAAAAACGCAGGCTTTGGCGACGCTGGTATTGGAAAAAACGTTAGAGTTGCTGATGTTGGGGTTGATGGTTTTGGTGGTGGTCACGGCCGTAACCCTCCCCCCCTCTCTCAACCAATCCACAACCACCTTCACCGCCGGCGCCGCCCTCCTAATCCTGCTGCTGCTTTACCTCATTGCCGCCCACACCGATCGGGTCATCCGGATCATGCAAGCCATCTTTAGCCGCCTACCGGTGGCTGTGGGGCAGCATCTGTCACGCTGGACGGTCTCTAGTCTGGCCGGTCTGGCCGCTTTGCGCAGCCGCCGGTTGGCTGTTCTACTGATTGTTCTTTCCCTGTTGATTGCCATGCTGTCTGTGGCCACGCCTTTGCTGCTCTTGAGGGCATTTCATCTGCCCTTTGGCTGGGTCGAAGCGGCCATTATCAATATTGCCGTCATGGTAGCCCTGGCGCCACCTTCGACACCCGGCAAGATCGGCATTTTTGATGGCGTGGTAGCTTTTTTGCTGCTGCAATTTGGCTACAAGAATGAAGCAGTTATAGCCAGCTACACCATTGTCTACCATCTGATTGTCGTGCTGCCACTCATCTTGTTGGGTATTTACGCCGCTGTGCGCACCAAAACCCCCTTGCGACAGAAATGGTTATGATTTCCGTTATCGTCCCGGCTTATAATGCGGCCACCCATGTCGCTGACTGCCTGGCTGCCTTGCAGCAGCAAACGATTGACCGGCACAGTTATGAGATTATCGTGGTAGATGATGGGTCGGAGGATGACACGGCCGTACACGCCCAACTGCCTGGCGTCCAGATTATTCATTGCCCTCAAAACCGGGGGGCTGCCGCTGCCCGCAACACGGGCATTCGCAACGCCCAGGGTGAAATTGTCTGCTTTACCGACGCGGATTGTGTACCCCAACCCAACTGGATCGAGGAAGTGACACGGCCGTTGCACCAAAATGAGGCGATTACGGCCGTTAAAGGCATCTACATCAGCCACCAGCACGAACTCGTGGCCCGCTTCGTACAGCTTGAGTACGAGGATAAATATGACGGCATGGCCGCGCGCTCTCAAATTGATTTTGTAGATACCTATTCCTGTGCCTATCGCCGTCAGGCATTACGGGAAAGTGGTGGCTTTGATGAAACCATCTTTTATGTGGAAGATCAAGAGCTTTCTTTCCGATTAGCGGCCCAGGGTTGTGTGATGGTGTTTCAGCCAACGGCCGTTGTCGCTCACCACCACAGCGCCACCCTCCGCCAATATGCCCGCAAGAAGTTCTGGATTGGCTGCTGGAAAGCGCGTTTCATCCGTCGCTACCCAGATCGGGTGATCAAAGATTCCCACACGCCCCAGATTTTGAAGGTGCAGATGGGGTTGGCCGGGTTGATGGTGGCTACGGCCGTCACTCTCCCCCTCTTCCCCATCCTATTCTGGCTACTGTTCGCCACTTTATTAACATTTGTCCTGACTACCCTCCCATTCTGCCGTAAAGCCTGGGGCAAAGACCATGCCGTTGCCCTGGCCTCGCCGTTTTTGCTGCTCGTCCGGGCATTAGCTCTTGGCTTCGGCTTTGCCTGGGGCACTTTCAACAGCGGGCAGTTGGCAGTGAGCAGTTAGCAGTCAGGTTATCACTACTCACCCCTTCACCTTGTCACCCCCTCACCCTGTCATGTTATAATCCCGCCATGGCACAGTCAAACACACAGGCAGAACCCTTAACCGCCACACCGGCAGCCCAATCCGGGCGCAAAATTGCGCTGCTGCTACTCACCGGTGCACTCTTGCTCCTGCTGCTCTGGTTAGGGCTAAAAGCCTATCGTATTGGCACGGCCGTACAATCCCTCCTGGCACGACAACCACAGGCGGAAACCTTATTAGAAGGTGGCTTGAGCAATCTCAATCCCGATGAGGTGGAACAGCTTGTTTTGGGTTTGCGCCAGGATATTGTCACCTTGAAACGGGAAACTGCCTTTTTTATGCCCCTGACCCCTCATTTGGGTTGGGTTCCCAAAGCCGGGCCACTCCTGGTGGCCGCCCCGGAACTGATGGAAATGGCTGACGCCGGTACGGAAACGGCCGTACACGCCTTCACCGGTCTCAAACCGGCCCTGGCCGTGCTGCAATCCGACGCCGAAGGCAGCCAGATGACGGCCCTGGTGGAAGTGATAGACAACGCCGAATCCGACCTGCGTTTAGCTAACGCAGCTATGACCCGGCTGGTGGCCGCCCGGCAGGCATTGGGTGATGTGTCCGCCCTACCCTGGCGGGTACGCCAGTTATTTGAACGGATAGACCCGCTGCTACCGCTGGCTCAAGACGGCCTGCAAACCGCCAACGCCCTCCCCGCGCTCATGGGCATAGATGGCCCCCGTACCTACCTCCTCATCATCCAAAATGAGGATGAAGTTCGGCCCACCGGCGGCTTTATCACTGGCGCAGGTGTGCTGCAAGTGGCCGACGGCCGTATCGTCAGTCTGGATTTCCACGACGGCAACTACATTGACAACTGGGCCGATAAACCTTACGACTTCCCGCCTCAGCCCTTGTATGACTTCATGGCGCTGGAACTATTTTTCTATCGTGATGCCAACTTCTGGCCGGATTTCCCCACTTCGGCCAAAACCGCCATTCGCCTGTACAGTTACGGTCAGGACGTGCCAGAAGCGGACGGCGCCATAGCCATTGACCAGCAGTTTGTGAAGCTGCTGCTGCAAGGCATCGGTCCGGTGACCATTGCCGACACCGGCCAAACGTTGACCGGCCAAAATGTCATCAGTCATTTTCAAGAAGCCTGGGCCAAGCCAAACGAACAGGAAATCAGAGAGTGGTACACCGAACGCAAATCATTCCTGGGCACATTTGGGCAGGCTATTCAGGCTAAAATTGAATCTGGCTTAGGGGATATAGACCCTCTCACGCTGGCAGAATCTTTGCACACGGCCGTAGAAACCGGCCATATGCAGATTTATATGCGCGACCCGGCGCTGGCGACAATGTTTGATGGACTGAATTGGGACGGCCGTCTGGAAAACCCCACCGGGCAAGATTTCCTGGCAGTGGTGGACGCCAACATGGGCTACAACAAAGTGAACATGCACGTGGCACGGGCGCTGGATTATGCTGTCAATTTGCAGGCCGACGGCCGTGCCAGCGCCGCCCTCACCATCCACTACACCAATAATGCCCCTCTGGAACCAGATGAGACTGGCTGCTACCAGGACACCCTGGTAGATTACGGCAGCGCCCCCGCTTATAAAGATTTGGCTGATGAATGTTACTGGAACTACTTGCGCATCTACGTACCTGGCGGCAGCACGCTCACCAATTCCAGCAGCCATGAAGTACCGCTGGAAACATTGGCCGTCGCTCGCCAGGGTTGGAACAGCCAGGCACAAACCGTGAATGAGTTTGCCGGTTGGTCAACCTTCGCCAACTTCATCCTGGTCCCCCAGCAAGAAACAGTAGCCGTCTCATTTGCTTATACATTGCCAGAGGTAGTGCAGGCTGACGGCCGTGAACAAACCTACCAGTTGACCATTCGCCCTCAGGCTGGAGCGCGTCCGCAGGCAGTGCAGGCAATGATTACACTGCCCCCTGGCGCGCAACTACTTTCCACGACACCAGAAAGCGTTCATACTGATAATCAAGTGACATTTACGCTGAACAATGACTCTCTCACTACCCTCACGGTCAACTATATCTTGCCCAAAAATTGAAGCCGTGCCGTGATTGCGTTATACTGAACTGGCCAATGCCATTGGCTAGATTCAGGAGACATGATGAAGAAGAAGCTATTTTTATCAGCCGCGCTGCTATTTTTCGTTTTTGGTTTAACGGTCATCTCGGCGACCGCCCAGAACCCTACCATCCCCACGCGCACACCAACACCCGGCCCACAAACACCAACGCCCATACCACCACCCAACACGGCCGTGCCCACATCTCCCTCCTCTGGTGGAAACCCCACCCCAGAAAACCCACAGGCGGCCACCGTCACCCCCATGACCGAACGGATGACGGCCCCGATGCCCCAGGCCAATGGCG
>CAYXUZ010000023.1:0-5452 GCA_964467705.1 uncultured Ardenticatenaceae bacterium | reverse complement strand
ACGCCCGAAGGTGGCTATCTGCCAACGGCCGTGCCCTGTAGTAATCAACCCACCATCCTGGCCCTCAACGCCAATTTTGTCAATGTCCGCACCGGGCCAGACACGCGCTACCCGGTTATGGCTGGTTTGCTCTACCGGGAAGTACGCCCCATCGTCGGGCGGGATGCCGTTGCCGCCTGGTGGCTTATCCAACTGGCTAACGGGCAAACCGGTTGGGTAGCCGACGAAGTAGTGGAAGTGCAGGGTCATACGGCCGTTGTGCCTGTTGTGCCTGCGCCGCCACTCGATGGGGCAACGGTGACGCCGGGCGCGCCCTGGCAGCCCACAACGCCGCCGTTGTGCGTGACACCATCAACAGCAACACCCTCTCCCAGCGCCATACCGATGAGCAATGACACGGTCATCGTTGCTCCACTAGAAAGCGCCGATAATGATGCTTATCCGGCAGCCACGACGGAACCAACCACACAAACCAGCGTTTTGAGCGTAGCCGTGACGCCCACGGCCACTGCCACCACCATCACCCTGCCCACCAGCATTGCCGCCGTGCCCCAGCCCACCCTGCCGCCCGCACCACCTGAAACCGTCGTAGACGCCACCGGAACCGACTATTCCGGCCTGCTCCTGGTTGGGGCCGGGCTGTTGTTGGTAGCCGGCACGGCCGTGCTCCTCATCAAACGACGCTCTTGAATCAGTAAGCAGTAAGCGGTGCTGTTCACTGCTCACCGCTCACTGCTAACTGCTCACTCTTTACCGCTCACCATCAGAACCCTCTTCACCCTCACCATCTTCATCACCCTGGCCTCGTTAGACAATGCGGCGGCGGGAGTATTGCCGCCGTTGTATGCCATCATTGCCCGCGACCTGAACGCAACCGAATCACAATTGGGGTTGGTCACGGCCGTGTACCTCTTCGTCGTGGCTCTTGCCGCCATCTTCTGGGGCTATCGCGGCGACCAGCAGCGGCGTAAACCACTGCTCTTTTTCAGCACCCTGCTTTGGGCAACGGCCATGGTGTTTACCGCCTTTGCCGAATCGTATGCGCAGTTCTTCTGGTGGCAGATGGTCACGGCCGTCGGCGTGGGCGGCATCGCCTCGGTCGGTTTCAGCGTCATTAGCGACCTGGTGCCAGCGGCACGGCGGGGTCTGGCGCTGGCCTTTTGGAGCATCTCGCAGGGCGTGGGTGGTTCGCTCGGTTCATTGCTGGCGGGCACAATCGGCGCAGGCGATTGGCGGCTGCCCTTTTTTTTCATTGCCGGGTTGGGCTTCCTGTTTGCCTTCCTCTACCTGTTCACCTACGAACCCAAACGGGGCCAGGCCGAGCCGGAACTGGCGGCCGTTTTCTCCTCCGGGAAGAGCTACGACTACCGCATCCGCCGTGATGAACTGCTGCCCATGCTGCGCCAGGGCACAACCCGCTGGCTGCTGGCCGCCAGTTTCACCTTCGCCCTGGCTTATGGCTCCACGCTCTGGATTCCCCGTTGGGCCATTGCCCGCGTCCAGGCTGACGGCTATGACCTGGAAACAGCGACGGTGGCGGGGAATATGTTTGTGGCGTTGTTCAGTTTGGGGGCGTTCACGGCCGTACTCAGCGGCTATCTGGGCGACCGGTGGCAGCGGCGCAACCCACGCGGCCGGGCGCTGCTGGTGATGGGTGGGCTGCTGGCCGCCATCCCCTTTTTCACCCTGCTCTACTTCGTCCCCCTGCAAGGGCTGAATTTGCCGGAGGGGGCCACCATGCTGCAAACGGCCGTGCATATCATCCTCACCCTGTTTACCAACCCCTGGGTCTTGCTGGCCTTCCTGGCGGCCACGCTGGCCCTCATCTTCCAGGCCGTGGACGCGCCCAACTGGGCGGCCATGATGACGGACGCCAATTTGCCAGAGCATCGCGGCACCGTCATTGGCCTCAGCCGCCTCACCCGCGCCGTGGGCAGCGCCCTCAGCGTAGCCATTGCCGGCGGGCTGCTGGATCGGTTAATCGTGCCCGCCCCGAACAACTACGCCATCACGCTGGCCCTCTTCCAATTGGTCGTCATTCCCACCGCCTTCTGCTACTATATGGTCAGCAAAACCATCAGCCAGGACGTAACGGCCGTCCGCCAAACCTTAACTGAGCGTGCGATTGAAAGTGATTTTGTAGCTTCGTGATTTTGTGTTTTAGTGATCGAGTGTTTGAGTGAACACCTGAACACAAAAGCACACAAACACAAAGACACACAAACACTTCTTCAGGAGGAATCTGATGCAAAAGTTCGTGTTTTGGACAGGCGTGTATAACATCATCATTGGCGGTTCTTTCCTCATACCCGGTTTAACCAATTTACTCAACATACAGGCGCCACAAGTGGCGTTGTGGCTCTACCTGCCCGCCATTCTGGTGATCTATTTGGGCATTCTGCTCATCTTCTGTTCGCGCCGCCTGCCCGAACGCGCCAGCCTGGTCTTTTGGGAAGGCATTGCCCGGATCGCTGTTTTTGTGCCGCTGGCCTGGTTTGGTTTTTTTACTGATTTAGGGTTTATGGTTGGCGTCATCGGCGTGATTGATCTTTTGATCGGCCTGGGTTACATCATTGGCCTGCCCCGCGCCTTGCATGTGCCGGCCAGGTCGTTACTGCTCGACCAACCCATTAACCGTTGACAATAGTCAATTGATAATTGTCAATTTTCAATTTCAAGGAGATTCCCATGCCCCACAAATTACAGAACTTACTACGTCCTGTGCCCAGCGATATTGAGATCGCCCAGGCGCAGGAGCCATTGCCCATTACTCAGATTGCCGAGGAAGTGGGTATTTTAGCGGAGGAGTTGGTGCCCTACGGCCGTGACAAAGCCAAAGTGCGCCTCTCCGTCCGTGACCGGCTGGCCGACCGACCGAACGGCAAATACATCGTTGTCACCGCCATTACCCCCACGCCGCTGGGCGAAGGTAAAACGACCACCACCGTCGGCGTCAGCCAGGCGTTGGGGGCACATTTGGGACAGAAGGTGATGACCTGCATCCGCCAGCCCAGCCAGGGGCCGACCTTTGGCATCAAGGGCGGCGCGGCGGGGGGCGGCTACAGCCAGATTATCCCCATGGAGGAGTTCAACCTGCATCTGACGGGTGACATTCATGCGATTACGGCCGCGAACAATCTGCTGGCGGCGGCTATTGATACGCGGCTGCACCATGAACAGACCGCTTCGGATGAGACGTTGTGGAACCGCCTCTGCCCGCCGGGCAAAAACGGCAAACGCCGTTTTGCTCCGGTTATGCTGCGGCGATTGCAGAAGTTGGGGATTGATAAAAGTGACCCGGACGACTTGACAGCCGAGGAGATTACCCGTTTTGTGCGGCTGAACATTGACCCGGACTCCATCACCTGGCGGCGGGTGACGGACACGAACGACCGCTACCTGCGCGGCATCACCATTGGCAAAGGGCCGCAGGAGAAGTTCCAGCGCGAAACGGGGTATGACATCACCGTGGCCAGCGAGATCATGGCCATTCTGGCGCTAACCACCAGTCTGGGCGACATGCGCGAACGGCTGGGGCGCATGGTGATTGGCGTCAACAAACAGGGCGAGCCGATTACGGCCGATGACCTGGGTGTGGGCGGCGCGCTGACGGTGTTGATGAAGGACGCCATCATGCCCAACCTGATGCAAACATTGGAAGGCACCCCCGCCTTTGTCCATGCCGGGCCATTTGCCAACATCGCCCACGGCAACTCCTCCATTGTGGCCGACCAGATCGCCCTGAAGTTGGTGGGGCCGGACGGCTATGTGCTGACGGAAGCGGGTTTTGGCGCGGACATCGGCATGGAGAAATTCTTCAACATCAAATGCCGCTACAGCGGCCTGATTCCCAACTGTGTGGTGCTGGTGGCCACCATTCGCGCCTTGAAGATGCACGGCGGCGGGCCAAAGGTGGTGGCGGGCGCGCCCCTGGCCCCGGCATACACCGAAGAAAATCTGGAACTGCTAGAAGCAGGCTGCACCAATCTGGTGAAGCATGTGGAAAATGCGGTTGGTTTTGGGGTGCCGGTGGTGGTAGCCATCAACCGCTTCAAGGATGACACGGATGCGGAGGTGGCGCTGGTGCGCCGGGCGGCGCTGGCGGCCGGGGCCGAGGATGCGGTGATGAGCAACCATTGGGCTGACGGCGGCGCGGGGTCGGTGGATTTGGGCCGGGCGATTATGGCGGCCTGCAACAAGCCGTCCAACTTCCGCTTCCTCTACCCGGTGGAGGAGAGCATCAAGGCCAAAATTGAGACGATTGCGAAGCAGATGTATGGCGCGGACGGCGTGGAGTATTTGCCGGAGGCGGAGGAGAAGATTGCCCTGTACACACGCAATGGGTTCGACAAGCTGCCCATTTGCATGGCCAAGACGCACCTGAGCCTGAGCCACGACCCGAACTTGAAGGGACGGCCGTCTGGTTTCATTGTGCCCGTGCGAGACATCCGCGCCAGTGTGGGCGCCGGTTTCCTCTATCCGCTGCTGGGGGCGATGAGCACGATGCCGGGGCTGCCGATTCGGCCGGTGTATTACGAGATTGATGTTGACCTGGAAACGGGCAAGGTGGTGGGCCTGTCTTAAAACGTAACCAGACATCCGATTTCTTGAAGAAATCGGATGTCTTCATGCAGCAAAACAGTGGCATGGTATGGAGAACAGTCACGGCCAGAGGAGATTATTTTGAAAATAATAAGACTCAAGTTTGTTATCTTAGGTCTAATACTAATCATCATGGGCGGTGCATTGCTTTGGTTTTCTACGACTACTCGTTGGGGAGTCTCGGCTCGTGAGATTGCAAGTGAACTGGCGTCTGTGTTATTAATTTCAGGCATTTGGACGATTATGCAAGAATATTTTGTAAAGTCTGATTTCGAGCAACAGAGAAACGACCTAATTAATCGCGTTGAATTACTTTATCAATCTACCCTTCATATTCAAAACATTGGACTAATAGAAGTGCTTTCAGATTCTCGCCAAAGAAATAAAGCTAAACTAATTGAAACGGCAAAGCATTTTACTCTAATTGCTAATGATGGGAGATTTATTATTGACTCACATATACTAAGCTTTCAACGCCGGTTTTCTCGTATGGAAACCACCACTCGATTTATAATAGTACACCCTGAAAGCAATTATATACCTCTACTTGCTCATAAAACGGGTGCAACAACTAAAGAACTAAAAGCAAAAATTATCGAAACGTGCAAGCTAATTGCTGGTGAATATAATAAATTACCTGAAAATTCTCGAGGCGATTTAAGAATTTATGGACATTATGTACCAGGCATGTTTACAGCTTATTTGACGGAAGAAACTTTTTTGTTCATTCCTTATATGTTTTCTAATAGGAAAACACATGTACCCCTATTTGAATTTCAACCCAAGACTGAAGATATATAATGGCCTAAAGAATTAGGACAGAAAAAACAGCGACTTTAAGGTAGACTGG
>CAYXUZ010000022.1:50066-50713 GCA_964467705.1 uncultured Ardenticatenaceae bacterium | reverse complement strand
CGCAGCCATGCTGGCGCAATTGTCCCACCGGCTACGGTTCCTCAGCAGCCAGGCACGCAATCTGCCTGCCCGCCACCAGACCTTACGCGCCGCTATTGATTGGAGCTATAACCTGCTGGAGCCGGTGGAGCAGGAGCTATTTGCCCGCCTGGCCCTGTTTGCCAGTTCTTTCACGGAAGAAGCCGCCGCCGCCCTATGCAGCGACCTGTTTGCGGAGCCAACGGCCGTGTCCGAACACCTCTACTCTTTGGTGGACAAAAGCATCCTGCGGGCGCTGCCTGCCGATGATGGGGGCGAACAACGCTTCCGTATGCTGCAAACGTTACGCGAATATGGCCTGGAAAAGTTGAACCAACACCCGGCCGCCGCCGAAATTCAGTACCGGTATGCCCTTTATTGCACCACATTGGCGCAGCAGGCGGAAGCCGAACTGCGCTTTGGCGACCAGGCCGCCGCCCTGCGCCGCCTGCGCCGCGAAGACGCCAACGTGATGGCAGCGCTGGCCTGGTTGATGGCGCATCTGGATGATCCCGCCGACGGCCGTCTGTACGAGATAGTACTGACGCGCTCGGGCGCCGGTATCGCAACGCAGCACGGCGCCCTCTCGGTCCCGCCCGGGCTGACCGCCGCCGATCTCGGGCGGGCGC
>CAYXUZ010000022.1:29526-50056 GCA_964467705.1 uncultured Ardenticatenaceae bacterium | reverse complement strand
GATCCCGCCGACGGCCGTCTCGTCGTCGGTCATCTCGCCGCCCTGCTCGTTTCCACCCAGGAACGGTTCTGGTCATTGCAAGGGCGGTTTAGCGAGGCCAGTTTGTGGTTCGGCCGTGTTCTGTCATTGGCCGGTTTGTTACCCACCGACGAGCAGATCAAGTTGTACAACCGGGCCGGTGTCATTGCCCAGCAGCAAGGGGATTACGCCACCGCCGCCGCCCACCACGCCGCCGCCCTGGCGCTGGCGCGGCAATATGAAGAACTGTTGCCTTTAGCCCATACCCTGCATTACCTCGGTTTTGCCGCCGGTCGCCAGGGAGATTATGCAGAAGCCCGCCGATTGCTGGAAGAGAGTCTGGCGCTTTACCGGCAATCGCCGGAAGATAACACCGCCTCTGTGACCACCTTGCTGAACAATCTCTCTATCGTTTACCGGCGCATGGGTGACCTGGACGAGGCGATTGCCGCCTTAACCGAGGCGTTGGCGCTGAAAAGAGAGCGCAACGATAAGATAGGTTTACCGGCAGTGTTGGGTAATTTGGGCCAACTATTGGCCGACCAGGGTGATCTGGCGCAGGCCGAACTGTATGTCCGTGAGGGGCTGCTCATCCGCATAGAGTTGCAAGACCAGCCCGGTTTGCTCATCTCCATTGAGCAAATGGCCGATTTGTGGTGGCAGCGGGGGCAGACGGCTACGGCCGTGACCCTGTTTGCCGCCGCCACCCGCCAACGCCAGGAGATCAACCAACCCTTAACGGCCCATGTCCAACAAGAACGGCAAGAGGGGTTGTCTCGGATGCAAAACGAATTGGGGGCGGCAGCATTTCAGGCCGCCTGGGCAGCAGGAGAGCAAATGTCATTGGACACGGCCGTGCAAACCGCCCTCAATGCCAGCGCATAATACGAAATATCAGCACTCCGCCAAATCAGAAAATATCCGCTATACTTCCCGGCCATGACTGGTAAAGAGATTCGGCTCACCGCTTACGCCGCCTGCGCGGGCTGAGCGGCTAAATTGGGGCCAGGGGACCTGGCCCAAGTTTTGGAACCACTGCGGGACATCTTCAAACCGGCCGATTACCCGGATTTGTTGGTGGGGTTAGACCGGGCCGATGACGCGGCCGTGTACCGGTTGAACGCGCATCAGGCCATTGTCACCACCACCGACTTCTTCCCGCCTGTGGTAGATGACCCCTACGACTTTGGGGCGATTGCGGCTGCCAATGCGTTGTCCGACATTTATGCGATGGGTGGCGAGGTGCTGTTTGCCATCAATCTGGTCGCCTTCCCCGATGACCTGGACAAGACCATTTTGCGCGAAATTTTGCGCGGCGGCGCGGAAAAGGTGGCCGAGGCGGGCGGCGTGATCGCCGGGGGGCACAGCGTTACCGACAAGGAGCCAAAGTATGGCCTGGCCGTTACCGGGTTGGTAGACCCGACGCAGGTGAAAACCAAAGGGGGGGCACAGCCCGGCGATGTGCTGCTGCTGAGCAAACCGTTGGGCACGGGCGTGGTGACAACAGCCTTAAAACAGGGGATTGCCAGGACCGAAGATGTGGCCACGGCCGTGACCAGCATGAAAACGCTCAACAGACTGGCCGCCCACGCCGCCCAACATGCACACGCCCACGCCATGACAGACATTACCGGCTTTGGCCTGCTGGGCCACGCCCACGAAATGGCTCACCTGGGGCAGGTGGGCTTCCGTTTTTTTCTGGACAGCCTGCCCTGGCTGCCGGGGGCCATTTCATATGGCGAAGCGGGGGCGTTCCCCGGTGGCATGGCTCGCAATCTCGATTATTTTGGGCAATGGGTGACATTTGCGGCTGACATTCCCCTCCTCATGCAAGATATGTTGTGGACGCCGGAAACGTCGGGCGGACTGCTCACGGCCGTACCCCCCGCCCAGGTAGACACATTCAGACAGTTGTGTAGCACGGCCGTTGTCATTGGTGAAGTCGTGCCCGGCAACGGTGAAATAGCCGTAATCCGCCATCAAGTCACGGATTACGGATAATGGATTACGAGCAATGAACGAAATACACCAACAAAGAGTCACGGCCGTGCGCCAACAATTCGACAACTGGCAGATTGACGCCTTGCTCATCACCAGCCCCGCCAACCGGCGCTGGCTCTGCGGCTTCACCGGCTCCAACGCCATGCTGCTGCTCACCCACGACCAGGCGCTCATCGCCACCGATTCCCGCTATTACGAACGCGCCCAACAGGAAGCGCCGCTCTTTACCCTGGTCAAACACGAACGCACCCGCCAGCATGACCGCCAATTTTTCCAGGCAGCGCCCGCACAGCGCATTGGCATTGAACAAAAACATGTCACCCTGGAACAGGCTGCCCGCTGGCGCAGTCTGCGCCTGGGTATTCGCTGGCAACCATTGGCGGAAACGGTGGAGCCGCTGCGGGCCATCAAAACGACTGCCGAAATCGCCCTGATGCAGCGCGCCGCCGCCATCACCGACCAAGCCATGAGGCAATTCCCCTACCTCGCCCGTCCTGGCCTGACGGAAAAACAACTGGCCTGGGAACTGGAAAAAGTAATGATGGACGCAGGCGCGGATGGCGTCGCTTTTGCCACCTCGGTGGCCTCTGGGCCAAACAGCGCCCTGCCACACCACACAACGGGTACACGGCCGTTGCAAAGCGGCGACATCATCATCGTAGACATGGGCGCCCGGCTGGACGGCTACCACAGCGACATGACCCGCACCTTTTACCTGGGCAATGAGCCGCCAACCGGGTTCTGGGAACTATACAGGCTGATACAGCAGGCACAGCAAACGGTGTTGCAAAACGCTCGCCCCGGCATAACGCTATTGGAAGTGGATGCGCTGGCGCGTGACCTCATTCATGGGGCCGGGCACAAAGAGCATTTTGGGCATGGTTTGGGGCATGGCGTGGGGCTGGAAATCCACGAAGATCCCTTTCTCTCACCACGTGCGCCGGAAAAGGCGACGCTGGCAGCAGGCATGAATGTGACCATTGAACCCGGCATTTACATCCCCGGTTGGGGCGGCATTCGCCTGGAAGATTTTGTCTGGCTCACGGAAAATGGCTGGCAGATTCTGAGCCACACCCCCTACGATCCGGTTATTCCTCTATAAAATCCCATTGAGACGACTACCTCGATAATTCAACCAAAATTCAACCATTCTTTACCCAAAATAAAGTTACAATCGCTGCGCAAATGGTAGGCAGTTAAGTTGTAGCCTCACAAATGGGCACTTTCCTGCACTTATTTTGCATCACACCCTGGTTCAACATACTTTATAGCTATCATCTCTTGGAAGGAGAACCTCATGAAAGCTGCCTCCCGTATCCTCTTTGGTTTATGTGTTCTATTTCTTTCAGCCTCTCTGCTACTCATCTTTTCTGAAGAAGGGTTACAAGCCCAGAACAGCCGCCCCCCCGAAACCAAACCGCCTTCATCCCATCCAGGCGTCCTCAGCAGTGAGCCAGTTACACCTCAACTCAGCCGCCCCGTCCGCGAACTACCGACCGATAGACATGAGCCTTTCCTCGAACGTGAAATTAACGCGATGCGAAACCCTGGTTTGTTCCAGGATGATCTAGGGCTGACCGGGACAGACACCCACAAACAAGACCCGCTCGCAGCCCAATCTGTGAATAACGGCCGTACCCCTGGCCTCTCTTTCGATTTTGAGGGATTAGGCTCCGATGGTTTCTCCCCTCCCGATACCGTCGGTGATGTTGGCCCCAACCACTACATCCAGATGGTCAACGTCTCCTTTGCCATTTTTGACAAGTCCGGCAATATCGTGCAGGGTGATACCCTGTTCACCGACCTCTTTGCCGGTTCCGGCCTGACCGCCTGCGAAACGGAAAATGATGGCGACCCTATCGTCGTCTATGACGATCTGGCTGACCGTTGGCTCTTGAGCCAGTTTGTCGTTACTGGCGACCGGATGTGCATCGCCATCTCCACCACACCAGACCCCACCGGCACTTACTATTTGTACCAGTTCACCATGCCCGACTTTCCCGACTACTTCAAATTTGGCGTCTGGCCTGATGCCTATTACATGGGCACAAACACCGGCTTCCCCAATCAATACTATGCCTACGCCTTTGACCGCGCCCGGATGTTAAACGGGCTGCCGGCCACATTTCAGTTCTCAAATGGTCATGCCAATTTCTTGATGCCCGCCGACCTTGATGGGTCAAGTGCCCCTCCAAGTGGAACACCAGGCTATTTCTACACCATGTTTTCTAACGGGTATCCCAACCATCCCGCTGGTGTAGACCGCATTGCCCTGTATGAGTTTGACGTGGATTGGGCCACGCCAGCCAACAGTACCTTCACCCTGGCCCAGGAATATCCCATTGCCCCCTATAATTACACCGTCTGTGGTTTCTTCGTCGGTAACTGCATTCCGCAACCAGGCACAGCCCAGGGAATAGATTCCCTCTCCTACTGGCCCATGTTCCGCTTTGCCTACCGCAACCTGATTGGATACGAAGCAATGGTGGGTAACTTCACCGTTGATCTGGACGGGACAAACAAAGCCGCTATTCGCTGGTTTGAAATGCAGCGCGAGGGGACAAACCCCTGGGCACTACACCAGGAAGGCACCTACGCGCCCGATAGCAGCCACCGCTGGATGGGCAGTATGGCTCTGGATGGCTCTGGTAATATCGCTCTGGGTTACAGCGTTTCCAGCAGTACCACCACTCCCGCCATCCGCTACGCCACCCGCCTGCGCACAGACCCATTGGGCACACTGCAAGCGGAACAAAGCCTGATTGAAGGGGGTGGGGTGCAAACCGGCATTCATCGCTGGGGTGATTACAGCGCCATGAGCGTAGACCCGGTGGATGATTGCACTTTCTGGTATACCAGCGAATACCATGATACGAATGATGCCGGTTTCAACTGGAACACGCGCGTGGGCGTCTTTCGTATTCCTGAATGTACCGGTTCGTTGGGACCTGACTTTACACTGGATGCAAACCCCACCAGCCAGGTCGTATGCGCGCCAGACACGGCCGTCTACAATCTCTCTCTAGAATACGTTTCCGGCTTTAATGGGCAGGTGGCGCTGAATGCACTGGGTGTACCCGCCGGGACAACGGCCAGCATCGTGCCCGCAACCGTGATGACGCCCACCACCAGCAGCACGCTTACGCTCACCGTGGGTGCAACCACGCCGGGCAGTTACAACATTGACATTGTGGGCGTGACCGTACCCACCCCCACCCACACAACCACCGTCAGCCTGGATGTGTATGATGCCACGCCCGCCACGCCTACATTGACTACCCCGACCAATGGCGCTGTCGGCGTCTCATTAACCCCAACCTTTAGCTGGACGGCCGTACCTCAGGCCGCTTCCTACGTCATCCAGATTGACGATGACCCCGGCTTTGGCAGCCTCAACTACACCGCCGTAACGACCGACACCAACCATACCATCGGTACTCCTCTGGCAGCCAACACCACCTATTACTGGCGCATTCAAGCCAGCAATGGCTGTGGCAGCAGCCCATTCACACCCACCCGCGTATTTACCACACTTTCTATAGTTTGCGCCGTCTATGCCAGCACTGACACCCCGATTCCATTGATTGACCCTGGCACCATTAATTCAACAATGATTATTGGCCCCAATGGGACAATTCAGGACGTGAATGTTTTGGTCAATACATCACATACCTGGGTAGGTGATCTCATCTTTACGGTGACACATATAGATACTGGCACGGCCGTAACCATTATAGATCGTCCCGGTGTGCCAGCAAGCACTTTCGGCTGCGCTAACAACAATATTTTGGCTACACTCGATGATGAAGCAATCTTGCCGGTGGAAAACCAATGTGCTGCTGGCACACCAACCATCAATGGTACCTTCATCCCTAATAACCCTTTGAGTGTATTTGATGGTGAAAATAGCACTGGAACCTGGAGGATGACAGTCACTGACGCCGTAGGCCCAGACACAGGCACGCTAAACAGTTGGAGCCTGGAAGTTTGTACCGGCAGCACAACTGGCAGCACGGCCGTGTGGGATGGCGGCGGCATTACCAACGATTGGAGTGAAGCGACCAACTGGGTAGGAGATGTGGTGCCGCAGGCTACCGATACCGTCTTGTTTGACACCACTTCCACCAAAGATGCCCTCCTGGACGTGACCTTCCCCGGCACGGTAGCCAACATCATCATCAACAGCGGCTATACCGGCACGATTACGATGGATCGCCCCTTTACCGTGACGGGAGATTACACCCAGGTAGATGGCGTCTTTGTGGTCAGCGATCCGGCAACGGCCGTGATGACCGTTGGTGATAGTATGACCCACCTGGGCGGCGTCCTGCGCCAGACGCAAACAGTGAACAGCACGGCCGTACCCTTCCTGCAAATCGAAGATGGCGCAGCGACCGTCAAATATCGCGGCGTCACTCTGGACGCTATCCCCTACAGTAGTAATTTGGGCGCTGTCACCGTCAACGTCCGCGCCGTGGACCGGGTGACGCAGTTTTGCACCAATACCGGCGCTCTGTCTGGCCCCTATGCCGGGCGCTGCTTTGACGTAACGCCCACCATCACCGGCACAGCCATGCTGCGCCTGTATGCCCTCACCAGTGAACTACCCAGTGGCACGTTTAGCCCCGCCGTTTACCACGACAGCACAGGTTCTGGCGATTGGGTGCGGCTCACCACCAATGCCACTACCGGCACAATTGGCACGTATACCTACGCCGAAGCCGAAGCCGCCGGTTTTTCACCGTTTTTGATTGGGGATGTGGTGGAAACGCCAACGGCCGTGACGCTAACCAATCTCTCCTATGCCAACAACAATACCGTGCTGTTGACGGCCGTATTTATGCTGTTTCTGCTAATGCTGTCCGGCATATTCCTTTGGACACAACGCCTGGCAAAATGAAATGATAACCGCGGAGAACGCAGAGGGCGCGCAGTATTTCCTTGTTCTAACCTCTGCGTTCTCCGCGCTCTCTGCGGTTAATTTGTTACCAGTTGGCGGTAAATTCGGTTGAATTGGGGAACTACCACGCGCCAATCGTAGGCGGCAGCGAATTGGCGGGCAGCTGTGCCCAGGCGGGCACGTTCGGCCGGGTTGTTCAGCAAACGCAACACGGCCGTACCCATCTCCCCCGCCCCATCTGCCAGCACAATCTCACGGCCGTCCACCACTGGAAAACCCTCCGCTCCAATCTGGGTGCTGACAATAGCCTTGCCTGCCGCCATTGCCTCGATCAGTTTGAGTCGTGTACCACTACCTACGCGAAAAGGCATGATGAAGAGGGATGCACCGGCCAGATACGGCCGTACATCTTCCACCCACCCTGTCACCGTAATGCCCGGCATCTCCCGCAGCCGGTCTAAACGCGGGTGAGGTTTCTGGCCGACAATGGCCCAGGTTGTGGACGGCCGTGCCGCCCGCACCATCGGCCACACCTCATCCGCAAACCAGTGAACGGCATCTACATTGGGCCGGTAATCCATCTTGCCACTGAAAACCAGGTCATAATGCAGACCTTTCAGGTTTGGCAAACCTGACAGGTCTCGGTATTCGATGATGTCTATACAGTTGGGAATGACGGTGATTGGAGATTGGTGATTGGAGATTAGGGATTGCAGGTGATTTTTGTCGGTTTCGGACACGGCCGTGACAGCATCCGCACTTTCACACGCCCGCCGCTCAAAACGGGCCAGCCGCCCCACCTGCACCCAGGAGTAGGCCGCAGCGACCCAACGACGCGGCTGCCGCCAATCGGTCTGCATGTTGCGTCGCTGCAACTCCGTCTCTGCATTGTGATTATCAAAAACAACCTTAATTTTCCTATCGGCTACACGAATAACATCCAGATAACGCACCAGTTCAATGCCCTCGATTTGCACCACGTCAAAATGATTGCCTGCCAGCAAATGGCGCAGCCGGTCGGCAAAGGTGGGGCTGTAGAGACGATGGGCCATATCCGGCAGCCGGGTGGCGAGCAGTTGGCGTAATCGCTGCCCGGTGCTGCGCGTCGGCGCGGGCACGGTTTCAATTTGAGGGCAGAGTTCAATGAGGGGCGCAATTTGGGTAGGAACGGCCGTCTGCCCCACCTCCAAAAAACTCAACAAGGTAATCTCATGGTCGGCCGCCAATCCCCGAATAATATGAAAATTACGCAGGCTGGTACCCTGCTGCGGCGGGTAAGGGAGTTGGGGGGTGAGGAGGAGGAGGTGCATAGGCGTGATGCGTGATGCGTAAGAACTTTTCACGCATCAGGTGTTGTAAATTTCCAGCGTCATTTCCGCTGCTTTTTGCCAGGAGAAGGTTTTGGCCTGTTTGTAGCCGCGCCGGATCATGCGTTCACGCTGTTGGTCATCGGTGAGGACGCGGTAAAGAGCGGCCGTCCATTCTTCTTCGTCCAGCACATCCAGAATCAGCCCGGCGTTCCCGGCAATCTCCGGCAGCGAGCCGCGATTGCTGACGATGACCGGGCAGCCACAATGCTGCGCTTCCAGGGCAGGCAGACCAAACCCTTCGTAGTGGGAGGGGGTTGCCAGCACCCCGGCAGCACGGTAGAGATGAGCCAGCCGTTCGTCCGCTACCCCTTCCAGGTGATGCACGTGCCCGGCCAGGCCCAATTCCTCGATAGTGCGGAAGATTTCTTCATAGAGCCACCCTTTACGGCCGACCAACACGAGAGGCACATCAATTTTGTAATCTATCCGCAGCCTGTGATAGGCTTGCAGCAAGAAGGGGATGTTTTTGCGCGGTTCCAGTGTGCCCACGCAGAGGATGAAGTTGCGCGGCAGGTGGTAATGGGCCAGGGTTTGAGTGAGGGCCGGGTCCGCCACCGGCTGCGCATACAAAGGGTTGGCTGCCAGGTGGACGGTGGTCACGTTGTCGGGTGGTACACGCAAATGTTCGATCAGGTCATGGCGGGTGGCGTGACTATCGGCAGAGATGTGGTCGGCCGTATGCACCGCCCATTCGATCTGGTCGGCGTAGTAACGCATACTTTCGGGGGTCAGGAATTGGGGGTAGTAGATGAAGTTCAGGTCATGGACGGTGATGATGCGCCGCTTCGCACCGCCGTTGGGCGGGATAAAGTCCGGGCTGTGCAGCACATCCAGCCGGTGGCGGCGTAGTTCCAACGCCAAACTGTGCCGCTCCCAGCGATGGTGGCAGGGAGTGTACAGATTGCGGCGGCGGAAATTGGGAGCGGATGGGACATGGGTACGGCCGTCCTTGTGCATCTGAAACACGCTATACTGATTAGCCGCGTCCAGTTCTGCCAACGCGGGCAGCAGATACAAAATGTATTGGCTGATGCCGCCCATCTGGTAAAAGGGCAGCCGGGCGTCTATGCCGATGTGCATGTTGCTGAGATGCAATCCGTTATCCGTGAACCGTAATCGGATTACGGATTACGGTTCACGGGAAATCGCTGGCGTCAAACACGGCCGTTAACAATTCTGCTCGCTCCTCCGGCGTCATCTGGCGGATGCGGGCGTAATCTTCGTTCAGGCCCGTCCACAGGTCTATGTTGAGGATACGGCCGTCATACACCGTGTAAATGTCTAAAAAGGTCTGGCGCGAACCCAATGACCACATCTGGTCGGCCAGCAGGTTGCCCAGACCGTAATGAACAAACGCGCCGTCGGTAAAGGCAAAACCTTGCGGATGGTGGCCATGGCTGCCAGAAACGGCCGCTGCGCCCGCATCCGCCAACCCATGAAATGCCTGCCGCTGCGCCTCTAATACCTGGTACTGATAATCTTCGAGATATTGCAATGTGGCAAATACCAGATAACCGTCGTCGGCTAACTGTTGAATCTTGGCCTGGATGCTGCTGTAATCACCACAAGGCATAGCGCCAGGTTTTGTTTCTGTGGCCCAATCATATGTCGGGCCAACCGGGTTACAGCCGATAAAGGCGATTTTGTTACCGTTGTGTTCCATGAGCAACGGCCGTGCCGCATCCGCCAGATCACGCCCACCGCCAAACCATTGAATATTGTTGTCTTCATACAGGTCAAAGGTGAACAAAAGAGCCTCTGTGCCCCAATCATTCAAGTGATTGCCAGTCATTTCATTGATGTCAATGCCCATCCAGGTCATCAGTTCAAAGTATTCCTCCCGGTTGCAACCCTTTTCACTGTTAATAGGATCAGCCGGTGGGCAATCGGTTGCAAAAGGATCTTCATTGCTCATATGGGCAATGTCGGCCATTTGCAAGACGGGGCCGGTCTCTTCGCCGGGATAGTGAAAACCGTATCTTTCCATGCGGTCGGCGACGGCGCGGCGCATCCCGGCCGGGCCAGTCATGACGATGTGGGTAACACGGCCGTCGTCCCAATTCTCAATCTCACCTGCCCAGGGTATGCCGGTATCGGCCGTTTCTGGCTCAAGCGGGATGATCAGCGGATAGGTGGTGGGGTCAAAATCCATGTCAATGGGGGCCACACCATCAACGCGCAGCACTTTCAGGCGCGGTTCTAATTGGTGAAAGGGGATGATGGTCAGCACCGGCTCGGTGTAACTGGTTTGGGCCGCCCACAAAGCGTCCACCAGTTCATCCGCAGGCACAGTCACGCCGAGTTGGTCTGGCTCGCCCCACCAGGTGCGCAGGCGCACGGCCGTGTCCTCGTCCAGCAGCAGTTCCCCTGCTTGCCACTTTGCCTGTACGTCGGTCAACGCGATTTCGTCCGGGATGGTGGCAAAAGGGGCGGCGACGGCGTAGAGCCAGGCGGCGGCGGGGGGCGACACGGTGACGGTTGGCAGAGGGGTGGGAGTTGCCGGGGGCGGCTCGGTGACAAGGGGAAGGGGTGACATGGTGACGGTGGGCAGAGGGGGGGGAGTTGCCGAGGGTGACACGATGACAAGGAGAGGGGGTGACACGGTGGCGGTTGGCAGCACGGCCGTAGCCGTCACCGCTATCTCCTCTGGCCCACAGGCTGCCAATCCACCCAACACCATCAACAAACCAACAACAAAGTATCTTCGCGCATTTCGCGCATTTCGCGTCCTTCGCGGATCCTTCTGCATCTTCTTCTCCTTTAGCCCTTTGCCCCTTCGCGCCTTTGCGTCAACATCATCATCCCCACCGCCACAAGGCAAAGGCCGCCAGATACCGGCCAATGCCAATGACCGCCAATGCCCCCACCACGCTTGCGCCATCGGCCAGCAGTGGCCCGATTAACGCGCCCAACAGGATGGCGGCGTTGAAGGAAAGGTGATACCAGGCCAGGTGATACGGCCGTTCCCCCTCTGGCGTCTTGTCGTAAATGTAATTGCTCAACGCACCACCGGCCAGTGACCAGGCGACGCCGCCCACGGCCGAGGTAAAGAGGAAGAGGGGCAGGTTGGTGGTTACGGCCGTCAGCGCCGGATAAAGGCTCATCAGCAACACCCCCATCACCAACACCCGTTTATGGTCTGAACGGGCCGTTATTCGCGCCAACTGCATGGAACCGAGCAGGACGGTGGCATAAAAAACGGCGTTGCCCATGCTGATCTCTGTGTCTGTCAGCCCTAGTTCATTGACCCAGAATAATGGAAAGAGCGGGATCGCCAGATATTGCGCCAGGTGAAAAGCAAACAACAGCCCTAGCAATACGCCAAATGGGGTGCGGAAGATTTCTGTTTTGATGGAGGGGCGGGGGCGGCCGCGGGCCATAAAACGCAGCCCGACGGAGAGGCGCAGTTCTTGCACCCAGGCCCGCAACATACCCGGATGTGCCCAGTCACCCAGGCTGCGCCCCACTCGTGTGGTCGGTTCGTGCGGCAGTCGGATCAGGTAGAGGTGCAGGCTGCTCATCATCGCCCCCACAAAGCCGATGGCAAACACGATCTGGTAGCCTTGCGGGAAGGGCATTCGATCCAGAATGACGCCGCTGATGAGGGTGGTGATGATGAAGACCAGCGCCAGCAAGGCGTTGCGCACGCCGACGACGTGGCTGCGCCATTCCGGCGGCACCACTTCGGCAAACATGGAGTTGAAACCGACGGCCAATGCCGTGCCCGGAATGCTCATCAGCAGCACCAGGGCGATGAGCGCCCACACCTGCAAGTAGGGAGCCAGAAAGAGGGGCAAAAAAATCCAGGCCAGGTAAAAGATGCGGTGCCAGATGGATGTCCAGAAGACGGTGCGGGTTAGTGACCGTTTTTGGAGCCATTGCCCCGCCGGTAAGGTGATGGCCAGGCTGACGATGGCCGGGGCGGCATTGAGCAACCCAATTTGAAAACCATCGGCCCCCTGCCGGGTGGCAAAGATAGCCATGAAGGAGATGGCGGTGCCGTTTAAGACGCCAAACCAGGCGATGTCCAGATATAAATGCCAGAAGTTGGCGCGATGTTCGGCGGGAATCGCCTGCCCTTTCCGCCGAAAGAGTGATGCAGTTGTCATACTTGTATTACTCCGTTCAAAGACCTGACGGGTTTGAAAAACCCGTCAGGCCTGAATTATACGCAGGGGCGGCAGGACAGACAGGCGGACATGGGTACTTTCAGGTAATCATAATGCATGATGCGTGATGCGTAATCCGTAATCCGTGAACCGATTACGGATTACGGGCTACGGGTTACGATAGACGGATGTATAATCGGCTACATGATGCCCAAAATCATGATTGGTTTCCTGGCCGATTATCCTGAGACGGTGCCAACATTGGCGAAATGGTTCCGCGCGCAGTGGCCGGATTATTTTGCAGAGATGACACAGGCGGAGATGGAGCAGGATTTTCTGGAAGATGCTTCTTATGATCGTCTTCCCATTCGCCTGGTGGCTCTTGCGGATGGGGAGTTGGCAGGTACGGTTGTGCTGCGTGAGCCGGGAAATGAGGCTATCGCCTCATTTCGGCCGGAATTGGGTGGGTTATTTGTGCTGGCGTCTCATCGTGGTCAGGGCATTGGGACGGAATTGGTGCAGGCGGGCATGAATTTGGCGCGTGATCTAGGGTATGCGCGTGTTTTTGCGACGACGGTAACGGCCGTTGGCATTCTGGAAAGTTTGGGTTGGGAGCATATCAAAACAGTCACATATGAAGATGGGCCGCAGAAGTTGTACGGCCGTAAATTATAAACAAAGCATGAGCAAAGTGGTTTCGTCCGGCAAAGGTGGGGCGGAACAGTGAGGACGCTGGCCGCAGCCGCCAGCAAAAGACCGCACCGGAGCAGTAGAAATGACAAGAAGACGTTCGTTCTGCTGTGTTATCCATTGTAAAAGTTGGTAAGGAGGCTATCTATGGATAAGGTTAAGTCAGCCAGGTGGGATGTTTTGCCTCGATGGCTTATGCCAGTTGTCGGATTCCTCTGTGTTCTTCTCGGTGCAACGCTTGTCACACGCCCGTTTCAGTCACTGGCTGTGCTCATCATTCTCGTTGCGACCGGCATGATCGTGGCAGGTTTGAGTGAACTTGCCAATCGTTCCGATTTGCCCAATTCAACCTCCGAAACCATTACTGGCATCGGCTGGATCTTGCTTGGCGTTGTTGTGCTGCTGTTGCCCGGACTTACTTTTCAAACGCTTGCGATTCTTGTTGGCATCGCCCTTATTGGCAGAGGTATTGTCCGCATCTTTTCCACTTTCCACGGGGGAACTGATTATCGAACAGCAGCACTGCTGCTTGGCGTTGCCAGCATTATCCTGGGCGTCGTCTCACTTTCGTGGCCGGACATCACGCTCCTTGTGGTAGCGGTTGTCTTTGGCGTGCAAATGCTGCTTTTCGGAATCGCCCAGCTTATCGGCATTTTCCGTGATCCTGGAGCAGAGGCTAATATGCTGCCTTCCGGCGCATCTGGCCGGTTTGGCCGCTATATGCGAACGATTGGCGCCGCGTTGGCGCTATTGGTTTCGCTTGTATTGGCTGCAATCAGCATATTCCTGCACCGAGGCGCGCCCATTGTAGATGCGTTTTACGCGGCTCCGGCCCAGGTTCCCGGTGAACCCGGTGTGTTGCTCCGTACGGAACCAATGAGTCGTGCCATCCCTGTAGGAGCACGGGCCTGGCGAATTCTTTACACAACAACGCGCGCCGACGGCGCTCCAGCGTTGGCTAGCGGCCTGGTGGTAGTGGCTGCGAACTTGCCGCCTGGGCCGCTGCCCGTCATCGCATGGGCACACGGAACGACCGGTGTTGATCAGAGTTGCGCACCTTCATTACTGGAAGATCCCTTCACAGCGGGGGCTATGCCAGCACTCGATCAAGTGATTGCCGAGGGCTGGGCACTGGTCGCAACCGATTATATCGGTCTTGGTACTGAAGCCCCCCATGCTTATCTTGTTGGTCAGCAAGCCGGGCGGGCCGTGCTTGATGCAGTACGCGCTGCCCGGCAGATGCCCCAGTTAGATCTCGCCGATCAAACGGTGGTATGGGGGCACTCTCAAGGTGGTGGGGCCGCACTCTGGACAGGTATCCTCGCGCCAACATACGCGCCGGATGTTCGTGTTGTGGGTGTTGCTGCACTTGCACCGGCCAGCCAACTGCCTGATTTGGTGGGTAATATTGATGTCGTTCCTGGTGGGCCGATCTTTGGGTCTTATGTTATTCAAGGGTTCAGCGACACCTATCCGGATGTACGCTTCAATGATTACATTCGACCGACGGCGCGTGTGTTGGTTCGAGAAATGGCGAGTCGTTGCCTTGCCGAACCAGAGGTCTTTTCCTCGATTCTTGTTATGCTTGTCATTGACAAATCAATTTTGTCAACCGATCCAATGAGTGGGGCATTGGGTCAGCGACTGCAAGAAAATGTGCCGAGCGGCCCCATCCCAGCACCACTACTTATTGGGCAGGGATTGGACGATGGACTGGTTCTGCCAGTGGCTCAAGATGCGTATGTGCAGGCTCGTTGTGCAACAGGCGGCCAGGTTGACTACCGGACCTATGATGGATTGGGGCATGTGGACATTGTTGGGCCAGAATCGCTGCTTATTCCTGATTTGCTCACGTGGACTCAAGAGCGATTCGACGGCAAACCTGTCGCCTCAACATGCGAACCTCATTAATCAGGCAGATTTGCTTTTGAGGTGGGGCACAAGGAACGGCCGTCCCGTGCCACACGAAAAATCATGACCTTATCGCAACATCACGTTGATCGGTAAAGAATATTACTCACAAGGAGAGTGAAATGGCTGAGAACAAGACCATACCTACTGCGGCGTCTGTGGATGAGTTCATCGCTCAAATTGAAAACCCCCGGCGTCGTACTGATGCATTGACTGCCCTGAAGATGTATCAGGAAATTACCGGGCTACCTCCGGTTATGTGGGGGCCGTCTATTATCGGTTTTGGGTCGCTTCATTATGTGTATGAGACGGGGCGCGAGGGAGATATGCCTGCTGCCGGTTTTTCGCCACGCAAGGCTAATATGACTTTCTATGTCGGCGACAAATTCGATGGCGCAGAGGAACTGTATGCCAGGCTCGGCAAACATAAAAAATCGGTTGCCTGTCTCTACATCAATAAATTGGATGATGTTGATCTTGATGTTCTGCATGAAATAATCGCCCGTCAATACCGCACGGATTCGCCATAGAAAAGGTAACGACAATGGGTAAGAGAAATTATCTGATTGAGGGAGTCTCCGGCACGGGCAAGACCTCGGTCTGTCATGAGCTGCGCCGACGTGGGTATGCCGCCCTGAATAGTGATCGCGACCTCCGCCAACACACAGACCCGACGACTGGCGAGCGGCTCATCACATTTTCATCTCCCGCAATCAGACACGCCAGTAATCTTTGGGATGTGGAGAAAGTCAGGCGGTTGGCGGCCAATCAGGACGACGAAATCACTTTTTTCTGTGGCGGTTCGCGGAATTTCCACGAGTTTATAGATGTTTTTGATGAAGTCTTCGTCTTAGACGTGGATGTAGACACGCTCAATGAACGGCTGGACAACCGTGCTGATGATGATTGGGGCAAGAGCCGGGATGAGCGGGAACTCATCCTACGTTTACACGCTACCAAAGAAGATATACCCAACAGTGGCATCATCATAGATGCCACACGGCCGCTTGCCCGCGTGGTGGACGAAATCTTGAGATATGTCCAGGCTTAGGGAGTCTTATGCAACCTCTGACCGTAGCCAGTCTACGAGTGATGCAGGAGCGGGCTTCCTCGCTCCGAAGACTGCGTTCGGAATGACACATGTTTTGGTGAAAGTGTCATTTTATGACCGTTGGCCGTATAGATGGTGAAGATTCACGGCCGTACCCCTTCCCTCCCTCCTCACTTCCAATCTTGTTGCCAACGCTGGCGCGATGGGACAACGACCAGAGCAGGGGAGGCCTCCCCGCCTGATTCAGCAGGTTTTTTCTATACAATGCAGGGTAATCAGCTTGTAGCAGGTGTTTACCTTGTTAATAATTGCCGGGTAAACACCTGAAACCAAATGGTTGCACGCCTATGGTTGCAGGCTATCATCCTCATCAGACGATACCCGGCAATGAGTGCAGGGTAATAAATAGTTGGGCCTTGCGCGCCGGTCGAGTCGTTTCACCTCCGCAGCAAGACGATGTTCGAGAATCAACCATCAACGCTGTAGGGATAGACTTTCTCTTATTTAAGGAGGAATGATGAACGAGATTCTACTTGTCGCATTTCGGCACAAGCTATGGGCGATGAAGAAACTTATCGCCGTCTGTCAAGATCGCTCGGTTGACGAGTTGACGCGACCAGCCGCTGGTTATGGCAGCATTTTGGCCACCTTAAATCATCTTGTCCTTGCTGACGCAGGTTACGTAGCCAGCCTTGGTGGGGGGCGTGCTGAATGGGCATCGTATGACAATGAGACGAATGACCTGCAGGAACTTTCTGAGCGCGCCGAAGAAAGTGGTGCAAGGTGGGAGCAACTTCTGCAAAGTCCAATCGATGGCGAGAATTTGGCATATCTGGACAATGGAACATACGAGACGCATGCAGACATTGTTTTCATGCAGGCACTACACCATGCAAGTATTCACGGCGAGCAGATATGCGCAAGTTTGGCGGCGATGGGAGTCGAGCCACCAGATTTACAACCGTGGGAACTGGCGGATACTACAGGGCGGAGCCGTTGGCTATCGATATAGCAATAAATGGTGCGAGAGCATATGAGGAATGCAGATGCTGTTGTGTGCCACCGCGAGCGGCACAACTGGCGTTGGGCTGCTCTCCTTGTTGATGCGAAAGGAAAGCTCATTTGACAAATAAGTACCTTCCCATTGATAAGATACTGGCTATCCTGAAAGAAACTCCGCCGCGCTTGACGAAGCTTACATCTGGGCTTGTGTCAGCTCAATTGCATATCGCCCCCAGCGCAGGTGAGTGGTCGGTCAACGAAGTGCTTGCTCACCTGCGTGCATGTGATGACGTCTGGGGCAACTACTACATCATGACGATCCTTGCCCAAGATCAGCCGACAATTAAGGCGAGGAACCCGCGGACATGGATCAAGAATACTGATTATCTCGAGCAGGATTTTCAGTCCTCGTTACGTGCCTTTACCAAGCAGCGGAAGAAGCTCTTAGCAGTGTTGGAATCATTATCCTCAAAGGACTGGGCACGCACCAATACACTGATCGGAGCAGGAAAGCCTCTCCGGCAGACGCTGATATCCCATGCAGATGGGCTGGCGCGCCATGAACGTGCACACCTCAAGCAGATCGAGCATATACTCAAGGCGTTACAAGATGCGTGAAAGGCAAAAGCAGCCCAACACAGCGTGGCACCCGACGGGTGGGAGTCTGCGCGTTTTCAGGCAAGTTGCGTGGCTTCAAGTTGGTTCCGGCAAAGCGGCGCTCCTCTGTCAATGGCGGGTAACGCTCCCCGTTAGGCTTTTGATAGATGATGAAGATTCACGGCCGTACCCTCCCTCCCCACACATCCCAACACCACAATCGCCGTGATCCAGGTCGCGTGAACATTCACGGCTACCGATTACCGATAACTGATGATTGATTACAAATCACGGCCGTTGCCCATCCCCCCGCCCCTCTGTACAATGCCCACCTATGTCTAACGAAATTTACGTCCCCCCCGGTGGGCCGCCCCGTGTACCGCCGCTCAGCCCAGAGATATACGGCCGTATGGGCGAAGCCAACATCTTCCTCATGATTGCCGATTTTTATGACGAACTGGAACAATCCACCATACGGGGCATGTTTCCCGATGATATGGCCGCCTCCGCTGAAAGGTCGGCCGCCTTTTTTGTGGGCTTATTGGGCGGGCCGCCGCTGTACCACACGCGCTACGGCAACCCCATGATGCGCGCCCGCCACATGCCCTTCCCCATTGACGAAGCCGCCCGCCAGGAATGGCTGGCCTGCTTCTATCGCACGCTGGATCGCGCCGTTGCGCACTACGACTTCCCCGCCGAACATTTGCCCGCCTTCCGCGCCTTCCTGGAAGGATTTTCCGGCTGGATGGTGAATACAGCATACAAACGGCCGTGCTAGAATAGCCCTGTCATGAGCAAACAGAACCGTGTGACCCCCTATGGTGAGATCGTGGCGCTGCCGCAGCGCGGCCTGTTCACGGGCAATCGTGGGGTGCTGCACAATGAGCAGCAGGAAGTGATACGGCCGTACAAACTGAAAGCATGGATTATTTGCCGGTTACAGTTCAAAGGTCGCCGCCGCGCCATCATGCAACCCAACCATTACACCGAACTGTTCTTTTTAGATGAAGCCACGGCGCTGGCGGCGGGCCACCGGCCCTGTTTTGAGTGCCAGCGGGAGAGAGCAAATGCTTTTCGCGCCGCCTGGCAGGCGGGTAACCACCCTTCCCACACGGATACGGCCGTCAAAGTGGCGGACATGGACAATGTTTTGCACGAAGAGCGATTGACGTCGGCACGGTTACTGAAAGACAAGAAAAAGCGAATGTTCACGGCCGTCTTGAACCAATTACCCGAAGGCACGCTTGTGGAGATTGCGGCCCGGCCGTATCTCATCTGGCAGGAAAAGTTATTTTTGTGGACGCCAGGCGGTTATTCCCCCACAATCTTGCCGGTCAATGCAAAGCCGGTGCAGGTATTAACACCAGCCTCTACGGTAAACGCCTTGGCCAATGGCTATGTGCCCATCATACACGAAACACTCTTGACCAACCCTCAGTGACCTTCCTCACTTGCTTCAATTTGATAATTGGATCGCTTCTAATACCTCAAATGTGATCGCTTCGCTTTGCACGGCCGTGCCCCCTTCATCCACCCCTTCCGCCCACATCGTATGCACACCCGGCGTCAGCGGCCACCAGACGCGGTACGGCGGGTTGGTCAGCGTTGCCAGCGGCGCATCATCCAGCCAGAGCGTGATCGTCTGCATGTGCGCGGCGGCCACGGCCTCCACCGGCAGCTTTTGAGCGGCGGCGGGCACGGCCGTTGAAATCCGATATTTCGTTTGCGGGTCAGGTGAGATGAGGTGGATGGTGGAGACGGCCGTGTCTCCCCTCTCCGTTTGCGCCAACAGCAAATCATCCAACAACAGCAATCCCTCCGCCCGCGCCCAGGGGTGCAGCACCGGCGGCAGCGCCAGCGCCAGTTGGCCCACCACCTGTTCCGGCAGCGTCATATCCGTTGCCAGCAGACCGGTGCTTTTGTCAATCTCCACCCGCCGGTAAAACGTATCCATCTCTTGTGGCTCCGTCCCGGCAATAAACCACTCATAGCGGCGAAACGGGCAGTCGGGCGACGGCCGTAGCCCAGACAGCGTACACACTTCCACCTGCACCAATCCCTCCGGCTGCGGAAACGGCTTATCGGGCGTGCCGCGCAAAACCTCACGCATAAACATATGCCAGATCGGCCCGGCGCCACTGACGCCGGTCACATTAAACATGGGCGTATTGTCGGCATTACCCACCCACACCCCCACCACCACATCGGGTGTATAACCCACCGTCCAGTTGTCGTGGAAATCGTTGGTCGTGCCGGTTTTCACGGCCGTCGTGCGGCCAATGTTCAAGATGCTGTCCGGCCCAAACGAGAGAATCCGCGCCCGATCATCGCTGAGCATATCGCTAATCAGCCAGGCCACCCGCTCATCCAGCACCCGTGTCGGCGTGGCTGGTGGTGGTTGAACCAACACATTTCCCTGCCCATCGGTCACGTCCAAAATGAGCGACGGCGTGATGCGCGAACCGCCATTGGCAAAGGCCGCATACGCCGTTGTCAGATCAAACAGGCGCACCGGGCCACCGCCTAAGGCAAAGGAGAGATCATATTCGTCCGGGTCGCCCAACGTGCCAATGCCCATCAATGCTGCCTGGCGCATGGCCGCCGCCACCCCCACCCTGTCCAGGGCAATCACCGCCGGAATGTTGAGCGAAGAGGCCAGCGCCGTGCGCAGCAGCACCGGCCCATGCTCCGTGCGCGAGAAGTTGACCGGCACATACGGGTCTTGCTCGTGGGTGATAAAGACGGTGCGCACATCATAAAAGAGCGAAGCTGGTGTAAAGGGCAGCCCATCAGCGCCATCAGACGGCACGCCGCCAGGCATCATACCCGCTGCATACACAATCGGCTTCAAAGACGATCCCGGCTGCCGGGGCATAAGCGC
>CAYXUZ010000022.1:2009-29516 GCA_964467705.1 uncultured Ardenticatenaceae bacterium | reverse complement strand
ATGTTAATCGCCCCCTGGCGTTTATCGTCAAAATAATCCACATTGCCCACCAGCGCCATCACCTCACCCGTTTGCGGATTCAGCGCCACCAGCGCCGCATTGTGAGCGGCATGGGTGGGCGCGCCATTACGCGGATTGTTGAGCAGTTCAATTTGTTCGCTCACAATCTTTTGCGCCTGATTCTGCCAGTCCAAATCCAGTGTAGTACGCACCATAACGCTGCCGCTGGTTGCCAGCGCCTCCGGCGAAAGCAACCCATCCAGTTCCGCCTGCACCATCATCACGAAGTGGGGAGCCAACACCGGGTATGGTGTGGCCGCATATTGCAATGGTTCGCGCACGGCCTGGTCATGCTGTTCCTGGGTGATGGCGCCCTGGGCCAGCATCAGGCGCAGCACCACTTCTTGCCGCGTTTTGGCCGCCTCCGGGTTCACCAACGGGTTGTAGAGGGCGGGAGCCTGGGGCAGCCCGGCAATCAGGGCGCTTTCAGCCAGCGTTAAATCGGCGGCCGTTTTGCCAAAGTAGGTGCGGGCGGCCGCTTCCACGCCATAGGCCATACCACCGTAGTAGCTCTGGTTCAGGTAGAGGGCCAGGATGTCATCTTTGTCGTGCTGGCTGGTGACTTGCCAGGCCAACGCCATTTCACGTAGTTTGCGCCGAATGGTAATTTCATGGCGTTCTTCGCTGTTGAGGAGCAGATTGCGCACGACCTGTTGGGTGATGGTGCTGCCACCGGAGACGACGCTGCCGCTCTGGGCATTTGTCCAGATGGCGCGGGCGATACCCCAAAAGTCTACGCCGGGATTGGTGTAAAAACTTTTGTCCTCGGTGGCAATGGTGGCCTGCTGGAGAGCTAGCGGGATGTCGGCCAGGGGCAGGACGGTATAACGGCCGTATTCCTGATCGATCACATCATAGAGCGGACGGCCGTACCGATCCACAATACGCACACTGGGCAACATCACCGGACGCTGCAACCCCGCCACATCCGGCAGGTCGGCAAACAACCAATGCAGGGTCAGCACGGCCGTCAGTCCCAGACATCCTAAAGCAATCAAAAACAATCTTGTCTTCAGTCCAAATTTTTTCATCACAACACCAATCCGGTTTCTTCGTTCGTAGTAAGCGATCTGTCATTCCGAGCGCAGTCTTCGGAGCGAGGAATCCCTCCCCTGTACAAGTAGCAGGGATTCCTCGGACGGAAGCCGTCCTCGGAATGACAATTCGCGGATTGCCAGTTTATTTTCTTAACTTTCATCATCGTTTTTTGCCAGAGACGACGATGAATCGCCTACTACAAACGGCGTTAGCGGGGCAAAACGGTAAATATAGAACCAGCACCACGGCCGTATACCTCTGGAAAGTAGAACTCCTGCGCGGTGGGCGGGATGACCTGGTATTCGCCGGGGAAAGCGGCCCGCACCAGATAGACATATTCATACGTGCCCGCAGGCAGCACATCGGCGGACAGCACCACCTTTTCATCGCGCAGTTCCACATGGTTAAAGACCCACCAGCCCCAGCCGCGCTCCTGCGCTTCTTCCCAGGTATATTGCTCTGGCGCACCCACCTGCTGGCTGGTGGATAGTGATTGGTCTACCGCTTCCAACCCGGCGGGCAGGAAATCCTCAATGACCACATAGTGCAGGGTGTTGGGTACGACAATGGTCAGCCGGGCCAGGAAGGTTTCGCCCTGGGCCATCTGGGTGATAGGGGTGCTGCGGTCGGCCGGATCAAAGTAGCTGCGGGAGATAATGATGCCGCGATCCAATGGTTGGACTTGCGCCACCGGCAAATACGCTTCCAGATGGGTGGTGTAATAGAGGTTGCCGGGGCCTTCCGTGCGGCCGAAAGCCACCCGGTTCAACTGGTCGGCAAACAGGTCGCTGATGTCAATTTGTATCTGCGCCGTCTGGCGCAATGTGTCCGTATTGGCCGCGCCTTCTAATTCCAATTCACCGTTGAACGCCACCTGATAATCATAATCAGCCTGCAATTCGCCGGAGGCGACCATGAAATCGGTGAGGGCCATCAGTGTCCAGGCCGTTTCCTGGGTGCTGGCCCAACGGCCGTCGGTGCGATGCGCCATCAACCACCTGACCGCATTGGCTACGAGCGGATTATCCGGGTCGAGTTTGAGCAGTGTGTCCAACACAACGGCCGTTGTGCGCGTGTCTGTGTTCCAATTCCAATAATCACGCTCGGCCTCTTCCCAATACGCGCCCGTCGCCGACAGGATGGCATGGCTGATGAAGTCGCTGGCGAGGGTTTCCAGGCGGGGGTCCTGGGTGTCGGTTAGTTGTAGCGCCTGCGCCAGAAACCCTTGCGCATACAGGTCAAGAGAAGAGCGCCGCTCATACAGATCGTTCATGTGTTGGTTATTGGGTTTTTCGGCACGGGCCAGCACGTAAACCAGGAAGGCCTGGCGGTTGTATTTGTTACGGCCGTTCAGCCGATCCACCTGCGACAAACGGTTTTCCAGATAAGCCACGCCCTCGTTCAGCACATTTTCACTGACGGGATAGCCGCTTTCTTGCGCTTCCAGCAGCGACAACACCACATAAGCCGTCACTAAGGTGTCGCTGCGGCTGCCTGCCCACCAGGGCCAGCCGCCGTCTGACAGTTGGCGGCTGTAAAGTCGCTGCAAGGCGACGTTCACCTGCGCGTCCAGGTTGGCTTGCAGGGCCGGGTCATCAATGCCTGCCGCTTGCAGCGCCCGCACAGTGAGCAGATTAGGCAGGAATTTGCTGACGATCTGTTCGGTACATTCGTAGGGATAGTGTGCCAGATAATCCAGGCCGTCGGTCATGGCCGCCGCCAGCGAGGGGGCGACCTGCACCGTCACCGTACCCTGTGTCAATTCATAGTCGGGGTAAATGGGCAGGCTGATGGATTCCACCATCACGCCGCCATCCAGCAGTTGGCCGGATGTGCCTACCGTTTCCGGCACTTCATATTTGTAAACGGGTATCCCGCCGCCTTCGAGTGTAGCCAGCGGCGGGCGGGTGGCGTCGCTATATGGCCCGGCATTGGTGCGGAATACCAGGTCTACACGAGTCACATCCTGGACAACGGCCGTCCACGTCACAAATGCGGCCTGCTGTGGTGGTACAGTCACAGTTTGCTCATTGCTACCATCCAGGGTGACGCCCTCGGCGTCCAGGGTGACAACGGCTTCCAGGGCTTCGTCGGTGTTGTTGTGTACGGCCGTGCCCAATGTCACCTGGTCGCCCACCACAAAAAAGCGCGGCGTCTGCGGGCTGACCAGCAGCGGCAGCGTGGAGACGATGTCGCTGGTCGCCTGCCCCACTTTGGTGTCCAACGTGATAGCCCGGGCATCCAGCCGCCAGGTCGTCAGGCTGTCCGGCAGGGTGATGGCCACGGTGGCTTCACCATCCGGCCCGGTCTGCAACTGCCCTTCCCAAAAGGTGGTGTCCGGGAACTCTTCGCGGATGGTGAGGACGCCATACGACCCCGCGCCGCCGCCACCACCCTTGATTTCATCTTCCAATTCTTTGTTGTAAGCATCCATGTTGTGCGCCAGCAGCGTGGCCGTATTGACGCTCAGGTAACGTTCGGAGTAGAAGTGATCCAGCAGGGGCAGTTCCTTGCGGGCCGCCAGGGTCAACACGGCCAGATCGGTAAGAGAGAGGGAAAGTTCGGCGTCCACAGGCTGCCCGGCATGGTCGGCCACGTTCACAGTAAAGTGGACGGTCTCGCCAGGGGACAAATTGGTCTGATCCGGGGTGATGGTTACGGTGAGTTCTTGCTGGTCACGATCTACAGTGAATTGGGTCATGCCCAGTTTGAAGTCCGGGGCCAGGCTGGTTTCGTCTACCCCTTTGACGACCATGACGGAAACAAAAATGTTGGGGGCCATATCGGCGGTGATGGGCAGGCGATAGACCACGCTGTTGCTGGTCAGGTGGATAACTTCATGCTGTTTGATGTGACCACGCTCGACCGTCACCAGGGCAAAATTTGCACCCTGAAAGGGGGAAGCGATCAGGATTTCGGCCGTTTCGCCGGGCCGGTAGCTGCTCTTGTCGCTGATGAGTTCAAAGCTGTGGTCGTTGGTCTGCCGCCAGGCCACGTAGTCGCTGCCGGAGACCCAGAGGTAGGTGGAGGCGCGGCTGGTATTGCCCTGAGCGTCTTGGGCAGTCACATAGGCCCGGAAGACGCCGCCGTTGGAGGGGATGAATTGGAAGCGGGCACGGCCGTTGCCATCCATCAGCAATTCGCTCTCCCCCATCACCTCCACCGGAATTTCTTCTACCTCGGTGCGCCAGATGGTGCGCCCCTGGTCATCTTCTTCCTGCACACTGTACCAACGGCGCTCTACCACAGAAACGGTAACGGACTGATCGGGCACGGGACGGCCATCCCAATCCACCACAATCACATCCACCGCCGCCGGTTCGCCAGCCTGCCCCACCGTATGGGCCGGGGCTGCGCCAGGGTAAACCAGGCTGCGATGAACAATCACACTGCTACGGCCGCTCACCTGATTGCCCGCCAGATCAGTCACAGTCGCTTCCACGACAAAGCGGCGGCTGCCGTCGCCTTCTTGCAATTCGGCCGGAATTTGTAGCAACAAACGTCCCTGTCCATCGGTCTGCCCCACACCCTCGGCAATAACCTGCGTGGGTTGATAGTCGTTGTTGTAATAGTAATAGCCCAGGTCACGTTCCTGGTTGCGGAAATCATAACGGCCCAGGTCTGGCCCGCCGGTAAAGGTGTAATCCTCGGAGCGCACATGCCATTCCACGTCGCCGCCAACTACCGCGCCGCCGGAGAAGAAACGGGCGTCAATGGCAATTTCAATAGTATCGCCGGCGGCCACATCCGTTTCGTCAGCCGTCACTTCCACCTGGAAGGTGGGTTTACGGAATTCGGCCACTTCAAAGTAGCCGTTGCCTACGGTTTGATTGTCGGCCGTGCTGACACCGATCCAGTAGTTGCCCAATACGGCTTCATCGTCGAGGGTGATCTCGCCGCTGAATGAGCCAAATTCATTGAGGGGGAGCGTGGCGGTGTAGATGGTCTCGTCATAGGAGGCGATTTGCACGTTGACGCTCTGGAAATCGGGCAGGGCATAGGTCAGGTCATCATTCAGGCGCACGATACCTTTGAAGTAAACGGGTTGGCCGGGGCGGTAAACGGGGCGTTCGGTGTAGATGTAGCCGGTGGGTTGATGGGGTTCCAGATAGAAATCGGTGTAAATGCCGAAGTCGTAGGTGCTGATACCTTCGTTCCAATTGCTGACGGCCAGGCCAAAAACCTCATTGCCCGGTTCACCCACAATGGCGTAGTAACGGCCGTCCCACCCCGGTTCCAGTTCTAAATCATCCTGGTAAAAGAGGCCAAACTCATCCGTTGTGCCTTCCGCCACCAGCCGATAACTTCTGTCATACAGCGCCACCGGCACAGCGGGCAGCGGTTCGCCGCTGTTGAGATCGGTGGCCCAAATCATGGCTTCGGTGGCGGTGGTTTTCAGGGTCACGTTAGCCGTCGCCATGGCCAATACCTGTGCTTGCAAATGGGGTTCGTTGTGGCTGATTTGGGGTGAGTCCAGGGCGACAAAGTAGAAGCCGGTAGGCAGAGGGCCGGTATCGTCCTGATTGAGGATAAATCGTTTGTGCGCCAGATCGTTCAGCGGGGTATTCACCGGCAAGGTGCGTTGCCAGATGATCTGGTCAGCTTTAGGCACATAGCTATATGGAGACAAGTCGTAATGCAGCAACCGGCCAAATTCGTTCAGGGATAACTGGTATAAATCCACATCCAGTTCGGTGATATTTTGGTGCGTTACCCAGAGGGAATCAGAGCCGCCGCTGCGATAAAGGGCGACGGAGTAGGGCAGGTTCAGGCTGGCGCTGGGTGGCAGTTTGCCGGTGGTAAAGGTGAGGGTTTGGCCTTCGGTAATTTCGTTGCCATACACGTCTTTCATGCCCGGCAGAATTTGCACGGTGTAGGTGGTGGAGGGGTGGAAACCGTAGTAATTCTGGCTCCAATCCCAGGGTGAATAAAGGCCGTCTGGGTCGCCGATGATGTCTGGGCTGATAATGACCTTACCGGCCATGCTTTCCTCGTCCATCGGCGAGGCAAACTCGATGCGGAAGACGCTGGAGTAATAGGTTTCGGTCTGGCCGTTGGCCGGTTCGGTGCGGCGGATGGCCGGGTGTTTGACGGTGGTGGCCGTCCAGGTAAACGGCCGTGCCAGTGTCCCTCCATTCGCTGCCTGAGCCGAATCGGCCAGTTCCAACGTGTAGTCGGTCTGCAATTCCAGCAGTTGCGTGGGGGTGAGGGTGAGCGTGAGAAAGTCAGCGTCCCAGGCAGCGGCAAAGGGGATGGAGTCGCCGCCGCTGGTGGGTTGCAGGGTCACGGCCGTTTCCGTGCTGCCCGGATCCATGGGCTGATTAAAGTGCAGCCGGTAACTCTGGTCGAGAACCAGGTCTTGCCAATTGTTCTGCGGATTCCAGGCGTTATCCACCAGTTCCAAAAAGTCAAACGTGGGCGGCGTGACGGTGAATGAAGAAACCTCATCTTTCACCATTTGCGCGCCGGTGGCGCTGATGGTGTCGACGGTGGCGGCGTCCACCCACACCGTGTAGGCCTGCCGCCCGATGAGGGCTTGCGCGGGCCGATAGACATAGACGGAGGTGTTGACCCACTCGCCCTGCCCCGGAATGGCCGGTTCCATGACCAATGGGTTGGGCAAATTGGCGGCCTCTTCGCCAACCATCAGCGGTACCACCGGCCGGTTGAAGATAACGGTGATGGTGGAATCTACGGCCACGTTGGTGATGCCGTTGGCCGGGCTAATCTGGCTGACGGCCAGGTCGCCGATGGTGGTGAAGTCCAGCGTCAGACCTTCCACCAACGCCAGCCCTGCGGCGGAGATGGCGGAACTGTCTACAGAAACCTGATAAAGGCTGGCGGGTTGCAGCGGTTTGGCCGGTTTGAAGCGCAGGATACGTGGCTCAGGCCAGGTGATGTCGCCGTCTATCGCCGCGCCGTCGTCGTCGGTGACGAGTACGGCCGTGTCCGGCTGCATGGGCTGGTCAAAATAAACCTCAAATGCCCCATCGAGAGCTATTTCTTCTCCGGCAGTGGGGTTTTGGCCGATAACCTGCGGCGGCAGCGGCGCGCCTAAATCGAGCAGGAAAGGCGTGGGGGCAGGCGTAGCGGTGACGGCGATAGCGGTAGCGGTGGGGGTAGGGGTTGGTTTTTCTTCTTCGCGGCAGCTAACGGCCGTGAACACTAACAAAACAAACACAATCAATGGAAGTCGCAATAGGCGGTTCATTTTTACCTCGTTTGCCAACAAGTGGAGATTTTCCCTGCGGTCATTGTAATGGAAATAAGCGGTGTGGGGGATACGGCCGTTGGCCGAAAAGACAATGATTGGGCAACGCTGTTTGTAGGGAACGGGATTTTCTTGTAGATGGGGGCAGAGTTTCAACCGGAATGAGGTGTTTACCTTGTTAATGATTGCCGGGTAAACACCTGAAATCAAATGGTTGCACTCCTATAGTTGCGGGCTATCATCCCCATCAGAGGATACCCCGCAAAGAGTGCAGGGTAATAAATAGTTAGCTTGTAAACACCAGTGTTGGATATAAAGAGGACTGAGAAATGCCTGGTGCACGTTCAACGAATTTTCGGTTTGGTGATAGTGCTGAGTTACTGGCGGGATTCATTCTCAACAGTTTAGCTTTTACTACCCATGTTCCACGACAAGAAGATGTTGGGCACGACTTAATATGTGCCCTTGCAGAACAGGATGGTATTCTTCTTAGAGCTGGTCCTACATTCACCGTTCAGATAAAAAGTAATCGCGATCCAATTTCATATGAAAAAGAATATGAAGTCGAGTGGCTTAGAAAACAAGACAATCCTTTTTTTGTTTGTGTTGCCCATCGGCGAACGCTGAGCATAGATCTGTATTCAACCTGGAATATTCATAATAGCTATCTTTATAAGCAGGCAAAGCATATTGTTCTTGTTCCTGGTGAAGAAAACGATGAATATATTGCTCCACATCCCGCTGAAAGTAAAGAAAAACAGACAGTTCCACTTGGGAAACCAATATTACAGATTAGCGCCAATGAAATTATGGAAAAAGAAAAAGTTCTCTTCTTTCGCCGAATTCTGCGTGAATGGATCGAACTTGAAAGACGAAATTTAGTGAATATTCAAGCGAGGATGCACTGGATTCAAGGACCTTTAAAGTACCAAACAAACCATCCTTTATCTAAGGCGGAAGAAATACAAACAGCTTTTTATTACAATGCCAAAAATCTCCCTGATTGCCTGCTCAACTTCGGTCGAACGGCAACAGATCTGGCTATTACGATGCATAGATATTTTGGTGGAGAAATGGGAAAAATCCCGACCATTTTGGAAAAAGCCGAGATGCTTAAGCAGGTTTTGCTTTTGTTTTCGGAGCATTTGGAGCCAACAGCAAAAAAGGCCCTGAATGCAGAGTTGGGAATTCAGTTCGATGATGAAGTTACAAGCTAACAATTATTGCAACGGACAGGCGAGCACGATGCCGATTTGCCCGATAAAACTGTGGTGATTGAAGGTGCCGCGCCAGGGGAGAAGTTAGGTTCTGCTCGCCCGCCGCTGACCATGGCGTTAGTTTTTTTTATAGATGGTGAAGATTCACGGCCGTACCTCTCCCCCTCCTCCTCTCCCCCTTTCATCCCATCATGATCCAGGTCGCGTGAACATTCACGGCCGTTGGATCGCTGTGATCCGGGTCGCGTGGATATTCACGGCCGTCTGATCGCCATGATCCGGGTCGCGTGAACATTCACGGCCGTCGGATCACCATGATCCGGGTCGCGGTGATAAAAACGGCCGTTGCTCATACCCCCTCAATAGGGTATCGGCTTGTCTCGTGTCACTCCAGTAAATCGAGAAACTGCTGCACGGTTAGAACCATGATGCCATAAGCCGCCATTTGGGCCATCAGTTCTGGGTCGCGCTTCATATCGTCGTCTCGACTGACAACAAATCGCGCCTGGCCCAAAACGGCCGTCTCCAAGATCAAATCATCATCCGGGTCACGACACACCTGCAATTGACCTGTAGGTGTCACCTTAATGGCTTGTGCCACCAGCAGCTGCAAGAACTCGGCAATTTCATTTGCGTTAAGGCCATATTTGTTCCGAATCCGTGGACGGGACAATACATCAGCGATTTCGTCCAACAGGGGAATAGAAACAACAACTTGAAAGCGACCATGAATCCAGGCGCGAATCAATTTGGCGGGATAACCGTGAGGGTTGATGAAGGCAGAAACCCAGATATTGGTATCAAGTAGGGCGATGGGGGGCATGACGCGCGGCTCTTACTTCCATCATCGCTTGGGTAATGTCATTTTCGATTTCAGTGGAAGAGAATGGGGCGGTACGCTGGTGAATTTGGGCCAGGAGCGTGGTAAAGGCATCTTGCCAGGCAACTTCTTCCTGGTTCAGATAATCACTTAACACGGTCTCAGCCAACAAATCCGGCGATATGTGGGACTGTGCTGCCCGTTGCCGCAATTGGTCATAGATTTGATGAGAAATCAAAATGGTGTGAGACATAAGCCACCTTGTCATACAAATTAACGTGTACATTCTAGCACAAGCATCATTGCCGGGAAACTGCATATTGTCATCCGGGCTTTGCGTTCATATTCCACTCCGGTAAACTCCCGCCATGAATGCACAAACTCCCCACCCCCTCAAACGACTGACCGCCTACTCCCACCGCTACCGGCGGCGGGTCATCCTGGCCACCATCTGCTCCATCCTCAACAAACTGTTCGACCTGGCCCCGCCCGTGCTCATCGGCATGGCCGTAGACGTGGTCGTCTTGCAAGAAGAATCCTTCATGGCCCAACTTGGTTTTGCCACCGTGCAAAGCCAATTGGTCGCCCTAGGTCTCTTCACCCTCCTCATCTGGGCGCTGGAATCCCTCTTTGAATACCTCTTTTCCGTTTTGTGGCGCAATCTGGCCCAAGACATTCAGCACGATTTACGCCTGGATACCTATACCCATGTGCAAACGCTGGACATGGCCTACTTTGAAGAACGCAGCACCGGCGGATTGATGTCCATCTTAAACGACGACATCAACCAGTTAGAACGTTTCCTGGATGTGGGGGCCAATGACATCATCCAGTTGATCACCACCGTCATCGCCATTGGCGGCGCGTTCATCGTCCTGGCCCCGTCGGTAGCCTGGATGACCATTTTGCCCATGCCGTTTGTCATTTGGGGCACGCTGAAATTCCAGCAAAAGTTAGCGCCCAAATATGCGGCCGTGCGTGAACAGGTTGGTTTTCTCAACGGCTTCCTGGGCAATAATCTGGGTGGTATTGCCACCGTCAAAAGTTACACGGCCGAAGCGTATGAAGTCGGCCGCATCAATGAGCAAAGTGAACTGTATCGCCAGAAAAACGAAGCGGCCATTCAACTCAGTTCCGCCTTTGTGCCCCTCATTCGCATGATCATCGTGCTGGGGTTTGCCGCCATTATGATTTTTGGGGGGCTGCTGGTGGTGGAAGGGCGGTTAAATGTGGGTGTATACAGCGTGTTGGTCTTTATGACCCAACGGCTGCTCTGGCCGCTAACGCGCCTGGGGCAGACGTTGGATTTATACCAGCGGGCTATGGCTTCCACTAACCGGGTGTTTGATCTGCTGGATACACGGCCGTCTATCCCCACCGGCCCCGATCCCCTGCCTCTGGCCGACGTGCGCGGTGAGGTCGCCTTTGAAACGGTCAATTTCCGCTACAAATGGCGCGACTATGAAGGGTACAGCGACAACCGGCCCCATGTCATCAAAGAGCTATCGCTGCACATTCCGGCCGGGGAAACGGCGGCCATCGTTGGCCCCACAGGTTCCGGCAAAAGCACGCTCATCAAGCTGCTGCTCCGTTTTTATGAAGTAGAAGAGGGCAAAGTGTGTCTGGACGGCCGTGACATCCGCACCCTGAACACCCACGACCTGCGCCGGGCCATCGGGTTGGTCAGCCAGGACGTGTTTTTGTTTCATGGCACCGTGCGCGAAAATATCGCCTATGGCACGTTCGACGCCACCCTCGACGAGATTGTAGAGGCTGCCAAAGTAGCCGAAGCGCACGAATTCATCACCCAACTACCCAACGGCTATGACACCATTGTCGGCGAACGCGGCCAGAAATTATCCGGCGGCCAGCGGCAGCGCATTTCCATCGCCCGCGCCGTGCTCAAAGACCCGCCCGTCCTGATCCTGGACGAAGCCACTTCCTCCGTAGACAACGAAACGGAAGCGGCCATCCAGCGTTCGATGGAGCGCATCTCGGTGGGGCGCACGATGATCGTCATTGCCCACCGCCTCTCCACCATCCGCAACGCCGACCGCATCTTCGTCCTGGAAAACGGCATCCTGCGCGAACAAGGCACACACGACGACCTGGCTGTGCAAGATACGGGGATTTATGCCGGGCTGTGGCGGGTGCAGACGGGGGTACGGTGATGCGTGAGCCGTGAACCGTGATGCGTAACCCGTGAACCGTAATCGGATTACTTCGTTCAGGCGCGAAATGTGCGCCAAAAGCGTAAAAAGATCAAAGATTACGCAGATTACGCAGATGGCGGAGAAAAATCTGCGAAATCTTTGATTATATTGGTTGTGGCTCTGCCACGTTATGGATTACGGATTACCGGCTAAGAGCGGCGTAAATCTCGTGGAGAAAGCGGCTGGGGTAGGTGGCTAACATTTCGGTGTGGCGGAAGCCGGTTTGCTGCGCCAGCTTGACCCAGGTCTGGTAAGAAAACGGGTAAGGCACCCACTGGTTGCCCTGGTCGCTGTTGTATTCGACGATGAGCAGACGGCCGTCCGCGGAACGGCCGTCCCCTTCCCGCAAATATCCCTTCACCTGCAATAACACCGGCCCCTTCTGCGACACAAAATGGAGCGAGTTTGCCATCACCACCCCATCCAACGGCGGCAGCGAGAGGGGGCGAGTAAAGTCGGCCTGAATGGTGTGCAAGGTGATGTGGGGGAAGGAGCGGTGCATCTGTTTTGCGAGTGATTGCAGGGCACGGCCGTCGCGATCCACCGCATAAATCGCCCCCCCTGGCCCAATCAACTCCGCCAACGCCAGCGTAAACGCCCCCTCACCCGCCCCCAAATCGGCCCATACCCCGCCGGGGTGCGGTACACCATTCTGTAACAATCTCACATGATCGCTGTGATTCATACTGTTTTATCAAAGATTACGCAGATTTCGCAGAAAAGAAAATCTGTGAAATCTGCGCAATCTTTGATGATTTAGTTATAGCCTTGCTACTTGACCGATTACGGATTACCGACCACCGTCACCGCTCCAATCCGGCTGCGGCGGAGGGCGCGGGAGGAGAGGGCATATACGGCCGTGAGCAAATACCCCGCCGCCGCCAGCATGTAGACGGCGCGCACCGGCACACCCACATCAACCAGCGCCGCATACGTCAGACCGGATAACAAAAAGACCACGTTCCAACCCATCTCGCGCAACGAATAAACGCGCCCCAGTTTGTCCTCATCCACACTCGTTTGCAGCAATGTGTTTTGGGCCACATCGCGCAGGGCAAACGTTGGCCCATACATCACAGAGATGATGATGGTGAGGGCTACGCTGCTCGTTTGTGCGTACACCACCGTCAGCAACCCCATCAAAAAGGCATTGACGATGATGATCCGACCCGGCCAACGCATGATGACGCCGGACACGGCCGTTGCCAGCACTGCCCCCAACATCACCCCTGTGTAAAACGCCCCATTTTGCAGCCCCCACACCTGCGGCTCCGCGTTTAAGGCCTGCTCCACAAACACCAGCATCAACGCCGAAGTCCATACCCCATGCGGCACATGCTCCAGCCACTCCATCGTCACCAGCGTCCGCGCCAGTTCATGCCGGCGCAAATAACGCATCCCTTCCTTCACCGACTGCCACAACGGCATATCCAATGCCTGTTGGCTGCGCCGTTCGCGCTCAGCGGCTCCCAAACGAATGGCGCTAATCAAGGCCGCCGCCGCCAGAAAGGTGAGCAAATCCAGCAGCACCAGCGCCCGCAAACTGACCCAAACCACCAGAAAACCACCCAAAATGTAACCAAACGCCTGCGTCCCCTGCACCGTGCCGGACATAATACCGTTCGCCTTCGCCAATTGATCGCGGTTCACAATGGCCGGTAAGATCGCCATGCGCGCCGGGGTATAAAAGGCGGTCATCGCCCCCAACCCGGCCACCACCAGATAAACCAACCACAGGTTCAGTGGGCCGCTCCAGGTAAAAACAAGCAGCAGCGAGACCAACGTAGCCCGCACCAGGTCGGCCGTCACCATGACGCGGCGGCGCGAATGGCGGTCTACGATGGCCCCCGCCACCGGACTGAGCAGGAAGATGGGCAATAGCGTAGCCGCCATGACCCCGGCGGCCTGCAAGGCCGAGCCGCTCCTTTCAAAAATGGTGACCATGATGCCCACCGTGTACAGCACATCACCAATGCCGGAAACGAGCACGGCCGTCCACAACAATGCAAAATTACGATTCCGCCATAGTTCCATGATGGTCGCCTCATCACAAACCCTTGTTATGATCCAGTTTCCGGTTTATACCTGAATTGGACACACAAACCTACGATCCTTTGATCAATGCGATTGATCCTTTGGTCAGGCTGGCATAGTGGTGAGAAACGCAACTCTCATGCTTCGGGTGGCATCAGGTACACGGCCGTTTCCCCGGCGCGTGGCGTGATAGGGTGCGAAATGGTGGGGATGCGTAGCCGACGCTCAACCGTGATGACAAATAACAAAATAGCGGCCGGTTCATAAAAGATGTCGGCCGTCCTGGTGATGGGCTGGCAAACAGCGCGCGCGCCATTGCTATATAACCTGTCCAGCAGCTCATAACTCACCTCTGGCCCAAACAGCAGCCAGCCCAGCAAATTTTCGTCCACCCGTTCCGGTGCATCATTACGCACAGGCATCAGTTGGTAAACATGATCGTCTCCCAACCATTCGCCAAAACGTAAACAGGCCAGCGTATTGAGTTCACTGTTAGACGTCAACGCCATTATGCGCCCAATGCGTTCCAGTGGCAGTTCGTCCAAAACAGCGTCCGACAAAATGCTGTCGTGGATGGCCGTCAGGCCAAGATGCTGCGCCATCTCCACCCGACCCCCATTGGCGTCCACCAACCACACCTCAAAACCGGCTTCTTGCAGCGTCAGCGCCATTTGCCGCCCCCAATTGTGTGCGCCCACAATCAACACGCCTTGTGGATGTTCCTGTACCAGACCCAACCGCCGCGCCAGTGGGCCAGCCGTCAATGAATACACGACTACCGTGCCCACCACCACCAGGAAGGTGATGTTGACCAGTTGGTCCGCCCCGGCAAAACCGGCTTCTTCCAGTTCCAGCGCAAACAGCGAAGCGACGGCCACGGCTACAATGCCACGTGGGGCCAGCGCGGCGACAAAGAGCTTTTCGCGGTTAGAGAGTTTGGAACCAATGGCCGAAATCCAGACGGCCAACGGCCGTACCACCACTATCAACACCGCCAGGAATGCCAGCTCCGGCAATAGGATGCCAGACACGGCCGTCAGATTCACCCGCGCCGCCAGCACAATAAACAGCACCGACAACAGCAGGACCCCCAATTCTTCTTTGAACGCCGTAATGTGCCGCACATCGGCTTTTTTCTGATTTGCCAGCACAATGCCCATAATGGTGGCTGCCATCAGGCCAGATTCGGCAGCAAGTTCATTGGACAGGGCAAAAGCAGCCACGACGACCATCAGGGCTACGGCCGTTTCCAGAAAGGTAGAGACCCAATCCCGCCGCAGAAATTCCATCAACAACCAGCCCGCCACCAGGCCAACGGCCGTGCCCACCAATAAGGTGAACACAATCCCCTGGGCAATATGCCATAAGTTGAGCGTAGGCTGGGCGCCACCTTCCAGAATCGCTTCCACCACCAGCACCGCCAGTGTGGCCCCAATGGGGTCAATCAAGATGCCTTCCCACCTCAAGATAGAGCCAACCCGGCGCGACGGCCGTATCTGCCGCAGCAGCGGAATCACCACCGTTGGCCCGGTCACCACCAGCACCGCCCCCAGCAAAATCGCCAGGAGCGCCTCCATGCCCAAAATGAAGTATGCCGCCAGCGATACCGCCACCCAGGTAACAAATGCCCCCACGCTAATCAGCAATTGCAGAACCCCGCGCACTTCTTCCGTTTCCGCCCACTTCAAACTCAGCCCACCTTCAAACAAAATGATGGCGACGGAGAGGGAGACAAAGGGAAACAACAGTTCCCCAAACATCTCATTGGGGTCAATCAGGCCAAACACCGGCCCGGCCAGAAAACCAAATAACAAGAGCAGTAAGATAGAGGGAATCTTGAAACGCCAGGCCAACCACTGGGCAGAAATGCCCAGGAGAAGAATAATCGCCAGACCGACAACAATTGGTTGCGCCATATTAGCCCACCACCAGATAGAGCAGCATGGTCACGGCCGTATGCGCATACACACTATGCGGCAGCTTCGCAGGCATGTAAATCCAGGTTCCAGGCACGGCCGTTGTCCGCTCCTCGCCCAACTGCAAATCCGCCTCGCCACTGATAAAGTGCAAAATCGCCGGGGAAGCGGCCGTATGCTCCGTCAACTCCTCCCCGGCCGCAAAACCAAACAATGTCACCTTTACCGCGTCACTGCTCAGCACCTTACGGCTCACAATCGTCTCGGCCGTAATTTCCGGCAGCAGTTCCGGTAATTGTTGAATAATTGTTTCGTTCATAACAAACTCCTTGTGGTATTGTAACCGTTCAGACCTGACAGGTTTTTACCAGTTCAAATCAAGACTTTGCAGGCCAAAAACCTGTCAGGTCTCTTGAAGGACTGAACGCTTACCTGGTAAATGGGTAATTGCGTCATTGGGGCAATTTCCATGGCAAGTTTACCCCACTCCATCACCCCCAAACAAAAACGCCATCACCGGTACCGGTGATGGCGTTACATGAGCAGAGCGGCGCATCCTCAGATGCGCCTCATCTGACATCGAGGATGCCAGACTCCTCGTGGTTAAAATTCCCAGACAGTTCTAAACCCGTCCGACTCCGGTTGCGCCCGCAGCGGCGCGGTATGGCCGTTAGCAGCAGGCAATGGCAGACGTTCGCGCTTCGGCTCGACGGTAAAGGGTGGCTCTTCCGCTTCGCGCAGCGCCAGTGCCAACACCTCGCTCAAGTTGCCCACCGGGATCAGCGTCAATTCCGCCCGGATGCTGTCCGGCAATTCCGGTATATCCTTCGCGTTATCCTGCGGCAAAATGACCGTCTGGGCGGCAATCGTTTTGGACTTCAGGCCGCCGATTGCCAGCACCTTGCCGCGCAGCGTCACCTCGCCCGTCATCGCCACATCGCGGCGCACCGGGCGGCGGGTAAAAGCGGAGATGATGGCCGTGGCCATACCGATGCCCGCGCTGGGGCCATCTTTCGGCGTCGCACCATCTGGCACATGGACGTGTAGGTTTACATGGTCAAAGACTGTTGGCTCCAGCCCGAGAGACCGCGCATTAGCCCGCGCATACGTCAATGCTGCCTGGATGGATTCGCGCATCACATCCCCTAACGAACCGGTTAATGTAATTTTGCCGTTGCCTTCGCTCAGGCTCACTTCAATGGGCAGCGTATCGCCGCCAAAACCGCTCACCGCCAACCCGGTGACAACGCCCACCTCGTCATGTTCTTCGGCCGTACCATAGCGATACATCTCCGGCCCCAGGTATTCGGCCACATCGGTTGGTGTAATCACAAACGGCCCCGTCGCCCCACCGGCCACCTGCACCGCCACCTTGCGAGCGATACGGCCGATATGCCGTTCCAGACTGCGCACCCCCGCCTCTCGCGTGTAATGGCGAATCAGGTGGCGCAGCGCCTCTTCCGTAAACGAGACATCTACATCAGCAATACCATTCCCTTCCAACTGCTTGCGCATTAAATAGCCAGTGGCAATGCTCGCCTTCTCCTCTTCAATGTAGCCGGGCATAGTGATCGTTTCCATGCGATCCAGCAGTGGGCCGGGGATGGTGTTCAGTTGGTTAGAAGTGGTAATGAAGATGACCTGGCTGAGATCAAATGGCGCTTCCAGATAATGGTCGGTGAACTTGTTATTTTGTTCCGGGTCCAGCACTTCCAGCAATGCCGAAGCCGGGTCACCGCGCCAATCGGCACCCACTTTGTCAATTTCATCCAGCACAATCACCGGGTTATTCGTACCCGCGTCACGTAGGGCGCGAATAATGCGCCCCGGCATCGCGCCGATATACGTGCGGCGGTGGCCACGAATTTCGGCCTCGTCGCGCACCCCGCCCAGGCTGATGCGCACCACTTTGCGCCCCATCGCTTCGGCCACAGAGGTGGCGATGGAGGTTTTGCCCACACCGGGCGGGCCATACAGGTTGATGATCGCGCCGCGCATTTTATTGCCCGCCAGTTTGCGCACAGCCACATATTCCACAATGCGGTCTTTCACATCTTCCAGGCCGTAATGGTCGGCGTCCAGCACTGCACGCACGTGGTGAATGTCCAGGTTATCGGTACTGTTTTGGCTCCAGGGCAGTTCGGACAGCCATTCCAGATAGGTGCGGATGACGCTGGATTCGGGTGATTGCGGCCCCTGGTAATCGAGCCGTTTGAGTTCTTTTTCGGCACGTTGCAGCACGGCCGTAGGCATCCCCGCCTGCGCAATTTTGTCCCGTAGCTCATCGCCGCTGCTTTCGCCGTCGTCACCCAACTCCTTGCGAATCGCCTTCATCTGTTCCCGCAGCAGGTACTCACGCTGCGCTTTGTCGGCCCCTTCGCGGGCGTCTTGCTGGATTTTGCTGCGAATTTCGGCAATGCGTAGCTCTTGTTGCAGATGCTCGGTGGCAATTTGCAGCCGTTCCACACCATTCACGGTGGTCAACAATTTCAGTTCTGTTTCCAGCGGCAGGTTGAGCAAACCGGCAATGTAATCGGCCAACTGCCCGGCCGTTGTTTTGCTGCGGGTGGTGGCCATTACCTGTTGGTTGGCCTCGCCCAATGTGTCGGCATATTGTTCCAGGTAAGCAATGGCCGCGGCCATCACCTCCCGATCAGACGAATCCGATTGATCGGCGATTTCCTGATAGGTGCCTTGCATGAAGGTGTCATGGTCAACCAGGCTTTCCAGCCGTACCCGGTGGCGCAGTTCCACCAGCATTTGCACCCCCATGTGGGGGGCACGTAAGATGTCACGCACGGTCGCCAAAATGCCGATAGGGGCTAAATCTTCTAACTGTGGCAGTTCTATGTCGGGGTTGTATTGCACCAGGACGAGCAGGTCGCCATTTTGCTCAATGGCCGCCTGCGCCGCCGCCAGCGAACGCCGCCGACCGATAGAAACGGTGGTCGTAACGCCGGGGAATACGGCCCCGCCCCGCAAGGGGACAATGGGTATGCGCTTTGGTTCAACTTGGTGGGTCATTAACATTTTCCTCAAAGAGATTGGAGATGAGAGATTGGAGGTCGGTTCATCTCCAATCTCTGATTGTTCTGTGATACTCGCTCAAATTTGATTGATAACAGTTCTCCGCTTCCACCACTACCTTACCTCTGGTACTTGTCTATCTCAATAGTCCTCTGGTAGTCTCCGCCTGTGTCGGGGGTGACGCGATAGTCCTACTTCAGATTTTTTTCAGAATAACAGGCAGACCCTAAGGGTTTTGGAAACCCTTAGGGTCTTGTTGGTCGGTGGCAGGAGATGGATAGTCAGGGGATAATTAGCAACAGGTTCAACATGAAAATGTCATTCCGAACGAAGTGAGGAATCTCCTCAACTATGAAAAGGTGGGATTCCTCACTCCGAAGACTTCGTTCGGAATGACATCTGGAAGGATATAAAAATGAAAGAGATGTATATCAACGGCCGTTTCACCCCCAGTGAGTCCGGCGAAATCATGACCATTCTCAACCCGGCGACCGAAGAAGTGCTGGACAGCGTGCCCAACGGCAACGAAGCGGACGCACACAAAGCAGTGGCGGCGGCGCACACCGCCTACCAGAGCTGGCGGCAGGTTTCTGGCCTGGAACGGTGCGAAATGCTGCACGAAGCGGCGCACAAAATGAAGGCGCAGGCGGCGGAACTGGCCGAACTGCTGACGCTGGAGGAGGGCAAACCGCTGCCGGAAAATGAAGAGGAGATGGAGTGGACGATTGGCACGTTTGATTACTACGCCGAGATGGCGCGGACGTACCGGGGGCGGGTGTTGGCCCCGGCCGTACACAGCCAGTTCAACTTTGTCCTTAAAGAGCCGTATGGGGTGGTGTTGTGCATTGTGCCCTTTAACTTTCCGCTGCTGCTGATGGCCTGGAAGGTGGCCCCGGCGCTGGCGGCGGGTAATACCGTCATCATCAAACCGGCGGAGAAGACGCCACTGACCACGCTGCGGCTGGCGGAGATGGCTTTTGACCATTTCCCGCCGGGGGTGGTGAATGTGGTCACGGGCGAAGGTTTGCGAGTCGCGGAGCCGATGGTCAAACACCGGGATGTGCCGGTGATCGCTTTTACGGGGTCTACGGCCGTCGGCCAACGCATTGCCACCCTCGCCGCCGCCCGCATCAAACGCACCCACCTGGAACTGGGCGGCAAGGATGCCTTTGTGATTGCCCCGGACGCGGATGTGGAAACGGCCGTAGAAGCCGTGGCCTATGCCGCTCTCATAAATGCCGGGCAGGTGTGTACGTCTACGGAACGGGTCTATGTGCCCGACCAACTACTCAAGCCGTTCAGCGAAGGGCTGGCCGATTTTGTCAGCGGGCTGCGGCTGGGGCCAGGGCTGGAACCGACCACCGACATGGGGCCGATGGCCGACCCGAAATACCGCGCCAAAGTGGAAGAGCACGTAGCCGACGCGGTGCAAAAGGGGGCGAAGGTGTTGGTGGGTGGCAAACGGCCGTCGCGCCTGGATCGTGGCTTTTATTATGAACCGACCGTGCTCACCCATGTCAACCACGAGATGGTGTGTATGCGCCAGGAGACGTTTGGCCCCACCATTCCCATCATGGGTTACAAAACCTTTGACGAAGCCATCGCCCTGGCCAACGACGGCGACTATGGCCTGGGTGCCTGCATCCGCACCAATGACGCCCGTTTAGCCAAACGCTTTTTTGAAGAGGTGCAGGCGGGCACGATCTGGGTTAACGACCCGTTGACGGACAATTACGGTGGGCCGTTTGGCGGCTACAAGATGAGCGGCAACGCCCGCGAACTGGGCGAAGAAGGGCTAACCAGCTTCCTGGAAACAAAACACGTCCATTGGGATTTCGACGACACGCCCAAAGATTACTGGTATCCCTATTAGTACACTGTTAACAAAATAATCTAAAGCTGTGCGTGCCATTCCGAGGAGTCTTCGACGAGGAATCTTTCTGGCTTATGCAGGAGAAGGATTCCTCGCTCCGCAGACTTCGCTCGGAATGACAGGCGAGGCCAAATGTTTAGAAAACTCATTTAACTATGAGATTTTGGATGAGAGCAGCCCGGTTCAGTTTTCTAAGGTTTAGACCAACATATTTGATCGGCGTGTTTTGCCTGGGCACGGCCGTGCTGGTCGTTCTGATCCGCCTATTCTACACGGCAAAAAACTACGAGGATCCCGATTCGCCCCGTTTTGTCGGTAATTTTGCCACTGCTCAACCAGAAAGGGTTGACCAGATTACGGTTGTATCCTACAACATTCGCTACGCCCAAAAGATTGAACAGGCGATTGTGGAATTGGCAGAGCTGGATGCGGCCAAAGGGGTGGATATTATCCTGCTGCAAGAGATGAACGAAACCGGTACGGCCCAGATTGCCCAGGCGCTCCAAATGAATTTTGTCTATTTTCCGGCGGCGATTGAACCGCGTTATGACCAGAATTTTGGCACGGCCGTGCTCACCAAATGGCCCATCCTCGAATCCACAAAGCTTATCTTGCCGCACAAAAGTTTTAGCAGTCGCCTGAATCGCAGCGCCACCAAAGCGACAATCGCCGTGCATGATTTGTCCATCCTGGTCTACAGCATCCATACCGAAACGATATTTACGCTGCCTGCTTATCGCCGCAATCAGTTCACGGCCGTGCTGGAAGACAGTGGCTCTACTGCCGAATACGTGATTGTGGGTGGTGATTTTAATACCGTGACAACGAGTGATGTGGCGCAATTGACGGGGATTTTGGACAACGGCCGTTTTGTCCGCGCCTCAGCCGGAAGTGGATTCTCACTGGTCAAATATGGGTTTGAAGTGGAAGCCGATCACATTTTCAGCAAAGGTTTCGTACCCCAAAGCGTCGGCAAAATTGCCGACGCCACTGCCAGTGATCATTTGCCCATCTGGACCACTTTATCCCTGCCTTAATAAAAGCGCCAATTTGTCCCGACCTGTGGTAATTTCTGGCATATGATTGGAATGGCAGGTGAATTGAATAAGTTGAAAAGGCTTATTTAGCAGCGTAGTTACCTTACCAATCACGAACCATGTCTTTCATCTGGCCCTGGATGCTCCCAACTCTCTTACTTATCCCACTGTTTGTGTGGGGATATGGGCGGCTGCGCTGGCGGCGGCAGCAGGCGATGGCAGTATGGGGGCCGTTGGGTGTGGTGCAAAATAGCGCGGGCACAAACCTGAAGCGGCGACGCCATGGCCCGATGCTGTTCTTCCTCATTGGATTCACGCTCCTGCTTTTTAGTCTGGCGCGTCCAGAGATGATTTTGGAATTGCCGCGTGTGGCGGGGACAGTGATTCTGGCGTTTGATGTGTCCAACAGTATGGCGGCCGATGACCTGGAGCCGACGCGCATGGAAGCGGCAAAGGAAGCGGCGCGGGCATTTGTGGAACAGCAGCCAGGTACGATTCAGATTGGGGTGGTGGCGTTTAGCAATGGAGGGCTGGTGGTACAGCCGCCAACGGATGACCAGACGGCCGTGCTGGACACCATCAACCGTCTCACTCCCCAGGGCGCTACTTCGTTAGGCCAGGGTATTTTTAGCGCCCTCAACGCCATTGCCGGAGAAGCCATTGCCCTGGACCTTGACCTGGAGGCGCTGGAAGAAGGGTCGCCCCTACCGGATATTGGCTATTACCCCTCGGCGGTGGTGCTGCTGCTGACCGATGGCGAAAATACCAACAATCCCGATCCCTTTGAAGTGGCGCAATTGGCGGCGCAGGCAGGGGTGCGCATTTATCCGGTGGGCATTGGCAGCGCCGAAGGCACGGTTTTGGAACTGGAAGGGTTCAATATCCTGACACAGTTGGACGAAACGGTATTGCAGCAAATTGCCAGTACGACTAATGGGGCATACTACCACGCGGCTGATGAGGAGAGTTTGCAGGAGATTTACCAGAACGTGGATTTGCAGTTGACCGTTAGTGGGGAAAAGATGGAAGTCACGGCCGTGTTTGCCGGACTGAGTGTGCTCTTCTTTTTGGTCGGGGCGGCACTGGCCCTCCTCTGGTTTGGGAGGATGCCGTTATGACTTTTCTCTGGCCCTGGTTGTTGCTGCTGCTACTTTTGATTCCGCTGTTGGCGGGCATTTATATCTGGATGCTGCGGCGGAAGCGCAAGTTTTCCGTGCGTTATTCCAGTCTGGCGATTATCCGCGAGGCGCTGCCGCGCCGGTCGCGCTGGCGGCAACATTTGCCGGTGATTTTGTTTTTGCTGGGAATGGGATGTTTGATTACGGCCGTTGCCCGCCCCGCCGCCGAAATAGAAGTCCCGCTCAGCCGCACCACCATCATCCTGGCCATGGACGTATCCCGCAGCATGTGCGCCACCGACGTGGAACCGAACCGGCTGACGGTGGCCCAGGAAGCGGCGCTGGCCTTTGTGGAAGAGCAGGCCGACCATACCCGCATTGGGCTGGTGGCCTTTGCCGGTTTTGCCGAAATTGTGGTACCCCCTACCAATGACAAAGAGCGACTGCGCCAGGCCATAGAAAATTTCACCACCTCCATCGGCACAGCTATCGGCAGCGCCACGCTCAAATCCATTGACGCCATTGCCGAAGTGAACGAAGCAGTTGCGCCCAGCGGGTTTAATCTGGATGCAGAAGCGGAGGAGACATCCCCGATGGTAGGTTTTTACCAGCCAGACATCATCGTGGTGCTGACGGATGGGGCTAACAGCCGGGGGCCACTGCCACTGGACGCTGCACAACAGGCGGCCGACCGCCAGGTACGTGTGTATACCATCGGGTTTGGCAGCACCGAACCGGAGGAAATGGTCTGTACGCGGCAACAGTTGGGGAGCGATGCGTTTGAGGGTGGGTTTGGCGGTTTTGGTCCTGGTAGTTTTAGCGGCGGTGGTGGCTTTCGCCGCTTTTTGCTGCTGGATGAAACAACTTTACAGGGGATGGCTGACCTGACGGGCGGGGAGTATTATCGGGCGGAGGACGCGGAACAACTTTATGAGGTGTTTCTTAATTTGCCCACTCACATCGTGCTGCAAAAAGAACAGCATGAAATCAGCGTCATTTTCGCGCTGTTGGGGGCAGTATTCACGGCCGTAGCCGCCACCCTCTCCTTGCTGTGGTATCGTTTCCCTTGAGCTTGTGTTGATTCGCTTAGTTGTTCTACTGGCGTTGCCTGCCGCCAGCTAATAGCGGCGGAAAAAGAGGATGACGCGCTCCATGAACAGGTCATCGGCGTAGCCGTGGAAGGTGTGCGGTTGGGCTTCATAGAAGTAACATTCGTGTTCGTGTCTATTTGCTTCCAGCAAGTCACACAATTCCCGCGACCAGGCAACCGGCACCACGTCATCGGCCACGCTGTGATGCACGGCAATGGGTACAGTTACACGATCCAGGTAGTTGATGGGGGAGATCAGCCCCGCTATTTCCGGTGCGGCGGCCCGTTCAAACTGGCCGCGATGCCCGCCTGACCAATACCGAATGCGATCATAATTCTGCTGTTCGTTGCCGCTCATGGAGCCGTAGAGTACGGCCGCACGGATATATGGCTCGTTGTTCACGGTAATAACGCGCAGGGCGATACCGCCACCCATGCTGTGCCCCCACAGGTGAATGTGGTCGGCGTCCGCGCGACGCAACACACCGACCGGGTCCTGGCTTTGCTGACGCAAGATGGCGATGAGGTTCAGCACGTCAATGGCGTAACCGGTGCGGAAAGCGTCCGGGCCGTTGTCGGATGGTGGGTAGTTGCGGAAGTTGGGGTGGATAACGAAGTAACCGGCTTCGGCCAACGCATCGGCGTAGCGGGTAGTGTAATCCTGTATCTTGTACACATTTGGTTCGATGTAGCCATGCAAGACCAGGGCTACCGGGAATTTTTCCCCTTCGTGGGGCACGTTCATAAAGCCATAAATGGTTAAGCCGTCACTGGGATAGGTGATGAGGTAACGGGTGAAGGTGTCGGTTTCTTCCAGGGTATCTTCAATTTGCAGAAAACCGCCGCCATAGGTGCGGGCGGTGAGGGCGTCAATTGTCAGGTCTTTGTAGGGATTGGGGGTGGCAGTGGGCGGCGGTGTGCCGGTGACGGTGGGAGTAAATGTCGGCGGCAATGTGCCTGTGGGCGGTGGGGTGAAGGTGGGCAAAATGGGCACGGCCGTGCCCCCCGGCAGCGCCGTATTTGTAGCCGGCAAGACAATAAAGGAGTCTGGCAAAGAAGCCACCGAGACGCGGGTGGGCAACACGGCCGTTTCCCCACACCCCACCAGCAGCAGGAAAATAAACCAGCAACAGGTCAGACGTTTCATCACGGCCGTCAGTTTAGCCAAATACAGGTAGTTGACAAATTTTCAGGGGGTCATAGGAAATTTTTCCTATTTGCCAAATGACCATAAACGCCTATTTTCCCGTTTGGATTTTTGAAAACCCCCTGACCCGCAACCCGGTGAAATATATGGCGAAGATACTGGTGGTGGAAGATGATTTAATCATCCAAAACTTGATGTTGTTTTACCTGCAAGATAAACAACATCAGGTGTTGGTGGCCGCGAATGGGCGCGATGGTGTTTCGCTGGCGCAGGCTGAACAGCCTGACCTGATCATCATGGATTTGCGGCTGCCAGTGCTGGATGGCTGGCAGGCGACAGAGCAGATCAAGACATCCCCTCAGACGGCGGGTATCCCCATATTGGCAATGACGGCACAATCGTACACGGCCGTGCGCGAACGATTTCAGGACACGGGTTGTGATGGCTACGTGGGCAAGCCCATCAATTTCACCGATCTCTTTGTGCAGATAGATTATTTGACACGAGAGCGAATTTCTGCCTGACCCCCCATTTTCAAGAGAGAAATGAGACAAAGAGATCCGATTTCTTGGAGAAATCGGATGTCTGGCGATGTAGCGGTTGGTTATAAGAAGAACTGCTGTACCCAGGCTACCGTGGGGCCAATGTCAACGGCGTTGGCGAAGGCAATGAGTTCATCCATTTTCTCTACTTCATCCAATTCCACCGGCTGGGGCAAGGGTTTGTTCAGGCGGTGATATTGTTCCAGGCCTAATATCCGTTCACATTCGTAGTTTTGGGCGTCCATTGAGCCTTCGAGCATGATGGGGATAGCGGGGCTGGCCCATTGCAGCAGGCCCCAGTTGTTTCGTTCGCCGGTGATGGAGCGGGGGACGAGGCCGGTACTGAAGGAGAGCAGCCGAATATCGGCTAATTGTTGGCCGCCGGTGCCGGGATCAAGGGCCTGGGCCAGAGCAGCCATGGTGGGGCTGTTAGCGGCGACGCCACCGTCTACGTAGCCTTTGTAGGAGGGGAAGTAGGTGGGGGCGGCGCTGGTGTACATGGCAACGTCAGCGAGTCGTTCGGTGAGGTCGCCGGTCGGACTGGGGAAGTTGTGGAAGAATTTGGGCTGCCAGCAGTGGTAGGGGCCGTGTTCACGGTGGAGATCGAAGCTGGAGATGAGGACGTGTTTGCCGCGTTGGGCCAGGTCGTTCATGGTGAGGGCGCCCAGTTCGCTGGTGACGGCTTCGTGCAGGGCCTGGTTGTTGTATTTGGCGCCGATTACGCCCCAGAGGGTGCGTATTTGCCAGGTGAGTGAGCGGGAGAAGATGCGTGGCCCCCACTGTTGGTAGAGGGCGACGCCTTCGGCGGGGGTGCGCCCGGCGGCGAGGCCGAGGGCGAGGATGCCGCCGGTGGATGTGCCGGCGTAGAGGTGGATGTCGTCGAGGAAGGTGGGCACGGCCGTTAACACCCGATTCAGCAGCACGGCCGTGTACAACCCCCGAATCCCCCCACCATCCAGACACAAAATGCGATACTTGCTCACTGCACCTCCTTCATGCCGATTTTGCTGCTTTGCCAAATCAATATGTTATCATGTCAGACGACTTGTGGCAGGGACATGGCCCACCCGGTAATGGGCCGGGCATCCGCTGGCGTACTTTTCATCCGCTCTTCCATCGCCTCTACCACCTCGGCATCGAAATAGCGATGCCCGCAGTTGGGGCAAACCCATGCTGGCACATTCTCAAATATGTACCAGTATCCATGCCGCTGCCGGGCAACTGTGACTTGTTTGTGTGTCTGCGACTGATCAGTATCGCAAAACTCGCATGGAAAATCTCTTTCGCTCATCATGACACCTTTAATCAATCACATAAACGGTGATAATAATTAACAACACATGGTCTTTATGAAAACGACAAACGACGTCAACTTCGTTTTTATTAATACGCCCACGAACTATATAACGTGCGCCGCGTGTATCGTGGGTATATATTGCTTCCAGGGTTCCATTTAGCAAGACATCACACACGTCCTCGAGGGTAAGGTCATCGGCATCTGCTTCTTCCAGCGCATGGTCGGTCATTTGATAGCGTTTTTCACGAACCGCCCGTCGAATTTGCTTGAGAATGTCCTGCCGCGTTTTGGACATTATCTGTTCCTTCTGTTAGTTGTTTAATTCACGCCATCGTTCCATATATGTAAATTACCACAATCCTGGCTGGTGGTACAAGATGCAACGTGGCAGGTAGATTATGTTTGTTGTTGTGAGTGACTCAACTGATTTTGACGACGCGCCTGGGAGTGAGCCGCAGCACGACAAAATCTTCTTTCTGCCAGGATTGCAGATATTCCTGGGCTTTGTCTGGGGCTTCGTAATGTTGGGTAATGCGGGCCGCCATGTGGTGATGGGGATCATCTTCCACCGTCAGGTCGCCATCAATCAGGTAACAGGGGCTGCCGACCGGGTCGCCGCCAATGATGATGTTGCCTTTGGGGTTTGCCAGGGCGTTTTTTACTTTGCGGTTGTCGCGGAGTGAAAAGAGCACTAAATCGTCCTCATCTAGCATGAACCAGACGGGGATGGTGTGTGGGTAACCATCGGGGCAGATGGTGGTGAACCGAACGATGACGGGTTCGTTTAATATGGTGCGGGTCTGTTCATCAAACATGGGTTTTGGGGATTCCTTTTGTTGCATGGTATAAGGCTACAGTTTATGCGCA
>CAYXUZ010000022.1:0-1999 GCA_964467705.1 uncultured Ardenticatenaceae bacterium | reverse complement strand
GCGCATTGGGGGTGAATGCCAACTGATTGATGAAGCCAACTGGTTAGTGAAGATTGCCGCCGGATGGAACCCGGCGTCTGGTATAAAAAATGCTGAAGCAGGTTTAAAAGCGGCTCTTAACGCGCTTTAGGGTAATATCCATAGGTGTAAGCATTCCAGATTTCTCCCTTCACGGCCACGGCGCTAAAGATCATCGCAAAATCGTGAGCTTTAGGACTTGGCCTGCGCCGCCGCTTTCCCCTATGCTCTCATATGTGGCTATTGGTGGCAACGAAGGCAGCCTGAATACCGCCTGGCAGGAACGGGGTAGTACGATTACCACCCCGGCCAACGCCGCCACCCTGCACGTCTACCTCTACACCTACAACACCTCTGGCTGGGCCGCCTTTGATAATGTGCGCCTGAGCAAACCGAGCGGCGAGACCATCAAGCGCAGCAGCTATGGCATCGCCGGACAGGTGATTGCCACCCATGTGACGGGCGACCCGGTGAGTGGAAACAATGGCCTCTACTACTTTTACAGCGACCACGTAGGCAGCAGCAGCGCCCTGCAAAAACCCAACAATGTGGTCATCTACACCTGGTATTTGCCCGCAGCTGGCCGGTTCATCAGCGCGGACACCATTGTGCCTGACCCCATGAATCCACAACAATACAATCGGTACTCGTACGTCTTGAACAATGCTCTGCGCTTTACAGATCCAAGTGGGCATTCTTGTGATAACCCTTCCGGGGATAACGAAGCAAGCACCTGCATTGGCAATGCGAACGCAATTTCTCAGCTCAGCGGGGGATTGTTTACCCTTGATCTAACCAACTGGGAAGCATTTGAAACAACAAAATTATTGGAAGCCGTTCAGGCTCTTATTTCCGGTTTAGGTGATGATTTAGAATTATTGAGTGCCTTGATTGGAGGCCAATCAGTCGCTATTCACCGTGATCTTGTTTCTGGATTAATGTCTTGGCATTTAGATACCCGGTCAATCCGAGTTTACGACGACATTTTGAAACCTCACCATTCGCAAGACGCATTTAACTGGGGTTTTGCGCATGAAGTTGGGCATATTGTGGAAACGACATTTGCTTCTGCAACTGACTTTATGGCAGCCACTGGTGGATACGAAGCATTAGTCGGGTACAATAATTCTACAAATGAACCGATTTATAATTATTTCCCTGGTGAATTAGACACTTCCGATGAACGTATTCAAGGAAGGTGGGCCAGTAATGCACATCGCGGGCCGTCCGAAGATTGGGCAGAGACATTTGCCAACCTTACTGTGTGCTCGAATTGTGTTGCGCCAACGTTTTGGGTCGATCCCCCAGGTGCTCGATACTTTGGCCAAGGAATGGTACCGGGCGGAAATGGCCCTGGCCCAAACCGGGTAGCTTATTACAATAGTGTTCTTGAACAAGCAATCGATCCCTTACCAGGAGGTAGGTAACATGAGCAGCAAGTGTGACGGAGTAAAGGTAGCTTTTGGGCATTTTGTTCGAGTGTGGCCTTTAGTAGGGCTTGTTATAGTAATGACAGCCTGCCTGCCTGTGACTGTCACCAAAAGCGAGCTGGCCCCTACCGAAAGACCTACAGTAATAATACAGAATACTGGAACAAGAAGGGGGATCGTTCTTGAAACAAGAATGCCGCTAATCAAAGTCAGTGAACAGCATGAGACAGTCTCTTCAGATGCAGTAGCAACTCTACCACCAGAAATAGTGCGCAGCTTTGACCCAGAACAATGCTCCGATTATTGCTGGCACAATATAATGCTGGGGCAAAGTGAGGTAGAAGCCATAGCAGCGATCCGCAATGACCCGGCTACTAATGCAAATTACTTTGTAGGGTTTGATGATGTTGTTGATATTGAACGGCTTGCAAATAATCGGGTTAGTGTCGATTGGGGAATATCAGGCATACCCTATCAAAGATTCAGATCGTATGGTTTAAGGTGGCCTAAATTGTCAAGACAGCTTTTGGAGCAACGTTAAGGTAGGTTTA
>CAYXUZ010000021.1:42436-51967 GCA_964467705.1 uncultured Ardenticatenaceae bacterium | reverse complement strand
CTTTGACGGTAGGTGGATATTGTTTTCTCATGTTTTCCAGTCTACCTTAAAGTCGTCGTTTTTTCTGTCCTAATTTTCTAGGCCATTATATACCACGATGGCATCGAAATTGATTACGACAGTGGAGAGTCAATGCATTTTCTCAAAGCCAAAACAATAGATGAAAGCATTTGGGGAAAAACGGCTAGTTTTGGAAGTTCAGTCCAATTCTACTTGGACTTACTACCAGTTGACTTGCCAATTTTTCTCGCACGAATTGAAGAAGCCCTGACAAAACCCCCACTGTTTAGTCTACCTAAAGTAGATGTAGTGCGAGATGAGACCAAAATTGACGCATTGAACCGAAAACTGGCAAATGCAATAATGGCATTAGAAGGTGATTCAGGTGTTGGAGTAAATGAATTTACTATATCAGGCGTGAATTTTATATTTTCAGATGCTGACGACTACAGCATATACCTAAAAGGGCATAGTAGAGATCGGGTTAGGGTTGATGGTTTAAGCGTAGATAATCTACTTCGCTTCTTAAAAGAAAAAAAAATTGATCTCTATGAAAGGCTGGACGATATACAAGTTCATGTTCATCGAGAGTACGGGCGCGATTATTCTCAGCCATTGAAATTCTATCTGGATTTTATAGATGATGAAGACCGGTATTGTTTGATAGACGGGGTTTGGCACAAGTTCAACCAATCCTACTTGGATTACTTGAAACATGAAGTAGATACGCTTGGATTTCATTACAATGAGGCTTTTGATATTGGGCCAGGCATTGATGAAGACTCGTTTAATACTGCCAGAGCAGCAAATGACGGTTTTATGAATTACGATAAAGAACTTACCAGTCTTGACGGCAAGTTTCGAGTTGAGAAAATGGATTTGTACAAAGATAATGATTTGTTTTTTGTCAAAATTGGTAATCCTCAGAAACTGTCTTATGTTATTGACCAAGCAATAACGACAGTTAAGATATTACGAAACAGAGCGAGCAGTATTGAAATAAACGGAGCAGAAGTTTCTGTAAGCGGCATATGTATTTGGATTATCCTGAATAGGAGAGGAAAACTGGACAGCTTATCGGATATAAATTCGCTTATATTTCAGATGAAATTGGTAGAATGGAAAAAGACAGTGCTGGATGCAGGTTACCAACCGAAAGTAATTTTGAATTATGTGACTTAGCAAAAAAATCTAGGCATAAACAATGGCCTAGTAGCGATAAGTTCGTATTAGGCAGGCAGATATAGATATATGTCGCTCTGCTGTGACCGGCCTTCGGCCGCACTACTTCAATCACTCGTCAAGACCGGTCGTTCCACTTGTGCCCTCTCTCAACATCACCAGATAACCCCAATCACTTCGCCAAATACCAATTAACCGCCGCTCCTGCTGCTCCACCTTAAACAGCAAAAGCTGTCTTCCTCTTTTTTGCCTCATTCACAAATGGCACAGATTGTCTATGCCTGTAAAATCTGTGTCGTCCTGCGGTAAACTCAGGACAAGTTCTGTGAAATCTGTGGATTATGAAGGAGGTAAACGATATGGCTCGGATTGCCTGGATTGAAGACGCGGATGCACAAGGAGAGGTGGCCGAGGTATTTGCATTGGCCCGCTCACAATCGGAGCGGGGGTATGTGGCCGATATTTTGCGCACCATGAGCCTGCGCCCGGATTTTTTGCGGGCGATTATGGATGCATCGCGGCTGCATTTCAGCGATGGGGCGCTGACCCGCGCCCAACATGAGATGATCGCCTCGTATGTGGCGGCGTTGAACCGCTGCCACTACTGACTGAGTTCCCATGCCTGGTTCTTGCAGTTGCAAGGCGAACAGTATGTGGAAACGGCCGTTGCCCTACGCGCCGGTGATCTCGATTTAGCGACAATTACGCCGGCTGAACGTCTCCTGTTGGAATTTGTGGAAACCCTCACCCGCCATGCCTACAAAATCACCGACGAGCAGGTACAGGGTTTGCGCGACGTGGGTTGGAGCGATGCCCAGATTGCCGAGGCGGTGTACGATGGCGCCCTCTTTAACCTGTTTGTGCGCCTGGCCGACGCTTTTGACATTCATCCGCCGCCGATGATGGACCCGGATGGCGTGCCGACGGCCGTGACTGGCTAAAGTGGGCCAGTTGGCACACGGCCGTGTCTAATCTCCTCCACCTGCGCATCACTAAACGGTTGTTGGTAGAGGCTGGCTTCCTGTTGGCGGGAGCGGAACAGGTCGGCGATGTAGTTCATGCGGTCGGCCAGATTGCCCCAGTCGCGGGCGGCGCTGCTGAGGGGAGTGTCGGGGGTGCGGTCGAGGGTGGCGAGCACGGCCGTGAGCGCCGCCAGTTGCAGGGTGGTGAGATCAGCGGGGAACGGACGGCCGTCGGCCAGCGGTGGCACATCTTCACCCAGTCGCAGCGTTTCGGTAGGCAAAGCAATCGTCATGATCCAGCGGGTGGAAATCTCGCGCCAGTCATTGGCAACCTGCCGCGAAACCCCCTTTAATCGCCGCTGCCACAGTAGTTGCATGAGCCGGGAAACACCTCGCGGCGCTTTCTGGCGAATCACCTCATTGGCCCGCTGCAAGAAGTTGTTCTCAAACTCATTTTCCAGCGGCGCTTCCATTCCGGCCACAATTTGTGGTTGCAGTCGTTGCTGCTCATTGAAACCCACCAGCAAATTAGCGCACAAGATATGTTCTGCTTTAGTCTGTGCATCCGGGGCAAACATCGCCTGGTAATACTCAGTAAAAGCCTGTTTGAGTAAATCTTGCCCGTCATCTTCGGCCGGCCCCGGCCGCAGACGGGCCAGAAACGCATCCAGCCGCGCCTGGTCATAGGTCGGACTTTCCGCAAAATCGGCCAGAAAACGGGCAAAGAGCGGGCCTAATTCGGCAAACACCTTCACATTCCCGACCCCAATCTGGCGCGAAATTTCCGCCGGTACGCTGTCTATGGCCTGGACCACAAGCGTTTGTTTGAGTTCTGGCGATGGCTCAAACCAACTGAGGACGCGCTGCAAACTGGACAGTTTACGCTCGATAAAATCAGCCTGCTGCACATACAGGCGCACCATGCGGTCGGCCTCGTCGCCGCGAATGAACTGCCCGGCTGTTCTGGAGGCCCAGGTGCCAAAGGCACACCAGGTCACATTCTCGCTGCCTAGCAGTTGGGTGAGAGCAATGGTCAATTCATGGTAGGTTTGGGTGATTTGCAGATTACGCAGGGCGGCGTCTGGCAGGGCGGCAATGGCGTGGGCGGCTTCTTCGGTTGGTATGGGCCATTTGAGAGGAAAACCTGCCATCGTGTGAAAATGGTAATCGGTAATCGGTTATCAGTAATCGGTAGGGGTTTACCGATAACCGATTACCGTTCACCGATTACCCCCCGGCCATCAAGCGAGCGGCGTTCAGGGTGGCTTCGGCCGTCAGGTTGAATAGTCCTTCGGGAAATAGTCCTAAGACCAGGGTGGATATAGCCATCACGAACACGGCAAATTGCAGGGCGCGGCCGGTAATCAATTGCCCTTCGCCGTCAAACATGTACATCAGGTAGACCACGCGCAGGTAGTAGTAACCGGAGATGACGCTGGTGATGACGCCAACCAACACCAGCCAGTACAGTTCGGCTTCGATGGCGGCGCCAAAGACGTAGAATTTGGCGGAAAAGCCACCCGTCGGTGGGATACCGGTGAGGGAGAGCATGAAATAAGCCATCGCCAGCGACAGCCAGGGGTGGCGTTTGGCTAAACCTTTGAAATCGTCGAGCAGGTTGCCTTCGTTGTAGTTCCGTTCCAGAGCGATGACCATGCCAAATGCGCCGAGGTTGGTGAAGAGGTAGGCGAACATGTAAAAGAGGGCGGAACTGACGCCCGCGGGATTGTCGGCCGCGGCGGCGACGGCAATGAGGATGTACCCGGCGTGGGCAATGGAGGAGTAGGCCAACATGCGTTTGATGTTGCCCTGGCGGATGGCGACCACATTGCCGATGATGAGGGTGAGAGTGGAAAGAACGGCTACGGCCGTGACCCATTCATCACTCGCCTGGGGTAAAGCCAGCACCAGCACCCGCAACAGCGCCGCAAACCCGGCCACTTTGGCCCCCACGGACATGAAAGCCGTCACCGGCGTGGGCGCGCCTTCGTACACATCCGGCGTCCACATATGGAACGGTACGGCCGCCACCTTGAAACCCGCCCCCACCATCAAAAAGGCCAGCCCGGTCACAATCAGCGCGTTCAGCCCATTGGCGGCCACATGGTCAAAGATGAGCGGGATAGCCGTGGTCATCGTCGCCCCGTAAACCAGGGCGATGCCAAAGACAAAAATGGCCGAGGAGAACGCGCCCAGCAGGAAATACTTCATCGCCGACTCTTCCGATTCCAGGCGCGGCCACAACATGCCACACATGATGTAGAGCGGGATGGACAGCACCTCCAGCGCCAGAAAAACCAGAATCAGGTCATTGGCCATGCCCATGAGCATCATGCCGCTGATGGAGAAGAGCAGCAGCATGTAATACTCCGGGTTTTCCAGCCCGGTGCGCTGCAAATAGCTGCGCGAAAGAGGAATCACCAACAGACCACTGAGCAAAAAGATGACGTTCAGGAAAATGGCGAAGTTGTCCATAACGACCATGGGCACGCCATTTTGGGGGATGAAGGTGGCGTAGTTGCCGTTCCACAGGGCTACGTTTTGCACCAGCGCCAGCAGCAGGCCAATGACTGCCAGCCAGACGGCCCATCCTTTTTTGCCATCCGGGGTGAACAGGTCAATGACCATGCCCAACGACCCGGCAGCCATGACGATGAGGACAGGGGCCACAATGAGCAAATTGATTACAGGAGGGGTAAATTCCATCTCTCTTCCAGCCTTCTTCGTTAGTTCTAAACGTCACAATGATACCACACTGGTTTGGCGCAGGCACAATTTTAGTGGGGATGGCTTTTCTCAGCCAATGCTAAACATTTTATGCGTTTGTGTCTCCTTTATGGGCAAAACGGCCGTTGGCGATAGACTAACCCATGCATCTTTATTAAACCGTCCTTTCAAGGACCCATCAAAAAGGAAACGAAGAATGAAAAAATTTACCCTTGTGTTTGTCATGTTGTTGCTGGCAATGGCGCTGGCGGCGTGCAGTGGCATGGCCGGTTCAGAACCAACGGCCGAGCCAGAGATGGAGGCTACGGCCGTGCCCGCCGCCGAGGAACCCATGCCCACCATCACCGGCATCCTCTGGCAGTGGCAAGAATTCCAGGACACGGCCGGAGAAAATGACATCACCGTAGACAACCCGACTAACTACAACATCGTCTTCAACGAAGATGGCACGTACAACGGTCAGGCGGATTGCAACCGCATCGCGGGTAGTTACACACTCGATGGCGCGTCGCTGACCATTCAGCCCGGCATTTCCACGATGGCCATGTGCCCGGAGGGGTCGCTGGATACCCAGTTCAACGCCTTCTTGAGCAATGTGCGCACCTTTGTCATGGATGGTGACAACCTGGTGATGAACCTGTTTGCCGATGCCGGGAATATGGTCTTTAGCAATGGCGGCCCGGCCCCGATCGACATGCCCGCTGAGGCAGCCCCCATCACCAACATTCTCTGGCAGTGGCAAGAGTTCCAGGACACGGCCGGAGAAAACGACATCACCGTAGACAACCCGGCTAACTACAACATTGTCTTCAACGAAGATGGCACGTACAGCGGCCAGGCAGACTGTAACCGCATCGCCGGCAGCTACACATTGGATGGCGCATCGCTGACCATTTTACCGGGCATATCCTCCATGGCCATGTGCCCCGAAGGGTCGCTGGATGCGCAGTTCAACGCTTTCTTGAGCAATGTGCGCACCTTTGTCATGGATGGCGATAATCTGGTGATGAATCTGTTTGCTGACGCGGGCAATATGGTCTTTAGCAACGGTGGCCCGGCCCCCGTGAACATGGCCGAAGTGACCGGCACGGTCTCTTACCTGGTGCGTATTGCCTTGCCGGATGATGCCAACTTGTTGGTGCAGCTTCAGGATACATCGCTGGCCGATGCTCCGGCTGTGATTATGGGCGAATACAACGCGCCCACCAATGGAGCGCAGGTGCCGCTGCCTTTTGCCATTCCCTATGATCCGGCGGCGATTGTGGACAACCACACCTACACGTTGTCGGCGCGTATCACCGATGGGGCGGGCAATTTGCTGTTCATCAACGATACATCCATTCCCGTTATTACCGGCGGCAACCCGACGACGGATGTGGAGGTGTTGGTGGTGCAGGTGAATCCGTAATCGGTTATTGGTAAACGGTAATCGGTGAATGGGAAACGGCCGTCGCGCAGGCGACGGCCGTTTTATTTCTTCCATATCCACACCCGGTTACTGTGGTAGGTGGATTGTCCGGCCATGTCGCCCAGGGCATCCGGGGTGGTGTAGTTGACGTGCCCGCCTTCCAGTACGCCCCAGCGCCCTTTGGGAGACGCCACCACACCGGGGCGGATGCCGTCGGTGAGAATGGCTTTGAGGATGCAACTGCCACGGGCGTTGCCTACCACCACCCAGTCGCCATGCCTAATCCCACGCACGGCCGCATCCGCCGGATGAATCTCCACAAATGGCTCTCCCTCCCGCGCCCGCAAATCCGGCTGCCCGGCGAAGGTGCTGCTGGTGAAGTGGTGGGCGGCGCCGGTTATCAGTAAGAGGGAGTCGTTACCCGTAATCCGTAATCCGTTATCGGTAATCGGTGTTTGATCATTAACCATTGACCGTTGACCATTGACCATTGCCGCGCCATCGTCTTGTTTGTCCGTCCAGCCGGGCAGGGGGTCGAGGCCCAGGTCGGCCAGGGGTTGGCAGTAGAGTTCCACCTTGCCGCTGGGGGTGGGGAAACTGCCGTCCGCAAAAGGCACACTTTCCTCATGTTTCAATTCAATCGAGTGAGCAGCTTTCAATTGGGGCAGGGTGATGCCGTTGAGCGCAGTGGTATGTACGGCCGTAGCCGCCAACAACTCCGCGATCACCTCATCCACTTCCTGATGCAGCCAGGGTTCGGTAAAGCCCATTTCCATTGCCAGCAACTGCATGACTTCCCAGTTGCTTTTGCACTCGGCGAAAGGGGAAATGGCAGGCGCGTTGTAGGCCAGCATCCAGGTGCCGTACCCTTTGTGCAGGTCGGCCTGTTCCAGTTGGGAGGTGGCGGGCAATACGATGTCGGCGTGTACGGCCGTGTCTGTCATAAACAATTCATGTACTACCGTAAACAAATCCTCTCGCTTCAGCCCTTCCACGATCAGCCCGGCGTTAGGGGAAGAGGTTGCCGGATTGGCCCCAAAAACGAACAGGGATTGGATGGGCGGGTTGCTCACTTCGCCGGTTAAAGCCGCGCCCAGCCGGTTCATGTTCACCCACCGGCCCGGCGGTGGGCATTCGGCCCACTTGTGTACCGCCTCACTTTCCCACTGCAAATAGCCGCTGGTAGAGTACATCAGGCCACTTCCACGACGGCCGTACTGCCCCGTGATCGCCGGCAAGGCACAAATCGCCCGCACTGTCTGCCCGCCATTGGGATTGCGCTGTAACCCATCGGCAATCTTGATCATGCCTGGCCTGCTAGTAGCATACAATCGCGCCAATAACTCAATATCTTTAATATCTAATCCCGTAATCCCCGCTACCCGTTCCGGCGAATACTCTGCCAGCCGCGCCCGCAGTTCCGGCCAGCCGACGCTGTGTGCGGCCAGCCATGCCTCATCCTGCCACCCTTCGCGCACGATGATGTGCGCCAGCCCCAACGCCAGCGCGCCGTCGCTGCCCGGCTGGGGGGCGATGTGCCAGTCGGCTTGTTTGGCGGTGCGGGTGCGGCGGGGGTCAATGACCACCAGTTGTGTGCCGTTTTTGCGCGCTTCGGCCAGGTGGGGCATGAAGTGGGGGGCGGTGCTGACCGGATTGTGCCCCCAGACGATGACCAACTGGCTGTGCCCCACTTCTTCATAGCGTGGGCTGCGTCGTTTGCCTAAGGTGACTTCCACAGCCATCTCGGCCGCCGCGCCGCAGATGGAGCGTTCCAACTGGCTCGCGCCCAACCGATTCCAGAAACGGCCGCTGCTGACGCCCATTTGCACCGCGCCCAATGTGCCGCTGTAGCTGTAGGGCAATATGGCTTCGCTCCCATATTCGGCGATGATGGCCCGCCAGCGGTCGCCAATTTCGGCAATGGCTTCTGCCCAACTGATACGCTGCCATTGCCCGCTCCCTTTTGGCCCCACGCGCCGCAGCGGGTGTTGCAGCCGGTCGGGGTGGTAGACGTGGTGGAGGTACGGCCGTACCTTGGCACACAACCACCCCTGCGTCACCGGATGGTCGGGGTCGGCATAAAAATTGATGGCACGGCCCGAAGCCGCTTCGGGTTCGCCGTCCGCCACTTCCGTCACAAATCCACACGCATCGGGGCAATCATGGGGGCAAACGCCGTAAACTTTTGTGGTCATAGGGATTCCTTAAGAATGAGATTGGGAGATTAGGAGACTAGGAGATTGTTTAGTCAACGGGTTTCGATTTTATAGGTACAAGGAACAGAGTGTCTTGTTTTCTCTTGATAGCTACTTCATCTGCACCTTTTAATAATTGTACAGGTATGACTACACCTTCGTCAGTTACCGGGATGATCATCACCGTTTCTGTATCGTGCGACGTTCCCTTTGTGCGAAAATAGAGAGATACTCCCCCCAATATGATAAGCGGGATCAAAATAAAGATGCAAACCTGTAACGCTAAATAGCCAATGTTGATACCTAATGTTTCCATATCACCTATCACCTTCGATTGGCTGACATTATACCATCCGCTTTGAGACCACGTATAACCCGAATTGCCCGAATTTTTTCGGGCAATTCTTCGCGTTTCTTCGTGTCCTTAGCGGATGCTCCCTACCGATTACTGATAGCCGTTCACCGATTACCGGTACTACGGCCGTGCAAACACATGCTGATGCACAATCGTCTGTTCCGGCAGCAGGGTGACAATGTTGAAAGCCGGTGGGTAAACGGGGTCGAGAGTGGCGCGTTGGTCGGTGGGCCAGGCGGAAAATTGGGAGTAGGTGGAGGGCACGGCCGTGTACACAATGCCGTCTCGTGTGGTTTGCATGGATTGGTGGACGTGCCCATGAAAAACGCCGTACAGCCGGTGGCGGGCGGGCCGCAACGCCTCATGCAGCTTGTCGCCATTCAAAATGAGCATGTTGGCGTCCATCCAGGGGGAATTGAGCGGCCAGACCGGGAAATGGACAAACACGGTCAACGGCGGCCCATCCTGTGTGGCTTCCTGCTGCACAATTGCAAGCTGTTCGTCGGACAGCAGACCATGCGGATCGAGGTGGTCGGGCGCACGGCCGTCGAGCGTCAAAAAACGATACCCCTTTACCTCAAAGCGGTAACACACCGCCTCATCCGCCAGCCACGTCAGCGGCCCCATGGGTAACTGCTCCCGAATCATGCGGGACGAATCATGGTTGCCGGTGACGTAGTAACAGGGCACGTTTAACTGGCC
>CAYXUZ010000021.1:31207-42426 GCA_964467705.1 uncultured Ardenticatenaceae bacterium | reverse complement strand
CGTCCCCGGTATGCACCACAAAATCGGGCCGTATTGGCAGCGAATTGATGACCTCCACCAGTTTGACATTGCAGGGGTAGGGGGTGAATTGGTCACGGCCGTAGTCCATCGTCGGCCCAAAATGGGTGTCACTCACATGCACAAAACAAACTGATTCCGCCATCTCATACTCCTGAAATCAGCGCGTGATGAGCGCATAGGCATAATCCATGCCATCCCAGGCTAACAACAATGAAGCTACGGGCACAACCAGAGGCGCCTGGATGAATGCCGGGTCATTTATCCAAAAGCTGGCGTCGTCATATCCCACAACCACAACCGCGTGTTGGGTATCTGCCTGCCAATAGGGGAGAGGTTGTGTTCTTAAAAAGACAATGGGCGGTGTTTGTTGATCAAGGGCTTCAATCAGTGTGCTTTGATCACCAAATGAACGAATAGAGACGCTCACATTGAATTGTTGCAATCGTGTCAGGCGTGAAAATGGCACACCAAAAGATGTTGGTTGGAATAGACGGTGAAGTGAAAGCTGGCTCTTTTTGATCCCCCAAAACCGCAATATCATTTGTGAGCAGGCTGCCAGACAACCCACCTCACTTTCTTGTGGGAAATGTTCAACCGGCAGAATAGGCATTGTCCAGAGCGGTTAGTGTATTCATCAGTTCGTCAGCAAACAAGACAGAGCCGTCAGAGGCAGCCAGGAACATATGTCCAATTTGTTGCGGCATTTCTCCTCGTATCGAGGTTAAAATGACATCCAACTGCCATTTGAGAAGATCATCCTCAAGCAAAAGCCGGGGATTGATAGCGCGAAGCAGATGCCCCACATTCATCGCCAGGAAAAAAGAGGCTTTGCGGACGGCCGTGTCAGCAGAAATCACCGATGCCTGAACATCTATATCGGTATAACTGTCGTTTCCGTTTACTTTGGGCAAAATCAATGTTGTCATAGCAGCAGTATACTCAACAAGACATTAACATGTCCAGGTAGCGCCAGGTAAAGGGTAGAGCAGTTATGGTTAACTGGCCCTGTATAGCCCCTTGTCTGGCACTGCTTTTACTGTCCTGATAGCGCAAATGTCGCCACGCGCTGGGCAAGTTCGGGCACATTCATGTCTGCCAGCAGTGTTGTGACCGAACTCGCCATCAGGTCAAAGTAACCAGACGGCGCAATGCCCACCCAGAATACAAAGAGCAGGAAAACGCACATCACAAACAGGTCGCGGGTATTGATGTCCCGCAGCCGGTTGTTCGCTTCCACCGTCACCGGACCCAGGAACACCCGTTGGAACATCCACAGCAGGTACACGGCCGCCAGGATCACCCCCGTCACCGCAAACGCTGTATAAATCCAGGCCGGCGCAAAGGTCGCCGCCCCCATGGAGCCGAGCAAAATGGTGAACTCACCCACAAAGCCATTCAAACCGGGCAACCCCATGCTGGATAGTACAATAATCAGCGTCAGCACCGAGAACACCGGCATCACCTTCCAGATGCCGCCATACTCCTTAATCTCCCGCGTGTGCCGCTGTTCATACAAAATGCCGACGATAAAAAACAGCGCCCCAGAGCTGATGCCATGATTGAACCCCTGCAAAATGCCGCCCTGAATGCCCGCTTCCGTCAGCGAGAAAATGCCCAAGACCACAAAACCCAGATGGCTGATAGACGAATACGCTACCAGCTTTTTCACATCCTGTTGGGCAAACGCCACAATCGCTCCGTAGATGATGCCAATGATCGCCAGCACCGCAATGTAAGGCGCAAAATCAGCCGACGCTTCCGGGAACAGGGGCAGGTTAAAGCGGATCAGGCCATAGGTACCCATCTTCAGCAAAATACCGGCCAGGATGACGGAACCGGCCGTTGGCGCTTCTGTATGCGCATCCGGCAGCCAGGAATGGAACGGGAAAATGGGCACTTTGATAGCAAAAGCCACAAAGAAACCAATAAATAGTAAGGCTTGTAGGGTTTCATTAGTTACCCCTGACCAGGCAGCGCGGGACGCTATCAAATCTGGCAAAGCGAATGAATCTGCTTGTAGCCCCATGTACAAAATCGCCAGCAGCATCAGCAGCGAACGCCGCATAAATTCGGTTTTCGCCACCATAAATGCCGATCAGGAAATACATGGGTATCAGCGTGAATTCCCAGAAGACGTAAAACAGGAACATATCCTGGGCCAGGAAGACGCCCATCATGCCCACTTGCAGCAGCATCATGAAGAGGTAATACTGCTTCACCTGCGTCTCAATCGCGCCCCAGGAGGAGATAATGGCCAACAGCGAGATGATGGTGGTCAGCAACACCATCAAAATGCTGATGCCATCAATGCCCATGTAGTAGGATATGCCCAAAGAGGGAATCCAGGCGATGCGATCCACCATCTGTAAGCCGGGGTCGCCTGTGCGGAATGAGGCGAGCACCACCACCGACAAAACCAGGGTTACGGCCGAAGTAATAATCGCCGTCCACTTAATCTGTGTATCACTGATGCCGCGCCACAGCAGCAGCACCAAAACCCCCACCAACGGGAAGAAAGTGAGTAAGGTTAATAGACCGTTGAATTCGCTTTCCATTGCTTCTCCAAAATCCTGTAACGCAAATTGTCAATTTGCGCTACTGACCCATCACATAAGGCCACAAGAAATAAATCAACAATACCACCGTGCCCAGGAAAACACCGAGCGCATACGTGCGGGCATAGCCCGTCTGCGACACGCGGATACCGTCGGCCAGCCAGCGGGTGACGCTGCCCAGGCCGTTGACGATGCCGTCTACCCCCTGCGCGTCCAATACGTTGGCGCTCAAGTCAGAGAACCAGACGAAGGTATCGCGGATAACCCGCTCGTGGAAAAAGTCATGCCAGAAAGACCACTCAAACTTGAAGCCCAACCAGGCCGAAAAACGGTTGAACCAGGGGATGAGTAGCTTCATGTAAAAACTATCTACCGGCAAACGGCCGAATACACTCCACAACCCCGGAATCTTCTGGGTTGGGTCTGGATCCGCTGTCGTTTTCGGTTTGCCCCGGTAAACGAGTATTGCCAATCCCATCGCCGCCACTGCAAACCCAAACGACATGGCTGCTACCGCCCACTGTAATGAAGTGGGTGTATGGGGCACATGCTCAATAATTTCTTCTTCGGCTAAAACAAACACCTGCAAAGAATGTTCCAACCAATGTTCCAGCACCAACGTCTGGGGGATAAGTTCCTGGTCATTAAAGTTGGGGAAGTTAAGCAAACCAGCCGTCAGACCGAAGGCCGCCAACAAAACCAGGGGGAAGGTCATGATCGGCGGACTCTCATGGGCGTGGTTGGCCGCATCATGGCGTGCCTTACCAAAGAAAACCATCATCAATTGCCGCCCCATGTAAAATGCCGTGCAAATTGCCGCCAACGTTAACATGATGTATACCACAAACATCATGTCCGAAATCTGGCGGTTTTCCATGTAGAAGCCATGCGCCAGAATTTCGTCCTTTGACCAGAACCCGGCAAAGGGGAAGATGCCTGCCAATGCCAGCGCGCCTATCAGGTATGTCCAGAATGTCACCGGCATGAGTTTGCGCAGGCCGCCCATGTAGCGCATATCCTGGGGATCAAAGCCGTCGTCCTCGTGACCATGATGCCCATGCGCCACTTCGTGGTGGCCGTGTTCCATGCCGTGAATGACCGACCCTGCACCCATGAACAAGAGTGCCTTGAAGAAAGCGTGGGTGATCAGGTGGAACATTGCCGCCACATATGCGCCCATCCCGGCGGCGGCAATCATAAACCCTAACTGGCTGACGGTGGAGTAGGCCAGCACTTTTTTGATGTCGTACTGCGTGAAAGCGATGAGGCCAGCGTACAGAGCCGTGCTTGCGCCCACCAGCGCCACAATATCAGAAGAGGAGATCGTTTGCGCATGGGCGGAAAGGGCGCGGGATAGTTCATACAACACATTGCTGCGCACAATCAGGTAGATACCCGACGTAACCATCGTGGCGGCGTGGATGAGAGAGGAGGCAGGGGTGGGGCCGGCCATCGCGTCGGGCAGCCAGACGTGCAGTACCAATTGGGCTGATTTGCCAGTGGCGGCGATTAAGAAGAGGATAGTGATGGCAAACAGCGCCGTGCTAAAAGCCATTTCGATGTTTGTGCCCACGAGCGTCACCATTTCTTCGTGAGATTCAAAAATATGGATGGCTTCTTCAAAAACATGGTGAAATTCGACGCTGCCAAAGACCCAGAAGGTGAGGATGATGCCCAAAATCATGGCGGCGTCGCCGACGCGGTTGGCAATCATCGCTTTGCGGGCGGCGTTGGCGTTTTTCATCGTGCCATCTTTGGCAAGCCGGGCATGCCAGAAGCCGATGAGCAGGTAAGAACACAAACCAACTCCTTCCCAGCCGACAAACAGCACCAGGTAGTTGTTCCCGGCGACCAGGATGAGCATAAAAAAGAGGAAGAGGTTGAGGTAGGCGAAGTAACTGGAATAGTCGGGGTCGCCGTGCATGTAGCCGATGGAGTAAATGTGGATGATGGAGCCGACGCCGGTGACGACCAGCATCATGGCGACGGAAAGGGTGTCAATTTGCATGGCCCAGGGCACGGAGAAACCCTGTCCGGGAATGACGATCCAATCCCACAGCATGACTGTTTCAGCATGAAAGTCGTTGGCGTGCAGAGCTAGATTGAGCAGCACGACAACGACAAAGGCGCTTAGGGCCATGATGGTGGCAAACCAGCCCGACCAGCGTTCGCCGGTGCGCCGGTCATGCTCCACAAAACGCCGCCCAACCAGCCCGTTGAACAAAACGCCAATGACGGGAAAGACCAGAATGAGAGGGGCCAAGCCAAATAATGATTCTGCTTCCATAATTGTGGTTGGACATCCGATTTCTGAAAGAAATCGGATGTCTTTTTTCTATCCCTTCAACAGGTTGATTTCGTCAATGTTGATGCTGTGTTTGGTGCGGAAGATGGTGACGATGAGGGCCAGGCCTACGGCCACTTCAGCGGCGGCGACGACAATGACAAAAAAAACCAACACTTGCCCGTGTAGATCGCCCAGAGAGCGGGCGAAGGCGACAAAGAGCAGGTTGGCGGAGTTGAGCATCAGCTCGATGCACATAAAGACGATGATGGCGCTGCGGCGCAAAAGGACGCCCAACGCGCCGATGGTGAACAGAATGGCGCTGAGGGCCACGTACCAATCAATGGTGACAGTCATACGGCCGTACCTCGCTTTTTTCGCAGTGTGAATATAGCCACGCCAATGATGGCCGCCAATAACAGAACGCCGGTCACTTCAAAGGGGAAAACGTAGCTTTCAAACAGGATGAGACCGAGTTCCTGGGGGCTGGTGATGGGCATAGCGGGCACGGCCGTACCGCCGCCCGCACCGTCACGATTCAGCAACGCCAGCGTCACGGCCGTGACCAACATTACCCCCAACACGGCCGCCACCACTTGATGAAACCGCTCACCACGAGAACCAGCGCCCGTCCCCCGCAGTTGTTCCGCGCCTAATAGCATAATCACAAACAAAAACAGCACCATAATCGCCCCGGCATAGACCGTAATTTGTACCATGGCGATAAAAGGCGCGTTCAAAATCACATAAAACACGGCAATCGTGGCAAAATTCAGCACCAACCACAGCGCGCTATGCACCGCATTATGGCTCGTCACCATCATCAACGCCGCCACAATCGCCACAATCGCCAACATCCCAAAAACCAGCGGATCTCCCATATCCTTTCCTCTCAAGTTCGTAGTGGGCGATTTATCGCCCCTTCTGCAAACGGCGATAAATCGCCTACTACCAACTTACTTCGGGTTCTCCATATCAGGAATAGACCGCGTAAACACGCCCGGTTCGACAACTTGTGGGGTGGCACGGCCGTTGACCGGCACATCCACAATCAACATCTCTTTCGTATAAATGGCGCTGGCCCGGTCATAAAAGCTCAACTCATAATTATGTTCCAGCACAATCGCCTGGGTGGGGCAGGCATCTTCACAGTAGCCACAAAAGATGCAGCGCAGCATGTTAATTTCATAGGTGCTGGCATACCGCTCGCCCGGTGAATACCGCGCCTCGTCCGTATTCTCCGACGCCTCCACAAAAATCGCATCCGCCGGGCAGGCCGCCGCACACAACGAACAGCCAATACACCGTTCCAACCCATTGTCATACCGTTTCAATTCATGGCGGCCCTTAAAGCGGTAACGCACCGGCCGTTTCACTTCCGGGTATTGAATGGTGACCGGGGGCAGAAACAGATGCTTTAACGTTGTCCCCAGACCTTTGATAATTTCACCAATCATGCAGAATCTCCAAAAAGATAATCACTCAAACACTCAATCACCCAAACACCTAAAACCCCAACACACCCTCTTCCACCAACACAATCATCACTGCCACAATCATAAAATTGACCACTGACAGGGGCAGCAGCACTTTCCAGCCAAAAGACATGAGCTGGTCATAACGGAAGCGGGGCAGAGAGGCGCGAATCCAGATCATCACACACAGCCCCAGAACAACTTTGAGAGCCGTGTAAACAAAACCCAATGCCGGAACCTGATCCACAAACGGGCCACGATAACCGCCCAGGAAAAAGACGGCAAAGAGGGCGCAGAAGATAATCATTTTCATGTATTCGGCCAGAAAAAACATGCCAAACCGCATACTGCTGTATTCCACCGTGAACCCGGCTGATAACTCTTGTTCTGCTTCCAACAGGTCAAATGGGGCGCGCTGCAATTCGGCCAGCGCCGCAATCCAAAAGACCAGGGCGGCGATTGGCTGCAAAAAGGCGTACCACATGCCCCGTTGCCCTTCCACAATCACGCCCAAATCCATTGAATTGGCCAGCATGACCGGCACCAATACCGTCAACCCCATCGCCAATTCATAACTGATCATTTGGGCGGAAGCACGGATGCCTCCCAGAATGGCATATTTGCTGTTTGAAGACCATCCGGCCAATACTACGCCGTACACGCTGATGGAGGTGATGGCTAGAATGAATAGGACGCCGACATTGATGCCCGGCGCGATGGCAAAATAATCACGGCCGTCCGGGGTTATGTACGGCACGAATCCGGCCCAGGGTATGACGGCCAGGATGAAAATGGCGGGGATGACGGTGATGATGGGAGCCAGGAAGTAAGTCCATTTGTCCACCATGACCGGTGTCATATCTTCTTTGAAAAATAGCTTCACGGCATCGGCCGCTGGCTGCATAAAACCGCCTAACAATTTACGCTCTTTGCCACCCCGCGTGGGGATGGGGATGTAACCGGCGCGGTTGGGACCAACACGATGCTGCAAACGCGCCAGCAATTTGCGCTCAAGCAGCGTGGTGTAAGCAAAGCCGGTAATCACCACAAAGGTCATGATAAAACCCACCACCAGGGAGTAGACAGCCAGTTGGCTAACAGTATTGATTGCCATGAATCCTCTTTAAATCAGTGAAAAGTGAACAGTAAACAGTGAACAGTCTGTCCACTGGTTACTGCTCACTTTTCACTTCCAATTCCACCACGCCGGGGAAGTAGGGCACGCCACGCAACACGGCCGTACCCCTTACCACTTTCTCGTTTATTTGCACAACGGCGGAGACGGCACGGCCGTTCACCGCCACCTGCACACAATCCTCATCCGCTGCCGCCAATTGCCGCGCATCTGCCTCATGCAGCCACAGCGACGGCCGTGCCAGCCGTCGGGCCAGCACCGGCGCATGGTTGATCAGCGTGCCCGGCGTGAACAAAGCCGCCGCCCGAATCAGACGGATGCCATTGGGCTGATTGGTTGCTGTATCGGCCGTGTCGAATGATTCGACTGCACCGGTTTCGGCGGCCGCTGCCCACTGCTGCCCCAGGCCATGTTTGTTATCGTAAGCGGTGCCGCCATAGTACAAATCACTGCGGCCAATAATCGGCCATTGCTCTTCCACGCGGGCCAATGAACGGTAATCCATGTTTTTGTAGGCGGGCATGGCCGTCGCCACTTCCTTAAATACCAGGCTGGCCGCAAACGGCGGTTTGCCCAGCCCCAACTTCTCGCCAAGTTGGGCCAAAATGCGCCAATCTTCGCGGCTTTCGCCCACCGGCGGAATGGCCGGGTAATACCGCTGCACCCGCCGCTCGCCGCTAGTAAACGTGCCATCTCGCTCCGCCCAACTTTGCGCGGGCAGCACCACATCCGCCAGCTTTGCCGTTTCCGTCAGGAACAATTCCTGCACTACCAGAAAATCGAGTTTGCCGCGATCCACCAACAGGCCATCACCCACCGGGTCGGTTCCGGCCACGTACAAAGCAGCAATCTCACCGCTCTGCACACCGGCGTAAATTGCGGCGGCGTCCTTGCCGGGGTTGTCCAGCGCCTTGTAGCCGGGGCCAAAGGCGGGATGAATACCCATATCCCACGCCCCTTGTGTATTGTTGTGCGGCCAGACGGCAATCAGGCCATTATTTTTGCGACCGGCGTGTGGCTGCTCGCCTTTCACCAACAGCAAATTGCCGAGCAGGCGGGCGATCACGGCCGTTTCCGCCAGCGTCACCCCTTCTGCGCCATAGAAGGCGACCAGATTGGCAGCATTGATGAGGGCGTCGGCGGCGGTATTGATGGGGTCGGGTTCGGTCGTTTCCACGTCAATCTTGGCCGCGTTCACCAACTGGCGTGTGGTGGCCACCGCTTCACCTGGCCGGTAATAAACGGTGTGTGTGGCGTATTTGTCCAGCCGGGTGGGGCGGGCATTCAAAATGACCAGCGTCGCCCCGCGTTGCGCGGCCTGTTTCACGCGCAGCCACCAGACAGGTTCTTCTTCGTGTAAATCGGAAGCCACAACGACGATGGCGTCCACTTTGCCCAATTCGCTCAGATTGCTGCCGCTGCTAATGCCCACTTTAGCAATCACATCGCCGCCGGCAAGGGTGCGGTTGCCCAGGTCAATATGGGGCGTTTTCACTCCCTGGCGCAGCAATTTTTGGAAGAGGAAAAGGTCTTCATTGCTCAAACGGTCGCCGCTGAGACCGGCCGCTTTGTCACCCCGGCCGTTCAATTTGCTGGCAACCAGTTCAATGGCCTCGTCCCAACCGGCCTCCACAAGCTGGCCGTTTTTGCGGATGAGCGGTTTTTGCAGTCGGTCGGGGGCATCACTGAATTGATGCACAAAACGATCCCGGTCGTGAATCCAGATTTCGTTCACATTTTCGTTTTGGCGCGGCAAGACACGCTTGATAACGGAACGGCCGCCCGACTTCGCTTCCCGCCGTGTACTGAATGTTAGATTGGCCCCGGCCGGTGAGTGTACAGAAATGGAGGCGACGGGGATGAGTTCCCACGGCCGTGCGCCAAAGCGAAAGTCACTCGTCGTCAGCGCCCCCACCGGGCAGATGTCGGTGGTATTCCCGCTCCAATAGCTGTCGAAGCCAGGGTCAGACATGGTCACAATTTCCAGGTTGCGGGCGCGATTGTGGAAGCGGATTACCGGGTCATCCACGATCTCTTCCTGGAAACGAATACAGCGGGCGCACTGGATACACCGTTCCCGATCCAGCATGATCAATTCACCCAGCGGCACCTGTTTGTCCATTTTCAGCTTCAGGCTGTAATCCATTTGGCTGGTGCCCGCGCCATGCGCCATCGTCAGGTTTTGCAGCGGGCACTCGCCGCCTTTGTCGCAAATGGGGCAGTCCAGCGGATGGCTGGAGAGCAAAAATTCGATCACACTCTCCCGTGCCTCGTCTACCGGCTGGGTATTGGTGCGCACCACCATGCCTTCGCTGACGACAATGGTGCAGCCCGTTTGTAGGGTACGGCCAAAGTTCACCTGGGGCGTCCCGTCTGCGTTCAGCACCGGTTCGCCGGTAGCCCGGTCACGCACCGGCAGCCCAATTTCCACCAGGCACATGCGGCACATACCCACCGGCTCTAACTTGGGGTGGTAGCAAAAGACGGGAATGTCATTCCCGATTTTCTTGGCGGCGTCTACGACCAGGGTGCCTTTGGGGACAGTCACGGCCGTGCCGTCTATCGTCAACGTTACCAGATCACTCATGCGGATCCTCTTCTGCTTGAATTGCTTCTAATTCACCCATCAACTCGGCCAGATTGATCGTCAGGCCAGGAAAAAGCTGAGGAGTGAATGGATCGGGCGGGGCTACAATTTGCGTCAGCAAAAAGCCCTCCGGTGTATTTTTGTATTCGATAATGAGCAGATCTTCGTCAATGAGCCAGTACCAGGGCACGGCCGTTTTCTGATAGGTGATAAGTTTGCGGGATTTATCGCGCACGGCCGTAGATGGTGACAATACCTCCACTACCAAATCGGGCGATCCCTGAATGGCAATGTCATTAGCGAATCGGGTCAGGTGTTCTGTTGCCAGATAACTCAAATCCGGCACATAGGTGATCGTCGGCGTCAAATCCACTTCCACTTCCGGCCAAATTTTGCCCAATTTCTGCTGGCGCAAGAAAGGCGTTATAACCGAAAACACAAGCCCAACGATTTCTTGGTGTCTACCGCGTGGTCTCGCCATCTCCAACAACACTCCCTCTTCCAGCTCAAAAAACGGCGGCCCTTCAGGTAGCAGCCGAAGTTCAGCCTGTGTCCAGACCTTCTCCTTTCGTTTTGGCGATTTTTCCCTTTTCGCCGCAGGCGCAACCGCAATTCCCATCTGTCTACTGCTCACCGCTTACTGCTTACTGCTTCCCATTTGCCGGACTATTCCCTTTCACCTTCGCTTCATACTCTTCCGGGAAATGGCGTACCGTGCTCAACACCGGGTTAATGGCAAAATCACCCAACGCGCACAGGGTACGGCCGCCAATTTGCCCGGCCACACTTTTCAACACGCGCAAGTCTTCGGCCGTGCCATGCCCGTAATAAATTTTGTGCAGCAGTTGGTCCATCCAATACGTCCCCTCCCGGCAGGGCGTACATTTGCCACACGATTCATGCTTGAAAAAGTGGACGCACTTCATCGCCATCCACACCATGTCCGTCGTCTCGTCCATGATCACCACCGACGCCGACCCCATCACCGAGCCAAACTTGTCCAGCCCTTCATAGGTAATGGGCGCGTCCAGGGCATCTTCCTTCACTACCGGGCCAGAGCCGCCGCTGGGCAGCATCGCCTTAAACTTCTTGCCACCAGGGATACCACCGCCGTACTCTTCGCCAAAAATCAATTCCCGGTACGTCAGGCCCATGATCACTT
>CAYXUZ010000021.1:30699-31197 GCA_964467705.1 uncultured Ardenticatenaceae bacterium | reverse complement strand
GTTTGTTCACATGCCCGCTCAGGCAAACGATCTTCGGCCCGGTGCTGCGTTCCGTGCCCATGCTCTTGTACCAATCCGCGCCGTTGCTGATGATAGCAGGTACATTGGCCAGCGTTTCCGTGTTGTTGACAACGGTCGGTTTGTGATACAGTCCTTCGATGGCCGGAAACGGCGGTTTTGACCAGGGCTGCCCCAATTCACCCATCAGCGAATTGAGCAGCGCCGTTTCCTCGCCACAAATGTAAGCGCCCGCGCCGTAGTAGGGGGCCAAGTTGCAGCTAAAATCAGTTCCCAGGATATTTTCGCCTAACAAGCCAGCGGCATAACATTCGTGAACAGCTTCTTCAAAGGCATAACCGGCGTCCATAAATTCGCCGCGCATGTAGTTGTAGATGCGTTTGGCCCCTACCGCGTAGGCGCAAATCAACGCGCCTTCAATCACCTGATGCGGATTGTATTCCAGTAGTTCGCGGTCTTTGAATGTGCCCATCTCCGATT
>CAYXUZ010000021.1:21226-30689 GCA_964467705.1 uncultured Ardenticatenaceae bacterium | reverse complement strand
AGTTGATGGTTACATATACTTCCTGCGCGCCTTTGGGGATGAATGTCCACTTGAGGCCGGTGGGAAAACCGGCCCCACCGCGCCCACGCAGCCCGGACGCTTTGACCACATCGGTTACTTCGGCCGGCGTCATGGTCAGCGCCTTCTTCAGCGCCTCGTACCCGCCGTGTTCCCGGTACACGTCCAGCTTTTTTATATTTTCAATATCCCGATGCCGTAATAGTATGTGTGCCATTTGTATTCGGTAAAATTAAAGTAAACAGTGAGCGGTCAGCAGTAAGCAGTGAGTGGCTCTCTACTGCTAACTGCTCACTGCCAACTGCTTACTATCCTTTGCGTAAGCTGTGATCTTTTCCACCACGGAGGAATCGGCCGTTTCGCTGACCGCCTCTTCACGCAATCGCGCCAGCAGCGCGTCAAATTTTGCTTCGTCCAGGTTTTCTTCAAATTTGAGATTGCACTGCAACATGGGAGCGCGGTCGCAGGCGGCCAGGCACATCACCGTTTTGATGGTGAACAGGCCATCGGCCGTTGTTTCATCCACGCCAACTCCCAATTTGCCGCACGCCATCTCCACAAACTGGTCTGCCCCACGCAGGGCGCAGGCCAGGTCATTACAAATTTCCAGCACATATTTGCCCACCGGCTCTTCATAGTAGAGGGTGTAAAAACCGGCCAATGACAGAACATGCGTGGGGTCTAAATTCAGAATCGCCGCCACTTCGTGCATCGCCTCATCACTCGTATAGCCGTAGTGGTGCTGTGCCAGGTGCATCAGCGGCAGCACGGCCGACTTTTTATGCGGGAAGCGAGCGATGATGCCCTCAATTTCTGCTGCGTATTTTTCGGTAAATGTCATTGTCATTTGTGGTAAGGGCGAGGCAGGTGGAGAAAAACCCTTGCTTCGAGACAAATTCCAACCCACCTGCCTCGCCCCTATCGATCAATTTCACCCAACACAATATCCACCGAGCCAATGATGGAAACTACATCGGCCACAAAGCGCCCCTTGGACATGTGTGGCAGCGAAGCCAGATGCACGTAGGACGGCGTGCGGAAGTGGCAGCGGGCCGGTTTGGGGCCGCCATCGCCGCGCAGGTAACAGGCAAATTCGCCGCGCGGTGACTCGACGCTTTGGTAAACGTAGCCTGTTGGTGCGCTGAACCCTTCTGTCCACAGTTTGAAGTGGTGGATGACGGCTTCCATGCTACGGCCGAGTTCGGCGCGGGGTGGGGGCACAATTTTGCGGTCGTCAATGTTGACGGGGCCTTTGGGTAATTTGTTCAATGCCTGCTCAATGATGCGCAGGCTTTGTTTCATCTCTTCCATGCGGCAGAGGTAACGGGCGTAGACGTCCCCCTCGGTGGCCACAGGCACGTCAAAGTCGTAATTCTCGTAGCCGCAGTAGGGTTGGGCCTTGCGGATGTCCCAGTTGACGCCGGAGCCACGCAAAGAGGGACCGGTCATGCCCCAGGCTACGGCCGTTGCCGCATCCACCACCCCAATATCCTTCGTCCGGTCCAACCAGATGGGATTTCGTTTCGTCAACGCCTCATAATCAGCAATCCGGGCGGGCATGAACTCCAAAAATTCACGCACCGCCGGTTCAAACTCTTCTGGTATATCCCGCCACAAGCCACCCGGTCGGAAATAGCTCACCATCATCCGCTGCCCAGCGCACATCTCAAACAGGTCTAAAATGTATTCCCGTTCGCGGAAGCAGTAGAGGAACACCGACATCGCGGCCAGGTCTAAGGCATGAGTGCCCAACCAGACCAGATGACTGCTGACCCGCGCCAACTCCGTCAAAATTACGCGAATCGTTTGGGCGCGGGGTGTCGCTTCCACCCCCAACAACTTTTCCACCGCCAGGATATAGCCCAGGTTGTTGGACATGGGCGAGAGGTAATCCAGCCGGTCGGTCATCACCAGCGCTTTGGTGTAGGTTTTGGCCTCCATGTTTTTCTCCACGCCCGTGTGCAGAAAACCGATGTCCGGGGCCATATTGACCACGTTTTCGCCATCTAATTCCAAAAGCAGCCGCAGTACGCCGTGTGTGCTGGGATGCTGTGGCCCCATACTGAGGAGCAGATGTTCTTCGGCATCCTCAATTTCCATCCCCGTGCCCACTTTGGCCCGGAGTTCTTCGACTGTTAGTTCTTGAATGGTGTCACCGCCAGAGGGTAGTTGCATAGTATCCTCTATCAATCCTTTGCATACGGCTTCTTGGCGTCAATTTCCTGCCAGTTGAACGAGAACTGCACTTCTTCATAGCCCAAGGGGTAATCTTTGCGCAGTGGGTGGCCCTGCCAATCTTCCGGTAAAAATAGGCGGCGTAGGCCACCGTTTCCCTGAAAACGAATGCCCATCAGGTCATACACTTCCATTTCCAGCCAGGTGGCAATAGCCCACACGTCACCCACGGTTTGTGGCCCTTCATCCGGGTCTTCTACCCAGACGCGCAGGCGCAGCCGATGGTTTTTGGGGATGGAGTAAAGATGATAACTGACAGCAAAACGGGGGAATTCGGGCAAATAATCATCACCCACAATGTCCGAGAGAAAGTTGTACTGTAGCTCAGCGTCATCGCGCAAAATGAGGCAGATAGTTTTGAGTTTATCTGCCTGAATGATAAGTGTCCGCTCCCCGCGAAAATCTATCACTTCTTCAATGGCGTCTGGGTAAGCAGCTTTAATTTTGTCTACAACGAGTTGATCCGGGGACATCCATGCCTCTCGACAGAGGAGTGCTACACGAAGGCGTGTGGCACGTTCGCAAGTGGGCGTGCGAATTCCTCTAAGCGTATTTGGTTAATTTTTCGCCGCGCACTTTTTCGTGCAGCGTCATAATGCCGTTGATAAGTGCTTCTGGGCGGGGCGGGCAGCCGGCCACGTACACATCTACGGGCACTATCTCGTCCACGCCCTGCACAATGGCGTAGTTGTTGAAGATGCCGCCACAGGAGGCGCAATCGCCCATGGCGATGACCCATTTCGGTTCGGGCATCTGGTCGTACAGACGGCGGACAACGGGGGCCATTTTGCGGGAGACACGGCCGGCGACAATCATCAGATCAGCCTGGCGAGGCGACGGCCGATTCAACTCCATGCCAAACCGTGACGCATCATAGTGCGAAGCCTGCGACCCCATCATCTCGATGGCGCAGCAAGCCAGCCCAAACAGCAACGGCCACATGGCATTGGTGCGGCCCCAGTTCACCACATCTTCTAGGCGATGGGTGACAACACCCATATTGCCCAATTTTTGTTCTATTCCCATTCCAGCACCCCTTTTTTCCAGACCCAGACATCACCGAGAATGAAGAGGAACATAAAGACCCCCATGACTGCCAGGCCATAAAAGCCCAAATCGCGGAAGGTGACGGCCCAGGGGACTAATAAAATAATATCTACATCAAACAGGATAAAGAGAACGGCAATGCGATAAAACTTGACCGGCAGGCGGCGTTGCGCTTCGCCAATGGCGGCCATGCCGGATTCGTAGGCGATATACTTGTGGGGGGCGGCATTTTTAGGGGAGCGTTTTGGCCCCAAAGCCAATGAGAGAGCGGGCAGCAGCAGGCCAAAAAAGAGGGCGACCAACAGCAGCATAAAGATGGGCAAGTAATCAACAATGATTGGATTATCCATGTGATGGTTTTCTCTCTTCTGTGGAGTTAGACGTTGGCAGGTTCAAGAAACAGAAAGGGGAGGCTTTCAGGAGTGGCCCGGTTGGAAACCGGCCACCACAATATGTGAAATTTCTCTCCTGATTTGTAATGGCGCCTGCTGTCGTCACTTCCAAAAGTTACTATGTGCATTCTATCACAAGCACCAGGGGTGGGCAACAAAACTGGCCGTAAAGGTGTGAGCTTTTCCCGGTTCGATGACCGGATATCTTTGCCCACTTCCAGCGATTTTATAGTGTGATGACCTGGTCGGGCGGATTACCGGCCAGCGCCCCGTAGAGGTCGGGGAAACAGCCAACGAGGACGCCGTCTACTGTGCCGGACGGCCGACATCTGCCGGGTTCGCCCACAGCCAAGCCCCGTTCCAGAGCACATTGGTCACACATCATCAGCATGATCCCTTTTTCCTGGGCGATTTTAGACAGCCGCTCACCGATGGGATCACCCGCACGCAGGATGTAGTTGTTATCATCGAAGAAGAACATGCCGATAACATCTACGCCATGGGTACCTGCTTCCAGTTGGGGCAGGATCATTTTGCCCAATTTGTAGCTCGCGGTATGGCCGGAGGTGGCAAATACATACGCAATTTTCATCAAGTTTTACTCCTTTGGGTGTGAGATGGTTTCCAATATCCAATTCAAATCATACTGTGTGATGGGCTAACGGCCAAACCAGTACACGGCAAAAACGGCGCCGGTTATAAGCAGCATCAGCAGCAATACCCCTATCAACAGAAGTTCTGTAGTGGAAAGTCCGGGAAGTGTGTTTGGCGTGGGGGCGAAGGGGTCATAGGGTGTGGAAGATGTGGATTCTGGAGGCTGGGCCAGCGATTGGGTTGCGCCGAGGGTGAGTTGCACGGCCGTTGCCACCCGCTGATAGCTCCGCCGTTGATGGGCCACGTTGAAGAGCAGACCGAATGCAAAAACGGCGAGAAAGGGCAGTAAAAAAAGCTCAAAAAAGCCGAGCGCCAACAATGGCAGTGGAAATAAAAGGAGTGTCCAGTAAAAGTAGCCGGTGATGGTTAGTTGCTGCTGCTGGGGATTGTAGAAGACACGGCCGTGCAGCGCATTGCGGGAACTCTTGAGCAGGTGTTGCCGAAAAGCCAGTTCATGTGGCCCCAAGGCCCGGAATGCCACTGCTGCCTGCCACCAGGAGCGGGGTAATTGGGATTCGAGGGCAGGGATGTGCTGCCCCAGGTCGGCAGGCGCTTCGGGGAGGTGAAAAGTTTGTCGGTAGAGGGGAACGCCAAAACGAAAGTAGAAAGGAACCCAAAAAGCGGACAAGGCGTACTCGCCTATGGCGATGGCCATGAACAAGAAAAACAAGAAGGGTGAGAAAAGAGGTTCCATGGCTTCTGATGAAACATCTTAACTTTCAAAGTCTACGGCCGTGACCGCACTCATACGTTCCCGCAAATAGGCCAGCACTGGCAGATGAACGGGGTGGGTATCGTACACTTCCAGCCCGGCGCGGTCTTCAAAGCGGGCAATAAGGGTCAAATCATAGGAACGTTCCGAGCGCACCACGTCTTTACCCACTTCTAACGATTTCAGACCCTCGATTTTACCTTCCATGCTGCGAATTTGGGCCACTGCTTCGTCAACGTTTTCCGGCGTGGGATCTTTGAGTTTGATCATGACCACATGGGTCAACGGCCGTCCCCAGGCCGGTTTTGGCCCTTCGCCGTCGGCGTAGCTCAGTTTCAGGCTCATCACATTTTCGCCATCATGCACTTCACCTGTTTCCTCAAAGCCGTATCGGGTATAAAAAGGGCCGGGGCTACCTTCGCCGGGCACGTAGCTGACTTTGAGTTCGGTGGCCGACGGCCGTGTTTTCACATAGGCAACGAGCAAATCCAGTGCGCGACGGCCGTAGCCCATCCCTTGATACCGTGCATCCATCATCAGCCGCCACAAATAATAAATTGGCTCACGTGGATCGTCATATAACATCATAAAACCCACCGGTATCTCGTCCGCATAAATGGCGCGAAACCACGCCTTTTCCCGCTCAAAGTAAGCCTGTGCCAGTGAAACATCGTTGGGAGCCACAAACCTGTTTTGCCCCTCAGCCACCTCTAACTTGATGATCTCTCTGGCATTATCCCTTGTTACTTCACGTAATGTCACCACAGAATCACGGGTTGGTTCACTCATACTTTTCTCCTCATAAAAATAGTTTGTAGTGGGCGATTTATCGCCTGAGAAAGGCGATAAATCGCCCACTACAAACGGGGATTATAGCCGAAGCGTGGGCTAACGGCAGGGCAGAAATGGACGGCCGTGTTATAAATCAGCGCCATGAGCGAGAGACAATGGTATTGGCTTGGGCTGATGGGCCTATCGCTGCTGGCGTTTTGGCTGCGGCTGCACGGTCTGTTTGCCAACTCCTTTCACGCCGATGAAGCTCTTTTTGCCAGTTGGGCGCGGCACATCGCCTCCTGGAAAGACCCACTGCTGCTGACGCAGGCGGTAGATAAACCCCCCCTCTTGTTTTACGTGCAAGCATTGTTTTATACGCTGCTCGGCCCCGTGGAATGGGCCGCCCGTCTGCCCAACTTCATGGTTTCGGTGTGGCTGGTTCCGCTCACGGCCGTGCTCTACCGCCATCTTTATTTAACGCAAAGGCGCAGACGCGCAGAGAATGGTTGCCATCAAACCCTTCGCGCTCCTTGGCGTTCTTCGCGGATCAACATCCTCCTGCCCGCCCTCATCGTGGCCTGCTCTCCCCTCGCCATCCAATTCAGCCCCACCGCCTTCACTGACCCGCTGCTGACCTTTTTGTTGATAACCTCGTTATCCGTAATCCGTATTCCGTATTCCGTAAACCGAACACAGCTCACTGCTCACCGCTTACCGCTTACTTCCGGCCTCTTGTTCGGTCTAGCCATCGCCACTAAATACCAGGCCATCCTCTTTCTGCCGCTGGTAGTGGGGGTGGGCTGGTTGATGGGCTACGGCCGTGCCCAATGGCAACGCTGGCTGATGGGTGTGCTGCCAGCGTTGACGGCCGTATTCCTTTGGGATGTGGCCCGCACCGGTTCCTGGTTGCTCTGGTCAGCGCAGATCGGCAATTATGGCGGCGTGCGCCTGGCCTGGTCGTGGGAATTGCTGCCGCGATTGCTCGCCTGGGGGCGCTTGTGGGCTACGGCCGTGCCTCCCATTCTCCTGCTCTTGTTGGTTGTGTTGCTGGTCGGGTTGATCTGGCGGGCATTCCGGGTGGACGATGCTGCCAGCCGGGTAGACCTGCTGCTGATCCTGTTTGTGATGGGGTATGGATTGCTGCATTGGCTCACGGCCGTGCCTGTCTGGGACCGTTACCTGCTGCCCCTCATGCCTCTGGTAGCGATCTTAATAGGGCGCGGATTTTCGCTGATTTTGCAGATTTTCGCGGATAAATTCAATGAAGAATCCGCGTTCATCCGCCGCATCCGCGTATATCCGCGTTCTATTTTCTTCTTATTCCTCGTTGTCCTCTTGATTTTCCCAGCCTGGAAAGCGCGTTACGGCCGTTACCCGGTGGGCGGGCGGGCCGATGCCGACCAGGGCGCAGCCCAAATTGCGGCGCTGTTGGCCGATGAACCGTATGGCACAGTCTTGTATGACCACTGGTATAGCTGGCAGTGGGGCTACCATCTTTTTTACCGCAAAGTGTACGTCAGTTGGTTTCCACATGGGGCCGCATTAGCCGAAGAGCTGGCTGTCTTTGGCCGGGATGGAAACGCCCGATACGTGACCCTGCCAGTGGGAAGCATCAGCAGCCCCGTCATCCGCGCCATCCATACCGCCGATTTCCAATTGCAACCTGTTACGGCGGCGGGTAACATCGCCCTGTATCAAATTTTGCCTGACGAGGTGACAAGGTGACAAGGTGGCAAGGTGAAAGGGTAACAGCGTACCGATTACGGATTACAGATTACGCATCAAGTATCACGCATCACCGCTTACCGCTCACTGCTCACCGCCTACCGCTCACTATCTTCCTCCTCACCCTCCTCCTCTTTTTCCACAAGATGGCCTTCAGCAACCTCATCCTGGCGCGGGGGGACACCTTTCTTTATTTCTACCCCTACTGGCAAATGGCGGCCGAAGCATTGCGCGACGGCCGTATCCCGCTCTGGAACCCATCCATCTTCATGGGATCCCCCTTTGTCGCCAACAGCCAGGTCGGTTTTTTTTATCCGCTCAACTGGCCCGTCTGGTGGCTGCTGGAAACACCCTATGCCGTCAGCGCCTCCATTTTGTTGCATCTGGCGCTGGCCGGGGTAGGGGCATATCTGGCGGGGCGATGGCTATTGAGTCTGGAAAACTGGGCGGCGTGGGTCACGGCCGTACTCTTTGCCCTGGGTGGTTATCTCACTGCACAGGTCGAGCATATCAATCAGTTACAAGGGCTGGCCTGGCTGCCCTGGTATTTGGTGGTGATAGGCTGGTGCGGTCGCAGCCACCATTCGCGCTGGCAAAAATTCGGTTGGGCAACGGTGGCCTTTGCCTTTCTCTTTGCCATGCAGCTTTTAGCCGGACACACTCAAACCGTCTTCATCAGCGGCCTCACCATCCTCCTCTGGCTCGCCGCCGATTTTGCCAGCCATCTTCTGCTACGGAATACGGATTACGCTTTACGTTTTACGTTTCACTGGCAGCGCATAAAAATCATCGTGCCGCTGGCGCTGGTTGGGGGTGGGGTGTTGGCCTTGCTGCTCACGGCCGTGCAACTTCTACCCACACTCGAACTGGCGCAGCACTCCAGCCGCCAAGGAGGGCTGCCGCCCAATGAAGTGCTGAGTTTCTCCCTTCATCCTTTGCTGCTCACCCGCGCCCTGCTGCCCGCCTATGGGCAATCGTTGTTCAGTGAATACATGGCGATTGTGCCGTTGACGGCCGTCATCCTGGCCTTTATGGGCGCGTGGCAGTGGCGGCGGCAGCCTGGTGTCTTCGCCGCGTTAGTCTTGGTCGCGGTGGGGTTGCTGCTCGCTATTGGCGTTTTTAATCCCGGAAACTGGCTGCTGGCGCGGCTGCCCGGTTTTAATTTATTCCGCGTCCCGGCACGCTGGTTGGCGGTGTATACCCTGGGTCTGGCGCTGCTGGCGGGGGTGGGCTTCCAGGCGGCGCTGTACCGCCACTGGCAGCGCACCCGCCCCTGGGCCGAACTGCCAGAGCAGGCCAGGGAACATCTGGCACACCTGGAACGACCCATTCGCGTAGCCATTTATGTCATCGTCAGCCTGATGGCCTTGAATGTGGTCGCCGGATTCCTGGTCTTTTTCATCCCCACCGGCGCCGAAGCGCCGTATGAAGCGGCCCAACCAGTGGCCGTACTGCTCTGGGCGATGGAACTGCTGCTGGCAAATTGGATATTGACGGGGGAAAGAGTGGGGGTGGATAGGCACACCTTTCGTCGTTTCAAATTCACCTTCCTTCGTTTCAAACTCACCATCAAACGTTCCCGCCCCCGTTCTCCCTACTGGCTGCTGCCCCTCATGGTGGCCAGCCTCTTCTTTGCCACGCGCACTCACCCATATAACAACCTGACCACCCCCGAAGCCTACTTTGACCTGCGCCCGCCAATTAGCCGGTTGCAGGTTGCAGGTTGCAAGTGGCAGGGGGCAGGTGATGCCTGCCCAACTGATCGGTTCTTGAGTCTGTCCAACATTTTTTTTGATGTGGGGGATCAGGCGGAAATTGATACGATTTATGCGGAGCAGTTGCCGGAAGAGGCACGATACGATTATACGGTGGCCATCAAACACAAAGAGGTGATTGGCCCCAATTT
>CAYXUZ010000021.1:1166-21216 GCA_964467705.1 uncultured Ardenticatenaceae bacterium | reverse complement strand
GGCGGCGGTGGATGGCTTTGATGGCGGCATTTTGCCACTGGAATCGTACAGCCAGTTGATGCGTCTGATTTTGCCGGAGGGAGCGGAGACGGTAGACGGCCGTTTGCGTGAATATCTCACGGCCGTGCCCGACGCCAAATGGCTCGATCTGTTCAACGCCCGCTACCTCATCACCGATAAAACCGGCGATGTGTGGCGGCAGGCTGGTTTCATGCAGCAGTCCGTCCTTTTTGACTTGCAGCACACCCTGGAACTGGCTGACGGTGAATCATTTGCCATTGCCCACGTGCCCAATTTCCCCACTTCCGCCCTGGTGATGCTGGTTGAAGGGGAGCCGGGTGTGGTAGAAATGCAGACAGATGATGGCCAAAGCTGGATGTTAGAACCATTCCCGGTGGAGAGTGGCATAGTTTGGGCCGGTTGGCCGCCGCCGTATGATCGGCCGCGCGATTACCGGGTGATGACGCCGGAATCCATCTCCCTGCGCGCTGCCAATGGCGGTTGGCGCATCCTGGCAGCCACGCTCATCAATCAGGAAGATGGCACATTCATGCCGCTCACATTGGGCAATTACCGCCTTATTCATTCCGGCGATGTGAAAATTTACGAGAATCTGGATGTGCTGCCGCGCGCTTTCCTGGTAAACGAGTGGCAGTGGCAGCCAGACGTGGCTACCAGTATCGCAACGATGGGGGATGGTGGATTTGATCCACGGGTCACGGCCGTGCTAACCGGCCCCCCTCCCTCGTTTGTAGTAGGCGATTCATCGCCTGTTGAAGGCGATGAATCGCCTACTACGAACATCAGCCACTATGAGCCAGGGCGGATTGTGGTGGAGACAGCAAGTGAAACGGGTGGCCTGTTGGTACTGACAGAGGCATATTACCCTGGCTGGCAGGTCTGGCTGGATGGTCAACCGGCGGAACTGTACCAGGCGGACGGCTATTTTCAGGGTGTGTTTGTGCCGCCGGGACAACATGAGGTGGTGTTTGCATATCAATCGGCAGGGGTGGCGTACGGCCGTGTCCTCTCCTTATTGGCGTTAGCTGTTTGGACCGTCCTCATTCTGGCCTTAATAATCAGTAATAAACAAAGGAAGACGGCCGTTGCCGCGTAGCTGTCGTCTATACCCTGTGTTAATCCTCATAGGCATGGTAGAATTCGTGATTGCACTACGGCTACCAAAAGCCAGTCAAGAGTTCCCGGAAATTCCGCGAAGAACCCGAAGACCGCGAAGGTTTACCAAACAAAATTCGTGTAATTCGTCAAATTCGTGGGTCCTTTCCAGCCAACTCATCATTACAACTTTTTAAGGAGAAAATCTAATGGCAAAAGGAAAAAAGGTACGGGTCGCCATCATTGGTATTGGCAACTGTGCCAACTCACTCATACAAGGCATCCACTACTATCGGGACGCGGCCGATGACGCCGAAATTCCCGGTCTCATGCACGCCACCGTCGGCGGCTACCATGTGCGGGACATTGAAATTGTGGCTGCCTTCGATGTGGTCAAAGGCAAAGTGGGCAAAGACCTCAGCGAAGCGATGTGGGCGCATCCCAACAACACTATCAAATTCACCGAAGTTCCCCATATGGGCGTCAAAGTTCACCGGGGCATGACCCATGACGGCCTGGGCAAATACGTCAGCACCGTCGTCGAAAAAGCGCCTGGCCCCACAGACGACATTATCGGTATTCTCAAAGAAACCAAAACAGATGTGGTTGTCAATTTTATGCCTGTTGGCTCTGAGATGGCGACCAAATGGTACGTAGAGCAGGCCATTGAGGCTCGCTGTGCTTTTGTCAACGGCATTCCTGTGTTTATCGCCAGTTCCCCCTATTGGAGCAAACGGTTTGCCGAAGCCGGGCTGCCCATCATCGGCGATGACGTGAAGAGCCAGGTTGGGGCCACCATCACCCACCGCGTTTTGACCAACCTGTTCAAAGACCGGGGTGTTCATCTGGACCGCACCTACCAGTTGAACTTTGGCGGCAATATGGACTTTTACAACATGCTGGAACGGGAGCGGTTGGAATCGAAGAAAATCTCCAAGACCAACGCCGTCACCAGCCAGTTGCCTTATGACCTGGGCGCGGAGAATGTGCATGTTGGCCCTAGCGACTATGTGCCCTGGCTCACTGACCGGAAATGGTGCCACATCCGCATGGAAGGGCGGGCCTTTGGCGATGTACCGCTGCAAATGGAACTGAAGCTGGAAGTGTGGGATTCGCCCAATTCGGCCGGGGTGATCATTGATGCGGTGCGCTGTGCCAAACTGGCGCTGGATCGCGGCCTGAGCGGCCCCATGATTGCCCCCTCATCCTACTTTATGAAGTCGCCGCCGCAGCAGTTCACCGACGATGTAGCCCGCCGCATGGTGGAAGAGTACATTGCCGGTGATGAGACGACGCCGGTTAATGGGAAGGTAGTCCTGCCTGAAGCTGCTTAAATCAAACGGTGGGAATTGATCACGGTGGAGTAGAGGCTTTGTCCGTTACACTTGCGGCCTCTACTCCTGCCCCTCCTTTGTCGTTTTACTTGTCGCAATTCTGACAAAAGTGCCTGATTTTGAATTTTGGGGGTTGACGCACGGGGCGGGCTATGTTAAACTGCTGGCTGCGTGTGAGATAAATGTCTAACACTGCAAATCTACAAAAGGAGTAAGGCGCACAAATGAATCCCAACATCTTCATCAATCGTAACTGGACGCATATGACCATCGCCCCCTTCGCCGGGGGTAGTGTTGCGCCTTGCGCGTGTGACTCTGGAGGTTTTAGACCTATCTAAAATCTCACGCTTTTAACGAAGCTTCAACGGTCACGGCGCATACTCAAAAAAGCCCGTGGCCGTTTTTTATTTGTGATTCATGCCACGGGAAAGCAGCGTCCCGTGGCTTTTTTTTGTCTTACCTAACCCCATAAAACGAATGTGACAAAGGATGTCAGGAATGAAAAGTAGAGTACAGATGAGCAAGTGAGAGATGTTCAACGGCCGTGTCCCCACACGATGTTCCGCAAGTAAGTGAGAGGAAGCAATAAATCTGAAACTAACCAAGAGGAAGACCATCATGGAACCCTCAATGATTGATCTGAAAGAAACTGTAACCAAAAGAAAAGTAACCGGATTCTGGCGTTTGATGGCCGGTTACCGGCTGATCTACTTTGTCGCCATCGTCTGCGTTGGTTTATCAGCTATCGCCCGCTCCGGTTTGTACTATGTGCTGGGCAAGTTTGTGGACGAGATTTTGCCCGGTGATAACCTGAACCAGGCATTGGTCTGGGTGGTGCTGGTGCTGCTGGCGCTGGCTGTAATGCAAGGTTTCTTTTCCTATGCCGGTGGGCGGCTGGCGGCTAAATCTTCTGAAGGTATTGCCCGGCGGCTGCGCAACTACCTGTATGACCATTTACAGCGTTTCACCTTCAGCTACCACGACCGGGCGCAGACCGGCGACTTACTGGCCCGCTCTACCTCAGACGTGGATGCAGTGCGGCGCATGTTTGCCGAGCAGTTGATCGGCATCGGCCGTATCGGGCTGCTGTTTGTGGTGAACTTTGTTGCCTTGCTGCTGCTGAATGTGCCCCTGGCGCTCTTTTCCATCGCCGTCATTCCGGTGATCATGATTATCTCGGTCTACTTCTTTGTGAAAGTGGGCAAGGCGTATGAAGCATTTCAGGCGCAAGAGTCGCGTCTGTCTAACCAGCTTCAAGAAAACCTGACCGGGGTGCGCGTGGTAAAGGCTTTTGCCCGCCAGGCGTATGAGATTGACGCCTTTGAGAAAGAGAACATGGATAAGTTCCAGAAAGGACGCAAGCTGACAATCATGCACTCCTTCTTCTGGCCGTCCACGGACTTCATTCTGGGTATTCAGATGGTCGCTGGTTTTTATGTGGCGGCGATGATGGTGCTGGAAGGTACGCTGACGGTGGGTATGTACATCGCTTACGTAGGCTTTCTGGTGCAGATCATCTGGCCGATTCGTAACCTGGGCCGGTTGATCGCCGACATTTCGACAGGCTCGGTTTCGTTCGGCCGTATTCAGGAGTTGATCAAGGTGGATCAAGAGATGCTGGATACTGGCAACTACCGGCCGGACGGCCGTATTCAAGGCGCGCTTTCCTTTAACAACATGAGTTTCCGTTACGACGGCGAAGATGAAGACGTGCTGCACAACATCACCTTCAGCGTGAAGCCAGGCCAGAAGATCGCCCTGATGGGCGGCGCCGGTTCCGGCAAGACGACGCTGGTCAATTTGCTGCCGCGTTTTTACGAATACACACGCGGCAGCATCCAGCTTGATGGTGTGGACTTGCGTGACTATCCGCGCGACCTGCTGCGGCAGCAGATTGGTTTTGTGATGCAAGAGCCGTTTCTGTTTTCGACCACCATTCGAGAGAACATCACCTACGGTCTGGGACGCGAAGCGACGGATGAGGAAGTGTATGCCGCTGCCCGCGCCGCCGCCGTGCATGACGTGATCATGAGCTTCCCGGAGGGGTACAATACCCTGGTGGGTGAGCGCGGGGTGACGCTCTCCGGTGGGCAGAAGCAGCGGGTGACGCTGGCGCGCACGATCATGCGCGATCCCAGTCTGCTGATTCTGGACGACGCCATGTCGGCCGTAGACACGGAGACGGATGAAAGTATCCGCCAGGCGCTGCGCCAACTGCTGAAAGGGCGAACGACCTTCCAGATTGCGCACCGGGTGCAGAGTGTGATGGATGCGGATTTGATACTGGTGCTGGAACACGGCCGTATCACCCAGATGGGCACACATACCGAACTACTCAAACAGGAAGGCGGCGTCTACCGCCGTATCTACGACCTGCAATCCCGCATTGAAGCGGAATTGGAAGCAGATTTGGCAAAGGTGGCGGCTGTACCGAAGAACGGCCGTGTGCATTTACATGAGTTACCGCAGGCTGGAGATTAGTAAGGCGATTTTCAAAATCGCCCTACCAGAGAAAACATCATGTCTGAAGATTACATGGAATTTGAAGAAGAGGAATACACCTCGCAAGTGAATAGAAGCACCATGTGGCGCATTGCCCGGCTGGGTCTGGCGCATTGGCCGCTGATGGTGGGCTTCCTGGTGTTTATCGCCCTGGTATCGCTCATTGAATCCTGGCATACCTACCTGAGCAAGCAGATCATTGACCTGGGTATTGTGGCCCAGGATGTCAGCGCCCTGCGCTATTACATAGGGTTATACTTGGCAACCTGGCCCATCTTTGCCGTCTTGGTCTTTGGCTTCATCTACTGTGCTGGCGTGTTGGGGCATCAGGTGCAGTATGATTTGCGCAAGACGATGTTCAACCACCTGCAAAACCTGTCATTGTCCTACTATGACAAGACGCCCACCGGCTGGTTGATGTCTCGTGTTACATCTGATGTGGGCCGTGTGGGCGACCTGGTTTCCTGGGGTTTCCTGGACATTACCTGGACGGTGACAAGCATTACCACTTCGCTGGTATTCATGTTCATTATCAACTGGAAATTGACGATTATCGTCATTCTGCTGCTGCCGGTGCTTTATAAGGTGGCGATTTACTTCAAGCAGCGTATCCTGGTGGAGTACCGGATCGTGCGGAAGGTGAATTCGCAGATTACGGCCGCTGCCAGCGAAAACATTACCGGTGTGCGTGTGGTGAAATCATTGCGCCGCGAAGAGAAGAATCTGAGTAAGTTCCAGGAGTTGACGGATCAGATGTATGAATCTGGCTACAAAGCGGCCTGGCTCTCGGCATTGTTCTTACCGGCGGTGCAGTTGGTGAGTACGGCCGGGGTGGCGCTGGTGGTCTGGTACAGCGGCGCGGCCTTTTCGGCGGGCAGTATGACGGCCGGCAGCATCCATGCCTTCGTCGCCTACATCACCTTTATGCTCTGGCCGATTCAGCAATTGGCAGCGGTATATGCCAGTATGCAGCAGGCGGTGGCTTCCGGCGAGCGCATGTTCTCGCTGCTGGATATGGACGCGGAAATTGTGGATGCGCCGGAGGCCATTGACCCTGGCACGATTCGTGGCGACATTACGTTTGATCATGTTTCCTTTCAGTATGAAGCGGGCAAACCCGTTTTGACGAACTTTAACCTGACGATTCCGCAAGGTGAGACGGTGGCCCTGGTAGGGCCGACCGGTGCGGGTAAGTCTACGATTGTCAACCTGATTTGCCGGTTCTATGAGCCGACAGAAGGGACCATTCGCTTCAACGGCCGTGACTACCGCACCATGACGCAACATGCCATCCAATCACGCATCGGCATGGTGTTGCAGACGCCGCACCTGTTTTCGGGCACGGTGTATGACAATTTGCGCTACGGCCGTCTGGATGCCACCGACGACGAAGTGGTGGAAGCGGCTAAAATGGCCGGGGCGCATGAGTTCATCATTGACCTGGACGAAGGGTATGAGACGCAGGTGGGTGAGGGTGGTGTGCTGCTCTCCACCGGGCAGAAGCAACTGATCAGCCTGGCGCGGGCTATCCTGGCGGATCCGGACATCTTCATTATGGACGAGGCCACCAGTTCGGTAGACACGCTGACCGAGGCGTTGATTCAGCAGGGTATGGACAAATTGATGCACGGCCGTACCAGCTTCATCATCGCCCATCGCCTCAGCACCATCAAGAATGCCGACCGCATCATGGTCATTGAAAATGGCGGCGTCTCGGAAATGGGTTCCCATGCGGAGTTGATTCGCCTGGGCGGTCATTACTACAACCTCTACACCCGCCAGTTCCGCGAAGAGATGGAACAGCGGTTGGAAGAGGAATTGGATGAACGAGAATTGGCCGCTGCTGATTAACAAAGAATGGAGACTGGGAGATTGAGAGATTATCAATCTCCTAATCTCTCAGTCTCCCAATCTCAGGAGTATGTTATGAACAGGAGTGTGCAACAACTACAATATGCTTTACAGACGTTGGCCCTGCCCGTCACCGCGCAGCTCCGGTTACACGCGCGGGATGGGTGCAGGGTGGAGGAGCTGGCGCTGGCATTTGACCGCTGGCAGGCCAAAGCGCGTGGTGAGATGCAAGAGAATTTGACCGGTGAGCAGGTGGAGGTGCTGAACAGGCTAGACAGAAAATTGCTGCTGCTCAGTGGCTCCCGGTTTAAGCCAGCCTGGTCAGACGCGGCGCTGCGGCAGAGTACGGAATGGCGGCAGGTGCGGGCGCTGGCCCGCGAGGCGCTGGCAATGTTTGGTTGGCCGCTGGATGTACCGCCGGTGGCGCATGGATGAAAAGAGAACGGCCGTGTGGGGGACACGGCCGTTCTCTTTTCTTATATGGGACGCGGATTGGCAGGATTTTCGCGGATGGAGCAAAGATGATCGAATTATATCTGGCGACAAATGATGGGTTTGTAGTAGTTGTGGAGCAGGACGGCAAGTGGCGGGTAACACGGCGCAGCCTGCCCGGTGTGAACACCACCAGCATCATCGCGCGGGAGGGGGTGATTTTGTTGGGCAGTACGGAGGGGGTGTGGCTGTCCGAAGATGGCGGCGAAACGTGGCAGGAGCGGAACAACGGGTTGGCGTACCGGCATGTGCGCTGGCTGGCCTACCACCCCGATGTGTCTGATTTTGAACTGGCGGGTACGGAACCGGCGGCGGTTTTTATTTCACGGGATGGGGGCGCGAGCTGGCACGGCCGTCCCGCCATCGAAACCCTGCGCGACCAATTTGGCTGGTGGCTGCCCTATTCACCGGGGGCGGGTTGTGTGCGCGGTTTTGCCGTCAACGGCCGTCGCCTCTATGCGGCTGTGGAAGTGGGCGGATTGTTGCGTTCGGATGATGCCGGGGAAACGTGGGGGCTGGCGGCGGGCAGCGACGGCCGTGCCCAATTTGGCCGCCCTAAACCTCATTTCATTCACCCCGATGTCCATTCCGTGGAGACCCATCCCTCCTCGCCCGATCTCGTTTTTGCGCCGACCGGTGGTGGTTTTTACGTGTCGGCTGACGGTGGTGATACATGGGAATGTCGTTACGACAATTGTTATGTGCGGGCGGTGTGGGTTGACCCGGCGGATGCCGATCACCTGATTTTGGGGCCGTCAGAGGGGCCGGATGGGCGGCACGGCCGTATTGAACAATCCCACGACGGCGGCCAAAGCTGGACACGGCTGACCCAACCGCAGCCTTATAATATGGTAGAACGGTTTTACCAGACGGGTGAATTAGTGCTGGCAGTGATGGCAAATGGTGATTTATGGGTGGCAGACCTGGCGCAGTTAGATTGGCAGCCAATTCTGCCTGAGGTGACAGGTATTAACGCTGTCACCATCATGGGCAGTGATTAACCCCCATGCTAAAATTCCCTCACAGACCTGACCACCGAGGGAAAGATGGACGACACCATTCCGGTACGGCCGGACGAACAACTGGATGAAAGGGCGCTGGCGGCTTATTTACACGGCCGTTTGCCCGGCACCGAAAACCCACTCACCATCCGTCAATTTGGCGGCGGGGCGGCCAATCTCACTTACCTGCTCGATTATGGCACGCATGAATATGTGCTGCGCCGCCCGCCGCTTGGCCCGGTGGCCCATGCCGCCCACGACATGAATCGGGAATACCGGGTACTGTCGGTGTTGCACCAGGCTTTCCCCTACGCCCCACGCGCCTTTTTATATTGTGCAGACACGGCCGTGATCGGTGCCGACTTTTTCATCATGGAGCGGCGACGGGGTGTGGTGGTGCGCCGCGCCATTCCTCCCGAATACCAACAGATGCCCGACGCCACCCGGCGTATGAGTCTGGCATTGGTAGACGCACTGGCCCAATTTCATGCGGTGGATTATACGGCCGTAGGCTTGGCCGAACTGGGCAGACCGCACGGTTTTGTGGAGCGGCAAATTGAAGGCTGGTACAAACGCTGGCACGCCGCCAAAGTAGAAGAGCTGCCCGAAATGGATACCGTCTACCGTTGGCTGCGGAAGAATCTGCCCACATCCACCCAAATTTCCCTGGTGCATAACGATTACAAACTGGACAATGTGATGCTGGCCGCCGATGATCCCGGCCAAATGGTCGCCATCTTTGATTGGGATATGTGTACCTTAGGCGACCCGCTGTGTGACCTGGGCGCGCTGCTCTGCTACTGGACACAGCCGGATGATCCGCCCTATATGCAGGCAGCCTCCATGATGCCGTTGGGCGACCTGGGTTTTCCCAGCCGCGCCGAATTGGTAGCGCGATACGCCCAACAATCCGGCCGCGACATACATGACATTCGTTTTTATCATGCGTTAGGATTGTTTCGGCTGACGGTTATTATTGCCCAGATTTTTATCCGCTATAAACGGGGCCAGACACAAGACCACCGCTTCGCCGCCTTTGAAATGATGACACCCCTTATGGCGCGAGCAGCGCAGGATATTGCATTGGCGAGTTAAAGATGTTACTAACCGCAAAGAACGCGAAGGACGCGAAGATAAAGAAAAACTTTGCGCTCTCTGCGTTCTCTGCGGTTAAACTTTAGATAGGGTTAACAGGTAAGATTGAAGATAAGACGATGCAACTGAGCGAACAGGCTTTGAAAGAACGACTTTTACCCCTGGCAGTGGATAACTTTAAGTTGCCCGAAGGGGTGGATGTGTACCAGCGGGTGCTGGAAATGCTGCCTCATGTGGGGTCGGTGGATAGCGAACTGCGGGATGATTTGATTTATACCGGACTGGCAACCTGGGTGCTGGATGAAAACGAACTGTTCACGGAGGAGCAGTGTAAAGAATTTCTGGCGGTAGCCCTGGACGATATGCACCTGTTTTACCGCCTGGGGGAAAAGGAGACCGATTCGGTTTTCACACGCACCTTTTCCATGCTGCTACTGCCGCTGTTGTTGATTGCTCACCAGCGACGGCCGTTCCTGACTCGTGACGAACTGCTCCATGTCAAAGAGCAGGTCATCATCTACCTGGCCGGAGAAGAAGATTTTCGCGGGTATGTGGCGGAGGATGACAAGGGATGGGCGCACGCCCTCGCCCACGCCGCCGACGCCCTGGACGACCTGGCCCGCTGCAAAGAGCTAAACGCCGCCGACTTGCTGGACATCTTGCAGGTCATCCGCGAAAAGGTGGCCAACCCGCACCTGGTCTACAACTTTGAAGAAGACGAACGGCTGGCGATCCCGGTGATTGCTTGCCTGGAACGCAAACTACTGAAAGAGGCAGATGTGAAAAACTGGCTGAATAGCTTTGTGCCTCTGGCGAAAGAGACTGAACCATTTCCGGCCACCTATCGGCAGGCGATCAATATCAAGATGTTTTTGCGCAGTTTGTATTTTCGAGCGAGTAAGGCGGACACGGCCGTTGCCATTGGTGAAACCAGCACCCAAACACTCATTGCTCTGGTACGTGACGTTCTGAACCAGATCAGCCGCTTCTAGCTTCATCAGGCCAGCCCCAACAGCTCAGAAACGTTGTGTCGCAGTTCGGCGGGAACAAATGGTTTGGTGATTACCCGATCAATCACCCGGTTCAGTGTGCCCCGGTTTGATCTTACCGGGCGACCACCTTCCACCAGAGCAGAAAGCACCACCACATCAGGGTGACAATCATACAACGCATCCAGTTGATCTAACAATTCCCAACCGAGAATGTCCGGCAACGCTAGGTCTAACACGACCACATCTGGGTTCACTTCTGGGATGAGTTTTAGCGCTTCTTCGCCATTACGAGCATGATAGCACTGCACAGGCAACGGCCGTAACGTAGCCTCAATGAGTGCAAAGATACCGCCATCGTCCTCAACGCTCACGACGTGGTATAGTGACCCCATATTCCAATTTCCTCCAACCGGGTAAGCAAGGACAATACAAATACAACGCGGCAATTGTAACACGAAATGAAGAGGCGAGAAGGGGAAATCAACCAGGAATGTTCAAGACATCCTTGACGGCCGTAGACAGCTCTTTGGGCAAAAAGGGCTTGCTCATAAAGGTGACATTTTGCAAATGTCCAATCAGGCGATGGGTGGGGTTGTTAAACGCAGTTAAGACCAATACTTTGGGGCGTTCGATCTCTAGCTTGTTGAGGCCCTGCAAGACATCCCATCCATTCATATCAGGCAAGGAAATATCGAGAATGATCAACTTGGGGCGGCACTGTCCAATGAGGGTTAACGCCTCCCGACCGGTGGCGGCATGGTGCAGTTCAATGGGCAACGGCCGTAAAGAAGCCTCGATAATGCGGAAAATTCCTAAATCATCCTCAACACTAACAACACAATAGGCGGCAGTCATGAAACTATTAGAAAACGTAGCCTGAGAGGATGTTTGAACATGGGTCGGTTTTCTCTCAGGTAAGGTCAATATAAATAAAGATACAAGATTGTTTGCTATCTCAATTTTGAGAGCTGCATGAATCTTTCCTAAGTGTACCTCAATTATGACGAAGCTGGTATGCCAAAGGGGAAGGGCAATGGATGGGCAATCGATTTGTCAGGTCTGTCTTTTTTTCTAATGGCGCCAGAAACCAAGCGGGTATTTGTGCCAGAGGTAATAAGTGGCTGCGGCCCACCCTAATGCAGAGCAGACAACAAAGGTCACGGCCGTGATCATTTCCCAGGTGGTATCCGCACTATTGGTCAGACCCAGGACGGCCGTGAACAAAACACTGATTGCCATGCCAATTAGCCCCAATAAAGCGCCCACCACAGCTCCCAGAGCAAACGCTCCCATCAACCGCCCCTGGCGGTGTTTTTGCGCCTGCAAACAGGCGCGCAGTCCATTTGGTACTTTCGCCAGATCCGTGGTGGGGTCAATCTGGTAACGTTGTACCAGATCGTAGATTTGCCCCCGACGCTGCCCATCACCGATGCCGGTGAGCAGCAAATAAAGCTCCCCCTGGTGGGGCAAAACATAGTTGCGCAACGATGGATTGACCTGGACAGCCTCTTCCACCTGATAGCGTAGGGAAGGTTGCAATATCCGTACCACCTGCCGCTGCTCCAGCATCAATTCGATGTTTGTTTCGGTCAATAGTGTTTGCGACTGATTGATAAAACCGTGATTACTCATGGCACTCGTTCTGATTTGCATACTTTCCATTACAACTACCCATGCGCCCCATTATCAAACAGCGACCTAAGCGGGTCAACGGGACTATTGTGCCAGCGAGCCAAATATCCTACGCCAGCAGGTCGTCTAACACGGCCGTTAGCCGTTCCAATTCGGCCTGCGCTGTAGCCTGTTCCTGCCGCAAGTGGGCTGCCTCTTTGCCTGCTGCTTCGGCCACTTCCATATCATGAGCCAATTGTGCCAGCCAGGCTTCTGTCTCTTCCAGTTGCTCTTGCACCTCACGCAGATGCCGTCCCCGCTGGCGGCGCTCTTGTTTGCTCAGGCGTGCCGGTTGACCCGTTTTCACTTCTTCAATCCAATCCAATGAAGGGGGAGATTTTTCGGCCGTAGGCAGGGCAACTTTGGTGGCAACGGTGGTCTCGCCGCCCGCCCGCCCGGCCAGGAATGCCTGGTAAGGGCCGTCAAATACGTGCAAACGGCCGTCACGCAGTTCCCATATTTGCGTGGCCAGCCGGTCCACCAGATACCGGTCATGCGAAACCAAAATAATCGCCCCGTCAAACTGTTCCAGCACCGATTGCAGCACTTCCTGAGAGGGAATATCCAGATGATTGGTTGGCTCGTCCAGCAGCAAGAAATTGGCCCCGGCCAACGCCAGCAACGCCAGCGCCAGCCGCCCCCGCTCACCGCCACTCAGGTCGCCCACCTGCTTAAACACGTCATCGCCACGAAACAAATAAGGCGCTAAGAAGTTGCGCGCCTTGTCCACCGGCATTGGCTGGCGGGCTATTACCTCGTCAATCACCCGTCGGTTCAGGTTCAGTTGCTCATGTCCCTGAGCGAAGTAACCGCGTATCAGGCCATCGCCATAGCGCAGTTTGCCTCGTAGGGGGGTAATTACATCCATGAGCGTGCGCAAAAAAGTGCTTTTGCCGCTGCCATTGGGGCCGATCAAGGCAGCACATTCATGCCGTTCCAGGTGCAGGTCATCGCTGGCAAAGAGGGGCGCACCGGGATAGCCAATTTCCAACCGTTTGCTGCGCAGCACAAAACGGCCGCTGCGCTGTTCCGGCTTCAGGCGAATGTGCAGTTGTGGCTGGCGAGGCACAGGCGGCGGCAGGTCACGCAGCCGCTGTGTGGCTTCGTTGATGTTGAGGGTGCGCACTCGTTCACCAATTTGCAGCCAGCTTTGGCCGGGCACGGCCGTCGCCCCATACGTCTCCAGCAGCACAATATCCCGTGTCAGTCGTTTCAGCTTACCTTTGGCGATGTCGCTCTTGCCGCCGGCGATATTTTTGCGCACAAAATCGAGTTCTGCTTCCAGCCGCTCTTTTTCCGCCTGGAACTGTTCGGCGGCGTAAGCCCATTGGCGCTGGCGCTGCTCAATATACTGGCTGTAGCTGCCTTTGTAGCTGTGTAGTTGGGTGGGTGTCAATTCCCAGATGTGCGTCACCACCCGATCCAGGAAGTAACGGTCGTGGCTGACGATGAGCAGCGCTCCCGGCCATTGCCGCAGCGTATTTTCCAGCCATTCAACGGCCGTGACATCCAGATGATTGGTTGGCTCGTCCAAAATGAGCAAGTCGGGCTGTTCCAAGAGCAGCCGCCCCAACAAAACGCGCGTCTTTTGACCACCACTCAACTGCGTTAATGGCGTCTGCCAGCTTTCCGGCGGGAACCTCAGCCCCAACAACACCCGCTTGATCTCCTGCTGGTAATGGTAGCCGCCACCGATGTCATAGGCTTCCTGGACACGGCCGTACTCCTCCAAAATCTCATCTGCCGTTTCCCCCGCCGCCATGCGCGCTTCCAGCACCCGCAGTTGCGATTCCTGCGCCGTCAGTGTGGCAAAAACGGTCAACATTTCTTCGTAAATGGTATTGTCTTGTCCGGCAAAGGTGAGTACCGCTTCTTGTTGCAAATAGCCCACGGTCAGGTCAGCGGCGCGGCTGACCTGGCCTTCTCTGGCCTCTTGCTGCCCGGCCAAAATTTGCAGCAGGGTCGTTTTGCCGCAACCATTAGGGCCAACCAGCCCTACCCGCTCTTTGGCTTGCAGCCGCAGGTCAATCTCTTCAAAAATGTCATCAGCGCCAAATGATTGCGCCAACCCTTTTGCTTGCAGAAGAATCATGGCGGATTTTCAACGGTCAATGGACAATTGATCATTGACCATTGTCCATTGGTAAGTTCTGATTCTGTTTGATCGGTAAGGTAATGATGAAGGTTGCGCCCTGGCCCGGTTGGCTGGTGGCGGTGATGCTGCCGCCATGACGCTCCACAATCAGGCGGCAAATTGCCAGACCAATGCCGGTGCCTTCATATTCGGCACGGCCGTGTAGCCGTTGGAACATGGTAAAAATGCGATCCAGATACTTTTCATCAAACCCGATACCATTATCCTGTACCATTATGCGGCAGCAACTATCAGCCACTTTTTCTCCAAAAACATGAATAACCGGCGGCACATCTGGTTTATGATACTTCAGCGCATTACTGAGCAGATTTTGGAATAACTGCTGCATTTGGGTGGGGTCGGCCTGGATAGTGGGCAGAGGGGAAAGATGGACACGGCCGTTAACCGCTTCCATGCTCACCGATAAATCTTCCAATACCTGCTGCGCCGTCTGAGTCAAATTCACTCCCACAAAAGGGTCTACATGCGTAAGTACACGCGAAAACGCCAGTAAATCCACAATTAAAGTTTGCATTCGCATCGCCGCATTTTGCATCCGTGCCAGGTAATCCTGCCCACGTTCATCCAATACATCCACATAGTTCGCCGCCAATCGGTCACTAAACATCTGAATCTTGCGTAGTGGCTCTTGCAAATCATGGGAGGAAACATAGGCAAAATTTTGTAATTCCCGGTTGCTGCGCTCCAGTTCGGCCGTGTAAATTTGCAGTCGTTCTTCCGCGCTACGTCGTTCCAAAATCTCCTGACGCGCCGCTTCGTACAGGCGGGCATTTTCAATAGCCACGGCCAACTGGGCAGCAATCGCTTGCAGCGTAAACAAGTCATCCTCGTCAAAAGCGTGAGGGTGTATGCTTTGCGCGTCTAACACACCCATCACCATTCCCTTCAATTCAATGGGCACAGCCACCTCTGCACGTGTATCCATTTTGCTCAGTTCTGCATGATAACGGGGTTCTTGCAAGACATCCGGCGCCAACAATGCTTCGCCATGCTGGGCCACCCACCCGGTAATGCCCTGTCCCAATTTCAGGCGCGCCACCCCCTCCATCTCCTTAAGGGATTCCAGCGAGGTGGCGCGCAGCACCACATATTCTCCCTCTACCAGCCGAATGACCACATTGTAATAAGAAAAAGTATTGCTGATTAGATTGACCGATTCATGCAGCAAGTCATCCAATGAGAGAATGGCTGTAGCACGGCGACCAATGCGCACAATCAATTCCAAACTGGAGGCCCGTGCGCGTAATTCAGCTTCTGCCTGTTTGCGCTGGCTGAAATCCTGTTTGATGGCCACGAAATGGGTGATGTTTCCATCCGGCCCGGCAACGGGTGTTACTGTCATCTCTTCGTCATACAGACGGCCGTCTTTGCGCCGATTGGTGAACTCACCTTGCCAGATTTCGCCTTGTTGTACTGTGCGCCAGATGGCGTCCTGTATTGATCTGCTTCTATCCCCGCCGTCTCCATCAGCCTGTCCAATATGGAAGCCAATAATGTCCGCCAAGACGTAACCGGTAAGTTGGGTATAAGCCGGGTTGATCCACTCGATCAAACCGTTTTGGTCAGCAATAAGCATGCCGGTGGGGGCGGCAGCCAGGGCACTGGATTGAACCTGTAATTGCCTTTCAACCATTTTGCGGTTGGTTATATCCCGGCCAATGGCATTGATATAGTTTACATTCCCATATGAATCGTAATGGACGTTGATGGACCAGAGCATATCAAAGATGACACCTACCTGGCTGACCTGACGGTTTTCAAACGTGGCATGGGAACTATGGCCTCGTATCCATTCTAAAAAACTCATTTCGGTACGTTCCTGGTCATCGGGGTGTATAAAACTGAAAGCAGGTCGCCCTACCAGCTCTTCTTGTGGCAGTCCATATATCCGTTCGGCCGCATGATTGACATAGATAAACTCGCCGTTTCTCGCTATCTGGATGATGAGGTCATGGCTGCCTTCGACGAAGTCACGGTATTTTTCTTCGCTCTGGCGCAGGGCTGCTTCGGTGAGGCGTTGTTCGGCGATGCGCTGCGTGAGGTCGGCCACCATTTCTTGAAGTTGGTCTATCAAATTATTGGCGCTATGTTGCAGGTCGCCAATTTCATCGTCTTGAATGGGAGAGGGGATGCGCACAGAGAGTTGGCCGATTTGGGCGGTGTACAGGACTTGTTGCACGGCCGTGACCCGCCGCAGTGCCAGCCGATCTATTGCCAGGTACAAAATGAGCGATGTCAGTCCCAATACCAGCGAGGCGCTGGCTACGATTACCAGAATGAGCCGCGTCTCTTCTGCCTGGTATCTGGCGGTGGAAGCCTGGACATATAAAAAAAAGAGGGGCCGAGACCGGTCACTGGTGAAGATAGGCACAATACTGGTTACACTGCCTTCGCCATGCAAGATAATGCCGTTAGCGTTGTTGGCCGTGAACCAGTCAGCCTCCGCCCCTGTCACCTGTGCCACCCGTTTACCGATCAATTCACTATCAATCGCGTTGATGATGATATTGTTATTGGAACTGACAAAGGCAAGAGTAACCGGTGCGCCAACCAGATGTTCAATAGTTGCCTGGTCGTCCAGTATTGCCAGGTTAGCCCGATTTGTCTCTACGATTGCCGCCGGGATGAGGAGACGGCTTTCTATGTCCTCCTGAAAATGCCCCGCGAACTGGTTCAGCAACAACAGACCAACCATAGCTAAAACGAGGAGTTCTACTAATATGATGGTTGCCCCGATTTTGAATGTGAGCCGACGGTAAAAGGGTCTCATGGTTGTTGTGATTTTTCAAAACAAGCGCTACCCCAATACCTTTCCTGGATTCAAAATGTTGTGGGGATCTAGCAGATACTTGATCTGGCGCATCACACCAATAGCGGCTTCCCCATGTTCGTGAACCATATATTTCTGTTTACCGATGCCAACGCCGTGCTCTCCGGTGCAGGTACCCGCCAATTGCAGTGCTTTTTGCACGACCTGATCATTGAACCATTGCAAATCTGTCTCCTTGCCAGTTTCCGGGGCAAAGGTGACGGTGTGCAGGTTGCCATCACCGGCATGACCAAACAACGCCCCTTTTATGTCCATGCCGTGCATTAAGTTGGCCGTGTACGCCGCCAGTTCCGGGTAATGGGAGATAGGCACGGCCACATCGGTGATGAGGTATTTCTCGCCCGGATGAGCGCGAAAGAGGATTTCCCCTAACTGGTGACGGCCGTGCCACAGCCGATCCCGTTCATCGCGTCCCACCCCCGCCGCAAAATGAGTGGCCCCACCATCCCGGCAAATCTCCTCTACCAATTGCAGTTCGCCTTGCAACGTTTCCGCTGTTGGCCCATGAAACTCCATCAGTAGCGTAGGTGCAACGGGCAGATTGATGTTTTCATCCCGGTTCATATAGGTGATGGCCGCCGCGTCCAATAATTCCAGTGCTGCCGGCCCCAGGCCAGAACCGATAATCTGGTAAACGGTGGCGGCGGCAACGGCCGTGTTGCCAAACGTTGCCAGGACGGCGCTAAAATGCTCCGGTAAGGGGGCCAGTTTAAGGGTTGCTTCTGTCACCAGCCCCAGTGTGCCCTCAGAGCCAATAATCAGGTGGGTCAGATCATACCCGGCCGATTGTTTGACCGAGCGAGAGCCGGTGCGGATTATCTCACCATTCGCCAACACCACCTCTAGCGCCAGTACGTTGTCGCGGGTTGCACCATACTTCACGGTGCGCGTCCCGGCCGCATTGTTGGCGATCATGCCGCCAATGCTGGCATTTGCCCCAGGGTCAGGCGCAAAAAAGAGGCCTTCTTGGCCCAGGATTTTGTTCATATCTTTGTAAAAGATGCCCGGCTGCACAACTGCTTGAAAATCGGCTGCGTGAATAGCCAGAATCTTGTTCATCTGTTGGAAATCTACCACGATGCCGCCCCGCACAGGGATGGGATTCCCTTCCAGGCTGCTGCCTGCCCCCCAGCCAACGATAGGTACACGCTGTTCATGCGCCAGCTTCAGGATGGCGCTCACTTCGGCGGTGGTATGGGGCCAAACGATGGCATCTGGCAGATGGAGCGGGTGGGAGGATTGGTCACGGCCGTGTAACTGGCGGTCTACTTCCTTTACTGACACCCGGTCATCACCCAAAAGATTTACCAATACAGCTAATACATCTTCATTCATCTCGTGTTCCATTCTTTGGTTTTGCAGTCCGTGCCAACTGCCCACTACCGACTGCTAACACCCATCTATTGTGTATGCCAAAGCCATCCGAATTGTACGCCAGCCGCCAGGAGTAAGCTACCTGTGCTTTTTGACACTGCCAGATGCCCGTGTTATACTCCCCCTCCGGGTTTACACCTGATAAACTGGTATAAAACTGGTTTTTAACAAGGCATAAATCTTCCAATGGAGGGATGGCAGAGTGGACGATTGCGACGGTCTTGAAAACCGTAGTGGGTTTAGGCTCACCGGGGGTTCGAATCCCTCTCCCTCCGCCAGCACGAACCTTACAAAAGTTACTTATTGGAGACTGGTTTTAACAGGCTCCCAATAAAATCCCCCTTTTAGGGGAGGTGCCAGAGTGGTCTAATGGGGCCGCCTGCTAAGCGGTTGACGGTCTAAAAGCCGTTCAAGGGTTCGAATCCCTTCCTCCCCGCCTTTTTATTTATAAGTAATAAGCGCCCTTAGCTCAGTGGATTAGAGCGTCTGGCTACGAACCAGAAGGTCGGGAGTTCGAATCTCTCAGGGCGTATTTAGCGAAACGGCCGTATGAAAATACGGCCGTTTCGCTTTTGTGGGTATGTAAGCACAACTGGGCCCGCGCATCTTATCCCCACAGTCGTGTTGGTTTGGAGATAAAGAGATAATAAATAGCCAGGATGCCGCTGAAAATGACAACGGCCGTGTAAATCGTCAGTCCTAACCGATGTTCGTCTGGCACAGTGGGCAGGCGGGTGAGAAAAGGCACAATGAGTACCAGATCATACGCCAGAAAGCCGGCCAACTGCCCACCTGCATTTGACCAATAAGGCCGCCACACCCCATAAGCAAAATAAAGCGCCGCGCCAAAAAACATCCAGCCTATCACCACCGAGAGTTCCGGCGTAATTGTCCAGGGAATGGCATTTGGCGTCTGCAAAATCAGCCGCGCACTGACAATTAAAAGGGCAATGATGAAGATAATAAATGACCACCAGACAGGCCGAGGCGTGGGGATCGTCATGTCGAGTGTGAATCGCTGGCTCCACCAAAAGAGCCATAAGCCAAACAAAGCGCCGAATCCACAAAAAACACCATAAGCCATCAACTGGGTATCATCGCTGTTTGCACCCAGGCGAAATGAGAAAATTGCCAGTGGTGTTAGAATCCCTAAATAATCCAGACCAATCCCGGCCAGTGCGCCATCATTTCCCGTTCCTACAGCCCACAACGTCGCCGCCGCGGCGGCCGCGAAAATGGAGGAAATAAAAATGTAGGTCAGCGGCGTGGTTCCCTCGAACGGCCATAAATTGGTGACAAAAGCCCACTGCCAGTAAAAAGCGATGGCAAAGAAGATTTGCACAGCACTAATGAAATAAAATACATAACGGGCGGCTTTCATGTTTCCACTCTCCTTTTGAAAATTACCTGCTATCAAGCTACACTCTGCTCGCATCAATAGTAACCCCATTGGTACAAAGAAGTAGCCCTCTGGTATCAACGGAAAAATTATTCACTGAAGGAGAAGCATCGTGAAACTTGTGACCTTTACCCACAACGGCCGTACCACCATCGGCGCAGTCGTGCAGGATCAGATTGTTGGGCTGAACCACCTGGCCCCGGATATTCAGGAAGCGTTGCTATTCCTGCCGCGCACC
>CAYXUZ010000021.1:0-1156 GCA_964467705.1 uncultured Ardenticatenaceae bacterium | reverse complement strand
GGATATGCAGACCTTTATCGAGTTGGGCAAGGAAGGTTTGGCGGCGGCGCAAACGGCCGTCAACACCGCCACCCACACCATCCCACTTACGGCCGTCCACCTGCTGGCCCCCATTCCCACCCCACGCCGCAATGTCATTTGCCTGGGGTTGAACTATTCCGAACATGTCAAAGAATCCTACGGGGCGCGGGGGCAGCAGGTGCAATTACCCGATACACCGATTGTGTTCACGAAGGCAACAACGGCCGTCAGCGGCCCCACTGATCCCATTCCTTATGACCCCGCTGTCACCACCCAACTGGACTGGGAAGTGGAATTGGCGGTCATCATAGGCCGCGCCGGTTATAACATCCCCGCGGCCGAAGCCATGGATTACGTCTACGGCTACACCGTGCTAAACGACATCAGTGCCCGCGACCTGCAAATGGCCGGTAAACAATACTTCAAAGGTAAAAGTCTGGATGGCGCATGCCCCACCGGCCCCTGGATTGTGACGGCTGACGAACTACCCGACCCCCATAACCTGCGGCTCATCTGCCGCGTAAATGGGGTGGTGAAACAAGACGGCCGTACCGACCTCATGATCTTCAACATTCCCACTACCATCGCCTACCTGTCACTGGGTATGACCCTGCTGCCCGGCGACATCATCGCCACCGGCACCCCCGACGGTGTGGGTTTCGCCCGCACCCCGCCCGAATTTTTACACCCCGGCGATGTCCTCGAAAGTGAAATTGAGGGGATTGGCGTTTTGCGGAATTTCGTAACCCGTAATCTGTAATCCGAATAGGATTACGGATTACGCCTCACGGATTATGGATCACGGGGAGACATCCACAAAAACCGTCATCCCCCACCGTAGCGGCAAATCGACCATATCGTCCAGTTCAATTGTCACCACATAAGTCACATCCCCCCGCGCCAGGGTAGCCACACTGTCAATATCGGTGATCACGCCGCGCAGTGTCTCGTTAGGAATAGCGTCCACCTGCAATTCCACCTCATTCCCCGGTTGAATGTTAACCACATCCAGTTCCGTCAGGTCTGTGGTTTTCACCAACCATGCACTCAAATCTGCCAGCGTCAGAACCGGCGCGCCAGGCGCGACCAGTTCACCCACTTCCGGCTGGATGCTGGCAATCGCACCGGCAAAGGG
>CAYXUZ010000020.1:35466-52202 GCA_964467705.1 uncultured Ardenticatenaceae bacterium | reverse complement strand
CCGCCCTTATCGCCCACCACGCCTACGAAGGGGAAGATTGGCCGCGTGCCCTGACATACCAGATGCAGGCCGGGCAGCAGGCGCAAACTCTCTTTGCCAACCAGGAAGCGATTGACCATTTCCGCAAAGCGCTGCACGCAGCCACTATGTTGCCAGCATCGGAAACAGCGGCCAATCTGTTAGCCATTCATCTTGTATTGGGCCAATTGTTTATTGATACCGGGGCTTACGATGAAGCGGCCGATCAACTGGCCCAGGCTTACCAACGGGCACAGGCACAGCAGGATGAAGTGGCGTTGGTCACCATTTGCCGCTGGTATGCCCGGCTGTATGAGGTACGCGGCGATTATACGCAGGCGTTTACCTGGATCGAGTCTGGGCTGGCTATTTCTTCCCAGGCGCACACGGCCGAAAACGCCCAAATCCGGTTGCTGGCCGGCCTGATTTATATTCGCCAGGGCAATTATGAGGCGGCGCTGGCGCAGTGCCGCCACGTTTTGCAGCTGGGGGAACAATTGGGCGAAGTGGCGGTGCTGGCCCGTGCGCACAACTTGTTGGGCATCACCTATTTGCGTAGTGATAGCAATCAGGCAATTGAAAACTTTCAGAAAGCATTTGCGCTCTACCAGCAAGCCGGGCACATTCAGGGGCAGGCTACATCTCATAATCTGATTGCCAATGCTTGTTTTAATCTGGGGCGCTGGCCGGAGGCGGAATACCATTATTTGCAGGCGCATCATATGTTTGACCAGTTGGGCGACAAATATAACCGGGCCATGACGGACAATAATTTGGGGGGCATTGCGCTGAACCGGGGGCAGTATGAAAGTGCGCTGCTCTTTTACCAGGAGGCGCTGCATCTGGTACAACAACTGGGTGAATCTGCCTGGATCGTGGGGGCCTTTCATATGAATTTGGGCGCTACCTATGTGCGCCAGGGTAATGTGGCGAAGGCGCGGGAGCATTTGCATTTTAGCCAGGACTATTTTACCCAGGCGCAGTCACGCGATTTTTTGCCGGAGCTGATGCGTCATCAGGCAGAGGCTTCATTGACAGCCGGTGAAGGTTCGCTGGCGTGGGAGCAGGCTAGCCAGGCTTTGACCTTAACGCAAGAGTTAAATATGCGTAGTGAAGAGGGCATGGTGCGGCGTATTCTGGCGCGTGTGGCGTATGGGCAGGCAGATTTGGCGTTGGCAAAGGCGCAGTTGGATGAAAGCGTGTTGATTCTGGCGGAGGCGGCCGAGGAATATGAGTTAGCCCGCAGCCGGTATTGGCTGGCGATGATATTGGTGGAAATGGGTGATTTTGCCGGGGCACGGCCGTTGCTCGCCCAATCAGCCGCTACGTTTCAACGTCTGGAAGCACAGGCCGATTTAACGGCCGTAACCGATTTACAGGCTCGTTTACCAGTTGTGTAAGGAAGGGTGATTATGAAAAACAGGTCATTATCTATTTTAGCTTCTGTATTGGTCAGTATGGTGGGGTTGCTGGTGGTTGTGTTAACAGGTCAGGCGGCCAGCCGTTCTGAGGGCGCCCTGCCTGTATCGGCGGCGCAGTCGCCCGCCTTCTTGCCGCCGGTGCCGCAGACGACGCTTATTTCGCTGGCGGCCAATGGGGATGGGGCGGATGCGCCCTCGGCTGACCCGGCCATATCAGCCGACGGCCGTTACGTAGCCTACTCCTCACGCGCCCAAAACATCGTTATCAGCGATACCAATCCCTTCACCGAGGACATTTTTGTCTATGATGTGGATTATGACCTGAATGTTCAACTCACCCCCTATCCTGGCGGGCAGGCAAATAATGACTCTTTTGAGCCGGATATTTCGGGTGACGGGAAGGTGATCGCTTTCACTTCGTATGCTGACAACTGGATGTCCAACGTTGACTATAACCAGCAGAGGGATGTGTATGCTCAGGTTTACTACGAAGGGGGAAAACAGTTAAATGCAGCAGAGGGGTCCGGTTATAGCTATTTTTACCTGGTTTCCCATGTGATAGACGATGGCTACATGTTTGCGGCAGATAATGCTTCCTATGAACCGGCCGTTTCGCTAAACGGCCGTTACATCGCTTTCACTTCTCTGGCAACCAACCTGGTTTTGACCGATACCAACAACGTTTCCGACATTTTTGTGCGTGATTTGTACACCGGCGAAATTGAGCGTGTCTCCGTTGCTTCTAATGGCGCCCAAGCGGCAGGGCCATCTTACCAGCCAGATATATCGGCCAACGGCCGTATCGTCGTCTTCACCTCTGCCGCCCCCAACCTTGTCCCCAATGACACTAATGCCGCCCCCGATGTTTTTGTGCATGATCGTGTCACCGGCATCACCCGTCGTGTCTCCGTCAACTCTTCTGGGGGGCAGGGACTACCTACCGGCACGGCTGGCGGCCTGGCACAAAACCCCTCCGTCTCGGCTGATGGCCAGTTCATCGTCTTTGAAAGCACCTTCACCAACCTGTCACAAACCCCCGACGCCAACGGGGCCAAAGACATCTTCATTCATAATCCACTTTCTGGTGAAACCCGGCTTATCTCCCGCGCCGATGATGCCACGCAGGGCAATGACGACTCCGACCTGCCCGTTATCTCTCCCGACGCCCGCTACGTTGCTTACCGCTCCCTGTCCAGCAATCTGGTATTCACCGATACCAACGGCACGGCCGACATCTTTGTGGCCGATCTGGTGCAGCTTACCGTCACCCGGCAAAGCGTTGCCTCAGACGGTGCTCAATCGCATGGCAGCGTGGGCGCGACTAATGCTGACCTGGCCGCCAATGGTAGCGCGCTGGTCTTTGATTCCGACGCCTGGGATCTGGTTCCCAGTGATACCAATGGCGGTGTTGCCGACATCTTCTTGCGCGACCGTGACCTGCCCGAAGTCACCTATCGGTACACCCCCAAAGAGATTGATTCCAGCGATTACCCCATCACCGATACCGTAGAAGCTGATGCGGCGGCTCAATGGTACAAAATTCCGGTGGATGACGCAGGTTCCACCATCACCATCAGTCTTTACAACCTTTCCGGGGACTACAACCTCTACCTTTTTGCCCCGGCTATTGATGAAGAGACCGGCCAGATTCGTGATCTGGGCCAACTGAGTAACATTGGTCAGTTGAGCAATATCGGCCAACTCAGCAACATCGGCCAATTGAGTAATATCGGCGACTTGTTAGACATGGGCTTCCTGAATAGCCTGGGGCAGCTCAGCAACATCGGCCAATTGAGCAATATCGGTCAACTCAGTAACATTGCCGGTGTTGGTGATATTGGTTCTCTGGTCAATTTGTCTATTAACCCGGACACGGCCGACGAACTGATTGTGCATGAAGTTCATGAGCTGTATGGTGATTATTACCTGGCTGTTGTTCCCCACAACAGCTACGCGGTGGGCACAATTTATACCCTGGACGTGGAAGTTGCGCCGCCGGCCCAGTATTGGGACCCGGCCAATTATTTCCCGGTGGTCACGTATACCACACCGGCCGTTGATCCCACTATCAATACGATTATTCTGGTCAACTCCAACCGCATGTTTGCTACCTATACTGATACGGTGTCTACGAATCTTTTGCTGAGCAGACTCTATAGCAACCTGTCGCCCCATCCCCAGGTCAATGGGGTGGTAGTAGACCTGACCAATTATTACGGGTTCAATGAGCCATTTTGGGGTGCGTATACTTATTTTGATGCGGATCCCGCCAACCCGAATACGGCCAACTTTGTCGCCCGGCAAATTAAGGCGCTGCTGTATGCGTTGGCCCCGGCTTATCCTAATCTGGAAAACATTGTGTTGGTGGGTGAAGATTTGATGATTCCATACCGGCGGTTGCCGGATGTGGCCTTGATTGCCAATGAGCGCCATTACGCGGAGATCGCTTACACACCGGCTCTCTCCGGTTCGCTTGGTTCGCGCTATATGCTGAGTGATGATTATTATGCCGCGCTGGCGCCGTTCCCGGTGCAGGGGCGGGAGTTTTATCTGCCACAGATAGCCGTGGGCCGCCTGGTGGAGACGCCGGCCGAAATGCTGGGCATGGTAAACAGCTTCCTGGCGGATTCGGTGATTGAACCCGGCGATGCCCTGGTGACGGGGTATGATTTCCTGATTGACCAGGCCAATGTCATCACCGCCTCCTTAGCGACGCAGGGGATTCCACTGGCGAACCAGACGCACCTGATTGACAATAGTTGGACGGCCGTTGACTTTGCCAACACCCTCTTCACCCAACCGGTTGCCCCCGGGTTGATCTCGCTCAACTCCCACTTCGAGCATTACCGCTTCTTCCCCAACGGCCCCCAAGATGTCTTGGCCACCCAGATTATTGCGGCTACCGATTATGAAGGGTCGCTCATCTTTTCCGTGGGCTGCCATTCCGGGCTGAATGTGACCGATGCGCTGGCCACGGAGCCGCGTGATTGGCCGCAGGCGTTTAACCAGCAGAATGCTACTTTCCTGGGTAATACCGGCTTTGGCTATGGTGATTCTGACCTGGTGGCCTACTCGGAATTGCTGATGACGAACTTTGTGGAGGCGTTGGGTGATTGGAGCGAAGGGCCGCAGACGGTGGGCCAGGCGATGCGCATGGCCAAGTTCCGGTACTTCAATAGTCTGGCGGCCGGTTCGTTTAGCAATTACGACGAAAAGTCTATCGCGGTGATGACGTTGTATGGTTTGCCTATGCTGCGGATTAACATGCCGATCACGTCCAGCATACCGGTGGGAGGTTACAGTGTGGTTGGTAACGGCCGTTCTGTTGCTGGTGTAAACGGCGGCATGAGTACGCCGATCAGCCTGGATTTGACCTATGAACGGCATGATGTGGCCGGCCGGGGTAGCTACTTCACCTTAACCGGCGAGGATGAAACGTATACGGCTGGCGGGCGACCCATTCAGCCGCGGGGCAGTGTGGACGTGAGTATGCCTGGGTATCTGGCGAAAGGGGTATTATGGACGGGTGGCACATACAACGATATTCCCCATTTTGACCCCCTGGTCTCCCGCGTGATTACCGATGAACGGTACATTAATCTGGAACCGGGTTATGGCATTGGCTATTGGTTCCCGGTGGGCCTCGGTTCCATTAACCGCTTCCTCTCTATCGAAGGTGGGTCTCTGGCCCGGTTGGTCTATATACCGGGGCAGTTTAAGCCAGATGGTGGTGGTGAAGGGACGCAGCGTCTGTATTCGCACCTGGAGTTTGAGGTGTACCATGCCCCGTTTAACAATACGGACTTTGTAGCTCCCAGCATTTGGAATGCGGATGCCTGGCGGGATCAAGACGGCCGTACCGTGCATTTTGATGTGCGCGTGACCGACCAGAGTAGCGCCATTGCCCGCGTGGTGGTGCTGTATCGTCTGCAAGACAGCCGTACCTGGCAATCTCTCGACCTGACCTATGAACCGACCACGCAGATCGCTTCGGGCAGTGCGGAAATTTTACGGCCGTATGAATTTCTGGTGCAGGCCGTAGATGCCAGCGGCAATGTCTCCCTGGCGCTCAATCACGGCTTTGGTTTCGGCGGCGACTTACCGCCGATGTGGTATATCAACCTGCCGGTTATCTTGAAGCCGTGATTGATTTAGAAGAAAGTAAGCAGTGAGCGGTGAGCAGACCGTTCACTGCTCACCGCTTACTGCACACTTTTCCATACGGCAAAGGCATGAAAAAAACGATTGGCGTTGTTGCTGGAGTAGGGCCGCTGGCCGGGCTGGATTTGCAGCAGAAGATTGTCAGCCAGACCATTGCCGGCCGTGACCAGGATCATCTGACGGTGTTGAGTGTGTCACGGCCGTGTGCCATCCCTGACCGCACCGAATACCTGCTAGGGCAGGTGGCCGAAAACCCGGCATTTGCCCTGGCGGCGCAGGTACGGCTGCTGGCGCAGATGGGGGCGCAGGTGATCGGAATTCCTTGTAATACTGCCCACGCACCCCCCATATGGAATGTACTCATGGCCGAGTGTGCTGGTTGCCCGGTGCAACTGCTGCACATGATCACCGAAGTTGGGCGATTTTTGCACGAGTATTACCCGAATGTGCAGCGCGTGGGCATCATTTCCACGACGGGTACATACCGGGCGGAAGTGTATCCACAGGTGTTAGCAGGATTGGGCTTTACGGCCGTCACGCCCCCCGCCGCTATGCAAGAATCCCTCATCCATCCGGCCATCTATCACCCCGAACATGGCATTAAATCATGCGGCCGTGTCACCGAACGCGCTCGCCAGGATTTATTAACGGGTGTGGCTGCTTTGCAGGCACAGGGAGCGCAGGCCATCATCCTGGGCTGCACAGAAATTCCCTTGGCCCTGACGGAAAGACAGATTGACGACACCCTCCTCATTGACCCGACGCTGATTCTGGCGCGGGCGTTGGTGCGCGAGGGGGATGGGGAGAAATTACGGCCGTATACCCACTAAAGACATCCGATTTCTTTGAGAAATCGGATGTCTGAGGAGGAGAGATGCCCAGAATACGCGAACTTGGAATTTATGAAAGCAAACTGACGCCGGGGGCGCACAATGCCATCACCGATGTGGCCGGCGTGGCGGTGGGGCATTACACGCTCATCGCCGGGGAAGGAGCCTGGACGGGCAACGGGCCGTTCCGCACCGGGGTGACGGTGATCGTGCCACATGAAGGGGATGTATTTGAGGAAAAGGTCACGGCCGTGACCCACACCATCAACGGCTTTGGCAAGGTATACGGCTTTGAGCAGGTGCGCGAACTGGGCACGTTGGAAACACCCATCGCCCTCACCGGTACCCTCAACGTGCCCCGCGTAGCCGACGCCCTGATGACCATCGCCATTGAGCAAAACCCTCATATCGGCCTCGGTTTTGCGGAGAGCGGGCGGCAGGGCTACCACAGCGTCAACCCGGTGGTGGGCGAAACCAGCGACGGCTACCTGAGCGATTTGCAGTCCCGGCCGATTGGTCTGGCCGAAGTGCGGGCGGCACTGGCCGATGCCACCACCGGGCCGGTGGCTGAGGGTGTGGTGGGGGCGGGCACAGGCACCAGTTGTTTTGGTTGGAAAGGGGGCATTGGTACGGCGAGCCGGGTGTTACCCAGACGGGCAGGCAGCTTTACTATCGGCGTATTGGTGCAGACCAATTACGGTTCGCCGGAGGAACTTACCGTTTGTGGCGTGCCGGTGGGGCAGCTAGTAAAGCCCCCTAAACCAGAAAAACTTCAGGAAGATGGCTCAATTATGATCGTGTTGGCCACGGATGCACCGTTGGATACGCGCCAGTTAGGGCGGTTGTGCCAGCGGGCGGCGTTTGGGCTGGCGCGCACCGGCAGCACCTGTCATGGCGGCAGTGGTGATTTTGTGATTGCCTTCAGCGCCACCAATCGTGTCCCGGATCGGTCAACAAAGCTGGGAGGGCAACGGCCGTATTTCCTGGAACAGCCGGTGATGGATTTGTTCTCGTTGGCGGTCATTGAAGCCGTGGAAGAAGCCATTTACAACAGCCTGTTCATGGCGCAGACAGTGGTGGGGCGGGACGGCAACACGCGCTACGGCTTACCAACGGAGGAAGTGATGGAGGTTGTTAAGCAGTCACGTGGTGTGCCTCCATAGCCACTCAAGCCTGCAAGCCACTCACCTGAACAAAATACACCCAATTCAATGAGTTTTGGCACTCCCCCCAGGGCGGCTTAATTGTGTAGACTGGTTTTATGGGTTATTGGGTCATTCCTTTAGCTCTAGACATGAAGGGTTGTCCAGGCTCTTCGGGCCTGTGGAGTTAGCTATGTCTTGCCACATTCGGTTTTTGCTTTTGGGTTTGTTCATTACTTTGTTTAGTGTGGCCTGCAATCAGACGGGCGTCACGGCCACGCCAAACCCCGTAGCCCTGGCAAATCCGGCGTCGCAAAACTGTATTCAGCAAGGTGGGCAGGTGGAAATACGGTCGAATGAGGCGGGTGAGTACGGTGTGTGTGTGTTGGCCGACGGCCGTATCTGCGACGAATGGGCGCTCTATCATGGCGTCTGTGAGCAACATCGGGTGCTGCTCAATTTTTTTGATCGACTGGCGGCGGGTGAGTACGCGGCGGCGGCGGAACTGTACGGCAGCGGTTATGAAGTGCTGCAAGGCTATAACCCCACGGTTGACCCTGCGGATGTAGCTACACTCTGGCAAAACGGCTGCCAGATCAATGGCCTGCAATGTTTGCCGGTACGTGTCGCCAATTTTAAGGAGAACACGGCCGTAGGCGAAACCATTTTCACCGTGCAGTTCACCGCGCCCGATGGCAGCCTGTTTGTGCGTGAACCTTGCTGTCGCGTCGCCCAAACCACACCACCTGAATCTGAATTTGAATTCCGTGTTGCCCAGAGTGGAGATGGGATATACCGGGTGTTGGATTTGCCCGTTTATGTTCCTTGAAACAGTGTTTCGCTTTGTAACAACCTCAGCAGGCAGTCGGCTTAATGGATGACGAGTGAGATGATGAACCGATTTGACCTTGACTCATTAGCCTGGCTTTTAGAACCAGACCAGGCCAACCCAGGTGTACGTTATTTTGCCCTGACTGAGCTATTGGAACGGCCGTGCCACGACCCCGAAGTTATTGCCGCGCAACAGGCCGTCATGGATAGCGGGCCGGTACCGGCCATCCTGGCGGCGCAGGCGGATGCCGGTTATTGGGTGAAACCGGGGCCTGGCTATTACCCTAAGTACCAAAGCACGGTCTGGTCGCTGAGTTTCCTGGCTCAGTTGGGGGCGGACGGCCGTGACCCACGGGTGCGGGCTGGTTGTGAATATGTGCTCGATCACGGCCGTTGCCGCTATGGTGGCTTCAGCGCAGATGGTAAACCCACCAGCCTAATTCATTGTCTTCAGGGCAACCTGGGTGCGGCTCTGATTGACCTGGGTTGGCTGGGCGATACGCGCCTGGATGTGGCGTTAGATTGGCTGGCGCGGAGCGTTACAGGTGTGGGGATTGCCCTGGCGGAGGAGAAGGATACGGCCGTGCGTTACTACCGCAGCGGTAACAGCGCCCCCGGTTTTGTTTGCAGCGCCAACAACCACCTGCCTTGTGCCTGGGGTGCGGTCAAGGCGATGCTGGCCCTGAGCAAAGTCCCGGCGGCGGCCCGCACCCCGGCTATACAGGCCGCCATTGACGCAGGCGTGGAATTCTTATTAGCGCATGACCCGGCAGTGGCTGATTATCCCATGGGTTTCGCCGAGAAACCGAGCCGAAGTTGGTTCCAGTTTGGCTTTCCTGTTTTTTATGTCACGGATGTGCTGCAAAACCTGGAAGTGCTGACCAGCCTGGGCTATGGGCATGATCCTCGCCTGAAGCCATCGCTGGACCTGTTGCTCAGCAAACAAGACGTGCAGGGGCGCTGGAAGCTGGAATACAGCTACAACAGCAAAACCTGGGTTGATGTGGAGCAGAAGGGTAAGCCGAGCAAATGGGTGACGTTGCGGGCGCTGCGCGTCCTGAAAAGGAGCAATGGATAACATGATTGAATTACCAGAAGCCGTTGTTCTGGCCGGGCAAATCAACCAGACGTTGACCGGCAAACGAATCAAAAAGGCAACAGCCAACCAGTCGCCCCACAAATTTGCCTGGTACGCTGGTGATCCGGTGTGCTATCACTCCCGTTTAGCGGACAAAATGATCCGATGCGCTGTTGCCAGCGCCGGTGAGGTAGAAATTCAGGTGGACGATATGCGTCTGATCCTCGGCGCTGCCTTGCGCTATTACAGTGCGACCGAAAAGCTGCCGCCCAAACATCAGCTTCTGCTGGAATTTGAGGACGGCGCGGCGCTGGCAGCCACGATTCAGATGTGGGGCTGCCTTTTCTGCGTGGCTGAAGGGGAAGAAGTTGGTTTTGCTGATTACCGTTTGGGGCGGGAACGGCCGTCGCCTCTCAGCGATGCCTTCAACCGACCCTACTTTGACAGGCTGCTTCGGGAAAGCAGCGGCAGCCTGTCGGCCAAGGCATTTCTGGCGACTGAGCAGCGTATTCCCGGCTTGGGAAATGGTGTTCTGCAAGACATTCTGTGGACAGCCCGAATCCATCCCAAACGCAAAATGGAGACCCTGCTCGATGAAGAGATTGGGCAGTTACACGATGCCGTAAAAGGCGTATTGCAGGCGATGGTCAGCCAGGGGGGGCGTGATACGGAGCGCGATTTGTACGGCCGTGCCGGTGGCTACCGAACGATCTTGAGCAAAAATACCGTCGGTACGCCTTGCCCGGTCTGCGGCGCTATTATCAAAAAAGAGGCGTACCTGGGCGGCAGTATTTACTTTTGTGAAGGCTGCCAAAAAATAGGAGTCAGGTGATGAACGAGCGCACGAAACATACTCTATTCTGGATGCCCAGAGTGTTGGCCGTCCTGTTTGCGGGTTTCATCAGCATCTTTGCCTTTGATGTGTTTGACGGGGGCGCCAATTTCTGGGAAACAATTCTGGCGCTGTTGATCCATCTCATCCCGACGGCCGTTGTTCTACTCATTTTGGCTCTGGCCTGGCGTTGGGAATGGATTGGCGGCATCATGTACCCGGTTCTGGGCATACTCTATCTGATTGCCTTTGAAGAGCAGCATTGGTTGGCGTACTTAATGATAGCTGGCCCGCTGTTTCTGATAGGCGTACTTTTCTGGCTCAACTGGTTGTACAGAACGGAATTACATCCCAAAGTCGGTATGTAGAGGCAACGGTGTCATCCATTGAGTCTTATCGTCAGTTGTGTCTTAGCCAGCAGACGGAATTACGCCGGGTGTTGCTGCGCCCTGATGAGTATGACCAGGCCATCCAGCTCTTTTTGCGCCAGCACGCCATGCTGCACAGCGCCAGGATGGCGCAAACAGAACTCTGGTCATACGAGGACGCCCTCCTGGATGGTATGTCTGAGGCGCACATCCGGCGCATCCCGGACGGCCGTGAACATTCGGTTGCCTGGCTCATCTGGCATATGGCCCGCTGTGAAGACATTACGATGAACCTGTTGATTGCCGGCAGCCCCCAGATTTTGTTTGGGGATGACTGGTTGGAACAAATGGGTATTGCCATGTGTGATACCGGCAACGCCATGGATAGGGCAACGGTGGTGGCTTTCAGCCAGGTCATTGATTTGAGGGCGCTGCGGGAATATCGGCTGGCAGTGGGCCGCCGGACACAAGTGATCGTCAGGCAGTTACGGCCGTCCGACTTAAAGCGCAAAGTTGATCCCGTCCGACTGCAACAAGTGATGGCTGAAGGGGCAGTGGTAGAGGCGGCGTGGGGTATCGCTGATTACTGGGGTCGGCGCGACGTGGCAGGTCTACTGCTGATGCCGGCCACACGGCACAATCTGGTCCATCTGAATGAAGCATTGCAGATCAAGCGCCAACAGAGGCTATAGCTGTCAGACTCTTAAGGTAATGGTGAAGCCGAAATGCCTTGCTGCTTGAATACCTCAAGCTGGCTGTAGTGAACCTGTTCATCTTCCATTTCTGCCTGAAGTAACCGGGTTATTGTGACTTTGTAGCCACGAAAACGGATGCTCCGGTCTTTGTCGAATTCCTCGGCCGGAACCCTCTCCAAAAAATCAATAAGCTGATGATGAGCGTCGGTAACAGCCGTGAGTAACGCCGCAAAATCCTCTTGTTTGTAACTGGCTACCAACTGCGAATTGTAACTTCGCCAATCTTTGTCATGGTGAGCATAGAAAGCCGGCAAGCTGCCGGCCAGGATTGCTTTAGCGGCTTCCAGGTTTGTCCAGTCCCAGCCGATCAGGTGCGCCAGCAAATCTTTCACTGACCAGACGCCGAGGAAGACCTGGTCTTGTTGCCTGGGTGAGAGGGCAACGGCCGTTTCCAGAATTCTGCTTCGGGTATCTACTAATCCGGCCATCAGGGACTCTTTTCTATCCTGGGCTTTGGTGTTCATGGTTAATTTCTCCATTACCTATGTTTGTTTACCTGTTTCGGCAGGCGCTTATCCCCTTCAAAAGAGGGGGATGTTCCCGTCCATGAGCGCTTCGCGTAGCCCATCTAGCTGATCCAGACAATTGTCCAACACTTCCTCAACTTCACGCCTGGCCGCCAACGGCAGCGCCTCTGCGGTGGACTGCACCACGGCCGTAACCACAAACGGCCGTGCCAGCGGTTGCCCAATCTGGCTGAGGATGAAAACCTGGGTCTGGCGCACGGCCGTCACCTGCTCCACAATCGCCTGCGCCGCTGCCAGGGCCAGCACGTTGTACAGCTTCCCCACATGGCTGATGGCATTTTTACCCGCCGTCGCTTCCAGCGAACTGGGCCGGAACGGCGTAATCAGGCCGGTAATCCGGTTGCCGCGTCCCACAGCGCCGTCGTCCCCCTGCTCGCCGCTGCTGCCGGTGAGCGTCAGGTAAACGTCCCCTGCTTCTTCGTTGTCAGCCATATTGAGCTGCACATGCACTTCCCCAGAGGCAAACTGCCGGGCATAGGCAGCAATGGCCTGCTGTACGGCCGTTTTCAGTGAGCGGTACTGTGCCAGATTTTGCACTTCACCGGCCAGGAAGGGAACGGCGCAGGTGAACGTGAGGTCATCATTTAGCCGCGCCCCCATCACCTTTACGTCTTCACCAATGGGGAACTGGGTCATCAATTCCCGGTTAATGGCCTGGCACGTCTGGTAAACGGCCGTTTCCAGGCGCGAAAAGGGCCAGTGGGCCACGCCGATGCTGGTATCGTTGGCCGTCACGTGGGCCACCGTCTGCGCCAGTTCGCCGGCGCCACGGCCGGCATAACAATCAATGACACAGTGACGGTCAGGGTCCAGATGGCGCATTGTCTGGCGCAGGTAGGTTTTGGCGGCGTTAATGGCAATGAGATCCACGGGGATGGCACGGCCGTCTGGCGTTTGCCGCGTACCTCGTCCGGCAATTTGGATCCGAATGGGCTTGAGCATTTCGCCGCCGCCAAAATGAGCATCTACTTCACCGGCCACCAGTTGCACCTTGTCAAAGTTGTGGTGCAGCAGCACGCCGCCGTGCTCCCGGCACCAGTGGACATATTCCACCGCGATGCGCTCCGCTATGCCGTCACACAGAGTATCGGGATGGCCGATGCCTTTGCGCTCTACAATCTCCACCGGTTGTTCATCCGGCAGCAGCGCTACCGTTTCCGTAACAATGATGTTCCGCTTCATCTCAACTTCCTCTGGCGATATGTGAATCCATTCCGAACACCTTCGCCTGGCAGATCCTTGCTTTCCCTCCTCCAACGGGTAAGAAATACTGTCCATTGCCTGACCCACCACAATAGCACTCTACCGACCCAACAGGTGGGCCTAGTAGTGGCGTATAGCATCAATTACCGATGATGTTTGTCACCTTCAGTGACTTTCTTCAAAGTCAGCTATGTGCTTTATCACTATCCGGTTGTCTGTAAAGGTTTTATAGTCTCAACAGGAATGGGAGAGATATCGCGATAGACAGAACAATGCCCTTGTTCTGTATGGAGGTACATCATGTTTAAGCATTTGCTGGTTCCACTGGATGGCTCAGAACTGGCCGAAGCGGCGCTGCCCATGGCCCTGGCAGTTGCCGAACGATTTGAGAGCAAAATCACCTTGCTCCGGGTGGTCAACCCACCCTATTACACTGGTGCTGGTCTGGAATATGGGGGGTTTACGACGGCCGTGCGCCAGGAAGCAGCCGCCTACATAGAAGCCCATCAAGAAAGATTGCAAAATGCCGGGTTTAATGTGCATGTCCGGCTGATTGAGGCGGATTTTGTTGCCGATGCCATTCTGGATGTGGCCGAAGAGTTGGGGATTGAGGCGATTGCCATGAGTACACACGGCCGTGGTGGAATCCGTCGGTGGGTTTTTGGCAGTGTGGCCGATAAGGTGCTGCAACATGCCCATATCCCTATTTTGCTGGTACGGGCACAGATCGGTGAAGATGAGAAATTGCCGATCAAACTGCCAGGCGTGGAAAGCCCTGAAGATATTCGCGCCCACGCCGATCTGTCAGAGGTAATGAGAACAGATCGATAATAGGGCGGATACCCGGAGAAGTGAGGCCCCATCCCTCAATTGCGGAAAGTGCCCAGAAAGCGTAATTTCTCTATGAACTGGGCCGTACCACCGCCTTCATGTTCGTTGTAGGGGTAAACGATGATCTGTTTACGGGTTGATGCCAGGTGGTTGTAGGCGGCGTAGACGGTGGAGGGGGGGCAAATGGAGTCCATCAGACCGGCGGAAAAGAGGGCGGGGGCTTGAATGCGAGTGGCAAAGTTGACACCATCGAAGTAAGAAAGCGTGTTAAAGACAGTTTCAACCTTATCGCGATGGACGCGGCAGTAGCGAGTGATCTCGTTGTAAGGCATAGCGTCCGTGATTTCGGTGGCGCGGCGATAGTGGCAGAGAAAGGGGACATCGGGTAACACGGCCGTGACGCCATCCACCAACCCACCGACCGCAATCGTAATCCCGCCCCCCTGGCTGCCGCCGGTGAGGATCATGTGTTGGGGATCTACGGCCGCCTCTACCGCCCGAACCCCATCGGTAAACAGCCGTCGGTAATAATAAGTCGCTGGGTTGAGAATCCCTTTAGTCATGTAACCGGGGTGGTGGGGATTGCTGCCCTCCGGTTCCGGATCAGGCGTCGCCCCTTCGCGCCAGGTGCTACCCTGGCCGCGAGTATCCATTACCAGATGTGCATAGCCAGCAGCGCTCCAGCCCAGCCACTCATACGGCAGGCCACGCCCACCGCCATAACCAATGTATTCCACCACGCAGGGCAGTAGTCCGTTGCGCTCACGAGGCAGCAGCAGCCATCCTTTCACCGATTGCCCACCATAGCCATTGAACGTCACATCAAACGCTTCTACCGTCTTGAGGCCATAATCTACCACCTCAAAACGGGCATCAAGGGGAAACGCACGGGCTTCGGCCAATGTGTTTTGCCAGAAAGCATCAAAATCGGCCGGTTCCACCCGCTCAGGTTTATACACTTCCAGTTGCGCCAGCGGCATGTCTACGAACATAGCTATCCCTTTATTTTCCCGGAAACTTCAATTTTCCGGGAAAATCAGTCAATCTTTATCATCTAGCACCGCAATGCCGGGCAGCAGTTTGCCTTCCAGCAGTTCCAGGCTGGCGCCACCGCCCGTGCTGATATGGCTCATCTGGTCGGCCACACCCGCTTTCACCACCGCCGCCGCCGAATCGCCGCCACCGATGATGACTTGTGCACCCATGTTTACCATTTGCGCCAGCAACTTTGCCAGATTGGTAGTGCCCTCGGCGAAGCGGTCGAATTCAAAGACGCCCATTGGGCCATTCCAGACGATCAACCGCGCCCCTTGTAGTTCCTGGTTAAACCGTTCCAATGTATCTGGGCCAATATCCAGTGCCATCATATGTACTGGAATCGCCCAGGCAGGGACTATCTCTGCTTGGGCGTCGGCGGCAAATTTGTCCGCCACCACCAGGTCAACAGGCAAAACGAGCCGTTCACCGCCTAATTCAATCAGCCGCTGCGCTTCGGGCAGAGCTTCATTTTCCACCAGGGATGTACCAACTTCATGTCCTTTGGCTTTGAAAAAGGTATTGGCCATGCCACCGCCAATGAGGATTTTGTCCGTGGTATTCAATAGGTTTTCGATCAGTTTGATTTTGTCAGAGATTTTGGCCCCGCCCATGATAGCCACATAGGGGTGGGGGGGATTGGTCACGGCCGTGCCTAATGCCTGTATCTCCTTGCCCATGAGGAAGCCGGCGACCGCGGCCCCACCTTTGGCCTGTATTACTTTGGCCGCCCCTTCCGTGCTGGCATGGGCGCGATGGGCTGAGCCAAAAGCGTCATTTACATACACATCGGCCAGCGCCCCCAGTTTTTGGGAGAGTTCCGGGTCATTTTTCGTTTCGCCGGGAGCAAAGCGGGTGTTTTCCAGCAGGGTGACATCACCAGGTTTCATGGCGGCGACAGTGACTGCCACCGAATCGCCTACCACTTCATCCAGCTTGGTGACCGGGCGGTTGAGCAGTTCACTTAGCCGGGCGGCCACCGGATTCATGGCATATTGTTTGTCGGCCGAAGACTTCGGTCGGCCCAGGTGCGAACACAAAATCAGCGCCGCCCCCTGTTCCAACAGGTGGTTCAGGGTAGGCAATGCCGCCCGAATCCGCAGATCATTGGTGACGGTGATATTTGTATCGTTGGGGTCTTTACTGCTGAGGGGGACGTTAAAATCTACACGCACCAGCACTTTTTTGCCGTCTACGTCAATATCTTGAATGGTCTTTTTGTTCATCGCACATCCTTTTGCACAGTTGCTTCTGAAAGGTTGGTCTATTATACCGCGATTGTGACACCTTTCACCAATTCAGAGTTGATAAAGCAAAGATCAAAAAACTTTATGATAATCCTGCCAGCAATTCGGTGAAAGCCTTGTTTTCGTGCAGAAAAACAAAATTGGGGTCGTTTGGGGCTTCTTGTTTCAGGTCTGGACTTAACGCAAAAGCCTGTTGTAGCCATTGACAGGTGTTTTTAACGTCCAGCCTTTTTGCATAGCCCACTGCCACATAATAGGCAGGTTTGCCGTTTTCCGAATGCAAAGAGATCACTTGAGAGAAATCTTCGTTTGCCAGTTCATCCCTAGCCATAGCCAGATAACAACAACCCCGGAAGGCATGTCTATAAGCATTCCCTGGCTGCAATTCGATAGCTTTGGAAAAGTCCGCTTCGGCTGCCTCGTAGGATTTAGTTTCGTAGTGAACACGCCCGCGCCA
>CAYXUZ010000020.1:2022-35366 GCA_964467705.1 uncultured Ardenticatenaceae bacterium | reverse complement strand
AGTCCGCTTCGGCTGCCTCGTAGGATTTAGTTTCGTAGTGAACACGCCCGCGCCACCAGTAGTTGTAACCATCCTCCGGCTGCAATTCGATAGCTTTGGCGAAGTCCGCTTCGGCTGCCTCGTAGGCTTGGGTTTGATAGTGGACACGTCCACGCCAATAGTAGTTGTTGCCATCATCCGGTTGCAACTCAATGGCTTTGGAGAAGTCAGCCTCAGCAAGAGAACTTTTCCCTAACTCGTTATAAATTCGACCACGTCCCAAATAATAAAGCGGATCGTTCGGTGTAAGTTGAACGGCTGCATCCAGTTCTCGTATTGCTACTTCATTCTCTCCTCGCATGAAGTAAGCCCCTGCACGGAGTAAATGCCCTCTGCTTTTGCTAATATCTGATAGGTTCGATAGTTGAAGTAGTTTGTCTGCGAAGTCTAATAGCACTTCCGCCGTTTCAAGTTCTAAGTCACCCGAGTTGTTTTCCCCGGTTTCCCATACCAGTTGTACTTTTCTTAATTGTTCTACCCAGGAGAGCAGATAAGGATCATTTGTTTCCCCCGCGACCTGTTCCAGTGTTGGAAAATGCTTGTCGAGATTGTCAATTTCAATATCCGCCAACTCCCTATCGAGAATTGTAGCCAGGTAGTTCGATGGGTCTTGAGATAGACCATGATAAAACAATTCCCGCTCTAGCCTAAGGATGTTTTCTGCTTCATTATTCTTTTCAAGTTTAGCCTGGTAATACCCCTTCAATCTGCCATGAACATCTATGCACTTTTCTGCCGACCGTAAGCGGGAATAACGAATGAACATAGAACGAACTACTTCATGGTACACCCATCCCTCACCACTTGTCCTCACAAAATGCGCTTTGCACAGCCAGTCAAAAGCCGATTCTGCAATTTCGGCATCGAGTAAGAATGATAAAACGTCTAGATTGAAGAATCGCGGAATGCTGGCAACCAGAGCAATTTCTCTCTCATCACTGGAAGCACCTTGCAGAAATCGCTCTATGGCCGAGCTAGAAACGTTAGTGGGGACATTTCCAGGAGCAGAAACGAGCAAAGCCAATAAAACGGGTAGCCGTTCAGATAGTCCCATCATCTTAACTACTTCGTCTTCCGCAAGGACTCCGGCTAAATTCAGATACTCTCGTGCCTCATCCTCTGTAAAAACATCTAGTTCCACTTGTCGAATTGCCCGGCGAAAGCGCGTCCATTCCTGACCTAACGGATAACGCCCGGCAATCACAAATTGAACCTGTCCACTAAATTTCCCGAACTTGCCTTCCAATAATTCACGCAACCAGTAATCCAGATACCTGGCCGTTTTTTCATAGGTATCAAAAAACAGAATGATAGGTCGTTCTTGCGCAACTTTGCTCAAATCTGACAGAAATCGTGAAGTCAATTCTTCAATCGTTTCGGTCAGTAACCGCCGATCATCTTTGTTTGAAAATTTCCGTGCCACGTAAGCTGCTATTGCGCTGGCCTGGTCAGCCACAATCTCCTCTGATTCTTTAGTTACCAATACATCTAAGGTATCCCCGGCAACAGGAATGCGTTTTAAGCTGCGCATACCTATTTTTGTGGCGCTGCGCAAGGCGAAGTCAAAAATTGCTGTTGGCGCTTGAGGGTCAGCTTCTACTTCCCCTTTTAGTTCACGGTATTTTTTGTAACGCTCGTCAAAGGATTTCAGTGGGTAACCAGCTTCTTCAAACTGACGGGCAAACCGGGCAAGGGTCGTGGGGACAGATGCCTGATCTTCATTTGCAAGCCCGGTCAATACTTCATGATTCTCCGCTATGTGTTGGAATTGTTCTAATAGCGTGGTCTTGCCAACGCCACCCTGCCCTGAAATGGAGAGGATGAGAAAGGGAGGACGAACAGCAACCAAAGCTTGTTCAAAAAGAGCAATTTGTTCAGCACGCCCTATAAAACCCTCATCAGAAAAATCTGCCAGTAAGTCTTGAAAAGTTTGATTTTCAGCCATAACATATCCTTTTGTGGAGCAGGCATTCCGATTGTAAATGGATAGGTCCGGTCATTCAACCTCGAAATAGCGCCATTATGCTACTTGCATACCTTCTGATTGCATATTAACATAATTCCATGTCAAACGATGATTATAAGTTTGAGTATATGGAAAAGTACCGGGGAGCGCCGGGCAAACCGGTGGGGAAGTCGAAGGCCGACGAGAAAAAACGAGGCTGCCTGATGACTTTATTCCTGGTGATGGTCTGGGTAGGGTTGGCCGGGTTGTTGTTGGCGGTGCTGGGGTTTGTGGGTGGTTACATTTACCTCAGCAATCAGTTGGAGGATTCCATTGCCCAGGTAACGGACTTTCGGGGGACGGGGTTGGGAGGTACACCTCGCTTTTATGATCGCAACGGTAATTTGCTGTTTGAACTGACGACAACGGAAAAGCGGGTGTGGCTGGCCTATGAAGAGATTCCCAGAGATGTGATCAATGCGACGGTAGCAGTGGAAGATGACACATTTTGGACGAACCCCGGCTTTGACCCGGCAGCGATTGGGGCGGCGTTGTGGAGTAATGTGCGGCAGGAGGCAGACGGCCGTCCCGTGGGCGCATCCACCATTACCCAACAACTTGTCCGCCATGTGGCCTTTGACTATGCCGACCGCGTCAGCGTCAGTTATGAACGCAAATTGCGCGAGATTTTCCTGGCCTGGATTATGACCCAACGGCGCAGCAAAGCGGCCATCGTGCAGATGTACCTGAACGAGATTTACTACGGCAACCTGGCCTACGGCATCGAGGCGGCCGCGCAAACTTACTTCGGTAAATCGGCCAAAGACCTCACCCTGGCTGAGGCCGCATTTCTGGCCGGACTGCCCCAATCCCCTCTGGAATGGGACCCTTATACCAACTTTGAAGGCGCCAAAGCCCGTCAGGAAATAATTTTAGACCTGATGTTGGGTGATGGTGTGATTGATTACGTGCAGGCGGAGGTAGCCAAAGGGGTAAGCATTCACCTGCAACCGCGCATCACGCTGGAAGAGCAGGCCGCCAGCGCCGAACTGGAAGCGCCTCATTTTGTCCTTTACGTGCAGGATGAATTGGAACGGCGTTATGGGGCGGATGCGATTACGCGGGGTGGCTGGCAAATTACCACCAGTCTGGATTTGAACATGCAACATATGGTGCAAACGGCCGCACGCGATTGGGTGGCGCAAAACGCCGCCGCGCACGATGTGAGCAACGCTTCGGTGGTTATCCTGAAGCCGGACACGGGTGAAATCCTGACCATGCTGGGCAGTCTGGATTATTTCAACAACGCCATTGCGGGGCAGGTGAATGTGGCCCTTAGCCCGCGCCAACCGGGCAGCAGCATCAAACCGTTGACCTATGTGGCGGCAATGGAAAAGGGGTGGACGACGGCCGATGTGCTTTGGGACACACCCATGTTGCTGGATTTGGGCGGTGGCGAAACGATGGCCCCGCGCAATTATGACGGTTATTTTCACGGGCCGGTGCTGTTCCGCGATGCGCTGGCGAACAGTTATAACATTCCGCCGATTCATTTGCTTAAAGATGTAGGCATCCCCAATTTTATTGCTACAGCGCGGCGGATGGGCGTGGAATCCTTAAAGGAGCCGCCCGGTTTTTATGGATTGGCGCTGACGTTAGGCGGCGGTGAGGTGCCGTTATTGGAACTGACCCATGCGTATGCCACATTGGCGAACCAGGGACAAAAACCACGCCTGACCAGTGTGCTGCGCATCACCGACAGCCGGGGCAATGTGGTCTATGACGCGCTGGCGAACCAACTGCCGCCGGTAAATGCGGTTGACCCCAAAATCGCTTACATTATTACCGATATTTTGGATGATGATCAGGCACGGATCCCGGCGATGGGGTATGACAATGCTTTGGCGCTGCCGTTTCCGGCGGCGGTGAAGACGGGCACGACCAATGATTTCCGGGATGGTTGGACGCTGGGTTATACGCCGGGGGCCGTGGTAGGGGTCTGGATTGGGAATTCAGACGGCCATCCCATGATAGATTTGCCTGGGTTGCGAGGGGCCGCGCCGTTGTGGAACACGATTATGCAGACGATTTATGCCACGCCGGAGATGGTGCAGAGTTTATGGGTAGACGGCCGTCCCCCTCTCGACGCCTTCATCCAGCCCCAGGGCATTGAAAGCCGACTGGTCTGTTTGCCGCAGGGCACGGGCGGGGGGGGGTGTGGGGCCACGCGGACGGATTGGTTTATTGTAAATAAACCGATGCACGGCAACGGCCGTGTGCAATACTTCATCAACCCCGAAGACAACCTGGGCGCGTGGACACTGGCGACACTGCCGCTACCTGCCGATGAAGGGCAGCGATATGCGCAAAGCCAGCCGGATTTGATTGATGGGACGAAAATGCCTGCTCCCACCGAATGTGTGGTGAACACCGCCAATCCGCCACCAGGCGCAACCACACGCCTTTACCTGCCCATTCCGCCGCACTACCCGGACGAGGTGCGCGCCCGCATTTGGGCGCAGGGGCGTTACCGCATGGCCCCGCCGATTGTTTGCCCACACAGTGTCATCCAGTCTTACCGGACACCACCTACACCGCGAGCTACGGCCGTGCCGTAAGGCTTATGTTTCATCAACCAACCCTTGTTCCAGAGCAAGCGCCTGGTTTTGGAAGATAGCCATCGCCGTTTTCATGCGGCGGAAGCCGAGTTTGTGATAAAACGGTTCTTTACCGGGCGCGGCGTAGAGGATGATTTTGCGGTGATCTTTGGAGCATTCTACCAGCCGGGACACAATCTCTTTACCGATGCCCAGTCCTTGATATTCTGGATGCACAGCCACATCACAGATATACGAGCAATCAACCCCATCGGCCAGGGCCCGCCCTGCGCCAATCAGTTTGCCCGCATCAAAAACAAAACAGACAAACCGGCTGTTAGCGAATGTGATTTTCAGATCAGAGGCCTTCTTTTCTCCAAGGGGCGCTATCCGGTAGAGGTTGGACAATTCTTCCCAATCAATAGTCTCCGTTGAATCAATCCAATCAAACATGGTGCTGGCCTCTTTATGCATGAAGAAAAACGGCCAGCATGTGCTGGCCGTTTTTTTAGTGATGGGCATGGGCGCCATGGGCGTGCCCATGGGCCAGTTCTTCAGGGGTGGCCGGCCTTAAGCCAACCACTTTCACTTGAAAGTGCAGCTCTTCACCGGCGAGTGGGTGGTTGAAATCCAGCAAAACATTGCCTTCACTCACCTCCGCCACAATTGCATCCAGCGATTCACCGGTTTGGGCGTCGCGCATACGCAGTTGCATCCCTTCTTCCAAATCCATGTCTGGTGGGAAGATGGTGCGCTCCACCAACTGGTAAGCGTCTTCGTCTGCCTCGCCATAGGCATCGGCAGCCGCGACAATGACTTCTTTGCTATCGCCTACTTTCATACCGGTCACGGCGCGTTCCAGACCAGGGATGATCTGGCTGTGCCCTTGCAGGTATTCCAATGGCTCTTGCTCGGAGGCATCAATCACTTCACCATCATCCAGGCTTAGGATGTAGTCCAGGCTGACGACGATGCCATCGGTTACGGTAAGCATGAGGTGTCCTTTACGGCCGTGACCTACAGTTTGCGCACGTCAGCGGCGGATGGGCCGCGCTGGCCCTGTTCAATGGAAAAGCTGACCCGGTCGCCTTCGGCCAATGATTTGTACCCATTGCCTTGAATGGCTGAATGGTGCACAAACAGGTCTTTGCCATCTTCTTTGGTGATGAAGCCATACCCTTTTTGGTCGCTAAACCACTTCACGGTGCCTTGCATCGTTTCGCTCATTATAATTGTCTCCTTTGCTGTAATAGCGTTGGGGTCTTATTTTAGGGGGGAGTAACACTAACTGGATGAACCCATCCAGAGGGGTCTAATCTTAACTAAAACAAAACACTAAATTGGTAATGCGGGAACTGTATCTGGAAATGCGGAAACAGGCAAAAAGGAGACGGCCGTCACTCAGCCAACACTTATCGAATAGCACCGTCCCGTTAAACACCCACATCATCCCTTCCCACCTTTTCCGGTACAATAAAGCGCCAATGAAACAGGGCAAATGAACATGCGTATAGGGCGGCGATGTGGCCGGTTACGGCCGTGCCCGGTCATTCACAACTAGGAAAATCCAATGCTTAATCTGTTCCGCAGTAAAGACAAATCCACAAACCGTTCCAACGACCAGACCGCTCCAATGCCTCTCATTGATCTGCAACAGGTGGTCAAAACATATCCCACCCCCACTGGTGATTTCTACGCCCTCAAAAAGCTGGACTTACAGGTCAATCGCGGTGAATTTGTGGCCGTTATTGGCAAATCTGGCAGCGGCAAAACGACGCTCATCAACATGATCACCGGCATAGACAAACCAACGGCCGGCGAGATTATCATGGAGGGTAAACCGATCCACCATTTGGGCGAAGGTGCGGTAGCCGCCTGGCGCGGCCACACCGTTGGCGTGGTCTTCCAATTTTTCCAACTGCTGCCCACCCTCACCAATGTGGAAAATGTGATGCTGCCGATGGATTTTTGCAATACCTTCCGCAACAACCGCGAACGGCAGGAACGCGCCCTGCACCTGCTTGATCTGGTGGAAATTAAAGAGCACGCCTTCAAAAAGCCGTCTGAAATCTCCGGCGGGCAGCAGCAGCGCGTGGCTATCGCCCGCGCCCTGGCCAACGACCCCCCCATCCTGGTAGCCGATGAACCTACCGGCAACCTGGACTCCAAAACCGCCAACGCCATCTTTGACCTGTTTGAAAAGCTGGTGGCGCAGGGCAAAACGATCTTCATGGTCACGCATGACAAAGACCTGGCGCAGCGCGTGACACGCACCATCATTTTGTCTGATGGGGAGATTATTGACGAGTACCTGGCGGCCGCCTTCCCTCTGATGGATGAAGCCCATTTGCGGGAGGCCACACGCCAGTTGCAGCCGCAGTCGTTCAAGCCGGGAGATGTCATTCTACGTGAGGGGGAGCCGCCGGAGAAATTTTATATTGTTAGCCGGGGGGCGGTGGAGGTGCTGCTACGGGAACCGGATGGGTCGCAGATTGCCGTAGCCCGGCTGAAGCCGGGGCAGTATTTTGGCGAGATTGCCTTGCTGCGCGGCGGGGCACGTATCGCCACCGTCATTGCCGACCCCGGCCATGAGCATACGGAAGTGCTGACGCTGGATAAGGCCGCGTTTCTCAAGCTGATGGATTTATCGCCGGAAACCAAAGAAGAAACAGACCGCGTAGCCGCAGAAAGAGCCAGAGAGACGGAAGAGAAACGGCCGTGATCACCCCAGACATCCGATTTCGGCAACCACAGGTTGCTTGAGAAATCGGATGTCTCCATGCCCTATTGTTTTTTTACGCAACTTCTTTTTATGATGGTCACGGCCGTAACCCACACACGGCCGTGAACTTTCATAAAAGGAGATTCTTATGCGACCACTACGATTGACCCTCTTACTGTTTAGTTCTTTGTTTTTACTGGTAGCCATCTCAACCATTTACGCTGACAGCCTCCGTGTACCTACCGATACCCCTGACCCCGTAATGACCGGCGCGGAGGCTACCAATTTTGTCATTCAAGCACCCAAGATTTATTATCTCAATGATCCCTTGTGTGCCCCGATCCATTCACCTGATAGTCCGGATACACCCACCGGCCTTCTGACGCAAACGGTAGGGCGCACGGCCGTGTCCGGCTCCCCGCCGCGCGCCATGTATGACTTCACCTATGACCTCTTCTGCGAACCACCCGATACACCCGACATCATCTCCGACATCGTGGCCGATGACGATTACATCTACTGGATTAGTCAGGAACAAGGTGGGCTGGTACGCATCTCTGAAGATCTGATGATCTGGGATAGCACCCCACCGGAATTGATCTACCCTCACCCCCCGCGCACGGCCGAACTGGTGATGGTGGGCGACTACATTTATATGATTCAAACCGGTTTTAATTCCACCGGGTTGTGGCGCATTCACAAAACCACTGGCGCAGCCACCCAACTGCTGAACGGCTCACAAGTGGGCAGTGTCCCGTACAATTTTCAAACCGATGGGCAATATCTGTACTGGCAGTTTGCCCAGGCCACAACCCGCAGTCTGGAACGCTACCGTCTCAGCAACAACGCCCACAACACCATTGACACCGAAGTTTATGGCTACTTCCCGGTAGCCGGAAACACGGTTTATATTGGTTATGAGGATGTCATACGCAGTTATGATCACACCAGCGGCGACCTCTCTGCGCCCATTTACACCAGTACCGGCCCTGCTTATATCACCAGCCTGTCCGCCGACGGCAGCGCGTTGTACTTTATCCAGCAGCCAACAGTGGGAAGTGGCACCACCTTATACCGGCTGCCTTTTTTTGGCACGGCCGTGCCCCTACACGTCTCTTCCAGCTACATGACCCGCCTGCAAATCAACGGCAGCTACCTCTTTTTTCTGGAAGGCACATCCCTCATGCGCATCCGCACTAATGCCGACCCGGCCTTGTTAACCAACATGTATATTGACGGGTTAGAAATAACCCAGGCCATCCAGAGTGACAGTAACAGTGTGCCATTGGTGCAGGGAAAACGCACGGCCGTGCGCCTTTTCGTCCGTTCGGCTGGCGCAGCTATACCGGGCGTCATGGCCCATCTCTACCGCGTAGACGGCAGCGGTACCGTCATTGCCGGTCCACTCACGCCCATCAATCTAGACCGCGTCAGCCACTTCTTGCGGGTGCAATCCAGCCCCAACCGCGACAACCTCAGCGACAGCTTCATCTTCTTCCTGCCGCCCGATTGGATAGACGATCCCACCCTCCGGCTGCGTGCCGAACTCAACCCATACCGCTTCCCGCCCGAACCCGGCTACGCCGACAACACCTTAATCACTGCCACCTTCAATCTGGACGTTTCCCGCCGCCTGGAGACCCACTTTGTCCTCTTTGAATACGAATCTGGCGGCAGCCGCTACCGGCCGCGTTACGAACTGGACTTCCTGCAAACCGTCTCCTGGGTGCGCCGTGCCTTCCCTCTGGCCAGCACCCCCGGCTGGTACACGAACCCCAGCCCCGGCTTCCGCCCTGCCTATCGCTACCTGTACAACGCCGACCTGGGTGGGAATGTGGATGGTACCGGCCGCCACCCAGACTGTCAGCGGCGCATTGAACTGCCGCCAGGTAGCGATGGCTACCTGGATGATCCGTCGCTGTGTGCGGCCTGGTATGTGGTCTGCCCGGCGTTGGATGCCATTCGTGCGGCCGAAAGTTTGCCGGACAGCATCTTCCAGGTGGGCATGGTGGCCGATGATCGTGGTTTCCCACGCGGGTGGGCCTGTGGTCGCGGCGTCAGTACTCCTTCCGGCTCCGGTGATTGGGGTTGGGACACCGATGGCTCGTATGCCGACTGGTACGGCGGCCACGAAATTGGGCACAGCCAGGGGCGCGGCCACACCTTCGGTGATCCGTCATACCCCTACCCAGATCAGGAAATTGGCACAAGTGCTTATCGTGGTTTTGACTTTGGCGATACCGGGCTGAATGGGTTGCTGATCCCCCGCGTCTATCCCAACGAGTGGCACGACGTGATGAGTTACAGCAACAATCAATGGATCAGCGATTACACCTATGTGGGTATCAAAAACTTCAGCGGTCTGGTGGCCGCGCCAGAACAGGCTGTCGGTGGCGATTATCTACAACTCAGCGGTGTTTTATTCCCGGATGAACACACGGCGGACATCACCCAGGCGCGGCGGTGGACATCACTGGGCTTTACGCCCACGCCGCCCACGCCGGGTGCGTACCGCATTCGCCTGCTGGATAGCGGCGGTGAACTGGTGCATTATGACTTTACGCCGGTGGTGGGCGAGGATGACAGTGTACTGCTCGTCAGCGAATTTGTGCCTTTTGTGTTGGGGACAACGCGGTTGGAGATTACCCATCCCGGCTCTGGTGATCTGGTCTGGAGTTATGACCTCAGTGCCAATGCACCGGTGGTCGGCAATGTGCAGTTGGTCAGCCCGCCTTCGCCGGTGAGCGGCGAAGTGACGCTGGATTGGGATGCCAGCGACGCCGATGGCGATTTGCTGACTTATGATGTGTTGTACAGTGATGACGATGGTGTTTCCTGGCAGGTGATTAGTATGGGGCTGACGGCTTCGGCCGCGGAAATTGACACGGCCGAACTTGCGGGCAGCCTGCAAGGGCGCTTCAAAGTCATTGCCAATGACGGCCTGAACCAGGGCGAGGCGTTCAGTACAGCCTACAACGTGCAGATGAAAGCGCCTACCATCACCGTCATCAGTCCGGCTGATGGGCAAACGTTTGTTTACGGCGAAGAGGTGTACTTTGCGGCCGAGGTGTATGATTTGCAGGATGGGGATGTAACGGATATTGAGTGGCGTGACCAGACAAACTTCTTGTTGGGGACGGGGACGGAATTCTCGCAAGATGATTTGATCATTGGTGCGAATGAGATTACGGTCACGGCCGTGAACAGCGAAGGTCTCTCCTCATCCGTCACATTCACCATCTATGTGGATGATGAATGGCAGCCACCCGCACCCGCGTTAACCGTTGGCCCGGATCAGGTTAGCTTCTGGGTGGCCGAGGGTACAACCGCACTGCAAACGACAACGGTGGCTGTGAATAATGTGGGTGAAGGGGAGTTTACGGTCACTGTAGCTGAGAATGTGCCCTGGTTGAGCGTTAGCCCTGCCGGGGGTAGCACGCCACTGCAATTGACGCTGACGGCCGATCCCGCTTATCTGGAGCCGGGCCAGGTGTTGAGTGCGGAGCTGGTGATCACAGGTGACGCCGGTTCTGGCACACAAGCGGTTGTCGTGCCTGTCTCCTTTGGCATGGGGGCGATTACACAGCCAGGGGGCGGCGGAATGATTTATTTGCCGGTGATAGTGAAGCCGTAATAGGAGGAGTGAACAGTAAACAGTAATTGGTAAACGGCCGTGTCTTGTAAAGGGCACGGCCGTTTTGTTTTTTACTCAACGCTACATTCTGCCCGCCCCTACGATTGGCCCACGATTTCTAATGGCGGCAGGGCGTTGACGATGTTTACCGTTTCCAGGCTGACGGTGATGACCTGTTTAATCAGCCGCAGGATGTAGGTTTCATCATCGGCGCGGTTGGGGTCGTTGGTGATGCCGCTGCGGGGGTCGGTGCTGACCTGGTATTGGTCAATCACCCAATCGAGGGCGGAGCGGTTGCCGAGTTTGTAGTCAAATGTTTGCGGTGGGATGTTGGTGAGGGTGAGGAAGTCATTGTAACGCAGGCTGGTTTTGTCTTTGCTCAGGCGCATCTTTTCCACGCGCCAATCCAGCGGCTCGTCCGGGTTTTCCAGGTGGGCCAGCGGATATTCGGGTTGGGATTCATAATGGACGTGTATCTCGGCCAGCCGTTCTCCGGCCTGCACAAAGCCCCAGAAATGGGCTGGCTGCACAAAGGGGATGCGCGGCAGTTCGCGGCGCAGGTTGGCGGCGTAGGTGGTGCGGTAGGTGGGGTGGTGCAGCAGGGCGTAGATGTAGTGGAAGATGTGCCATTTGGAGAGGGGTTCTGGTGGTGAGACATCCGATTTCTTTGAGAAATCGGATGTCTGGTAAACCGCCTGGAACTGCGCCAGCGCCCAATCGGTGATGTTTTCGCGGCGGTTACGGCCGTCGGCGTCGTAAGTATAGTATGGAAAGCATTGGGACGAAGCCCCTGCACCAACAATGTGCAACTCTGTGATTTGATTGCTTATTAGAACCATGAAAGGTTTTTCTGATGCTCTATCAGTAATAGCAATGGTCAAATTCTCATTTTCAGTAGTTTTCGTAGGAAAAAACAGATGCTGTTGGTATCTTCGATGAGTTAACAAATCGTCAAAGTACAAAATTTGCCTGTTGAAAGGACGATATAAACAATTTCTGATAACGGCAGGATCAAATGCGAGTTTCTGATGTTGTAACAAAGCATTTTTGAGCCTATCTGTCCATTTCAAGAAATGTGGATCGTTGTTTACAAAAGGATCTACATTCCCAATTTTCCGTTCCGCCAAGTTTGCCCGATAACGAAACACTTCCGAATTGTAATTTTGGATGAACTTCTGGATATTCGATTTAAGTGAAGAAGGTTGAAAGGAAAACATCCAGGGATCTCTGCTGGTGGTAATACCCCGCGAAAAGGTATAAAAAATGGTCTGAGAATCGGAAGAATCAAGTGATTTTGTATCCCGATCTCCAATGGAAATAAAGTCGTCAAAATCAGCCTGCATCCCTTCTGTTAGCCAGGTCTGTTGTTTATTCGGGGTGATGGGCTGCCACTCAACGCCCTGCCAATCTCCGGCCTGCTCCAAAAAGCTATACTTCTCCTCTTTGCGCCAAAACTCATCCACACGGGCATAAAAAATCCGTGCCTGTCCCGAGTCATTCCGAACGAAGTCTGCGGAGTGAGGAATCCCATTCACCATGTCCGTAGGGATTCCTCCTCGAAGACTCGTCGGAATGACAGGATTAGCGCGTTTTTTAACCAGAAAATTGATGCTTACCCCTACCTGAATGCCAAAGACATTATGCGTTGTGCCGGAGAGTTTCGGGTTTTTACGCACATTGCCGCTCAAATCCAGCACATAAATGGCGTCAAATTCCGCAGCCAGATGCTTTCGCATCCCATCAAACGCAATTTGATCAATAAAACTGTTGTTGGACACATAGGCGACAATCCCTTCATCGCCAATCCGGTCTGATGCCCACCGAAAGGCTTTGACATAGGGATCATACAAAGCATTATTCAAGGTCGCGGCTGAATCTTTGACGTAGGTTTCGGCCACACGGCCGTCAATCACCGGATATTTGCGGTTTTTGCTGTTGTCATTTTCATTCACCTGCCAGGCGTTATACGGCGGGTTGCCGATGATGACAAAGATGGGGGCGTTCTTCTGGCGCTGGACGCGTAGCGTATTTTCGGGGGCGAAGAGGGGAATTTGCCGCCCCTCCGCCAGTTCAAAGGTATCCACCAGGGAAATGCCCTCAAACGGTTCATAACGGCCGGTCAGTTCCACATACTCATGCTCCATGTTCATGCTGGCAATGTAATAAGGCAGCAGCATCACCTCATTGCAAAACAGTTCATGGGCATATTTGTGGGGCAGTTTGCTCTTGGGCATCTGGCGCATGACGTGCAAAACATAGTTGCCCGTGCCCACAAATGGGTCCAAAATCGCCACCCCCTCGCTGGCTAAGCCGTCCGCCTTGCCAAACTCGCGCCGCAAAATATCATCCACCGAACGCACCATAAACTCCACAATCGGCTGCGGCGTGTAGACAATGCCGTGTGTGTCCGCCACCTTGACGCTAAAACCCTGGAAGAACTGCTCATACACCGTGTTCAGGAAACCCTGCTTCTCGCTAAATTCGGTGATGGTGGCGGCCGTTGTTTCAATGGCCCCATAAAACCGATCCAGCCGCTGCAAAAAGCTGGCGCGGCTGAAGTGGCGACTGGTGAGGGCTTCAATCACCTTCTCAATCTCGCGGGCAATGACATTGCGCCGGGCAAAGTCGGGGTTGTTAAAGACGGTGCGGAAAATGCGCTCCGTGAGCAGATGTTGAATCAACATCTCCTCCACTGCCTGGTCGGAAATGTTGGGGTTGATGGCTTCACGCATCAACTCTTTGAAGGCGGCTAACCCATCGCGGAAACGGCCGTTGACCTTGCGCTCCTGTTCAATCAGTTCCAACAAACTTTGCGCCAGTTGGGGCACCTGGTCTTTGAATTCGGCGACGGCCGTTTCCCACTGTTCATACGCCGGTGGGCGATACTCACAAAACAGGCGCAGGATTTCCACCAGATTGTCTGGTTGGGTAATATCCTCATCGGCCACGAGACGGCCGTTTTGGTACAGCATGGCCCGCCCTGGCTCTTGAAAGAGGATGTTGTCTTGCGGGTAGCCGACGGCGAACTTCTTTTTGATCTCTTTGGGCAAATCATCGTGCGTGTCTTTGGCTTCCCAGACCCCATGCCGCAGTTTGAAGGAATCGAGCAGCACGCCGTCAGCTTGCAACGGCCGTTGGCCCTTGCGCGGCAGGTTGTATTGCTCCTCCAGGCTCCAGCCAAACTGCCGGGCACAGACGCGCAGCAAATTGGCAAAGTGCGGGGCCACCGCGCCCTCATGTAGCAAACTCAACTGCTGCGTCTGGCCCAACGCGGCGTAATACTCTTTAACGGCTTTGTGATTCGGTTTCAGATTCAGGTTTGGCATGGTGGAGAGATTATAACATCATGCGCCAATCGTTCAGCCAGCGCGTTTGGCCGGGCCACATCTCCGCTTGCGTCATGCTCCGGGTATTCCCACGCCAGATGCCCAAAATCGGCAATATTAAACGTGAGGAAACCGTTTTCACTGCTGCAACTTTGCGACCCCATTTCCGGTATGTGCGTATTAGTGGCTGGCTGACGGCCGTTACCCAACTGTTACATTGGCGAATTGGCAATTGCCAATTTTCAATTGACAATTACCCATTACTATGACCTCTCCCATCATATTCGTAGACAACATTCACAAATCCTACCTCATGGGCAAGGAAGCGGTGCCCGCTTTGCGCGGCGTTTCGCTGGAAATTGAGCGCGGCGACTTCGTGTGCCTCATGGGCCCCAGCGGCTCCGGCAAAACCACCCTGCTCAACATCATTGGCGGGCTGGACGAACCGAGCCGGGGGCACATCACCATCGAAGGCGAAAACCTGGTCTCCCTCTCCGAAAACAAGCTGGCAACGCTGCGCCTGCAAAAAATGGGCTTCGTCTTCCAAAATTACAACCTGCTGGCGAATTTCACCGCCCGTGAAAATGTAGAAGCGCCGATGGTGCTGGCCAAGGTCAGCCGCAAAGAGCGGATGCAGCGCTCGATGGCCCTGCTGGAACGGGTGGGGCTGGGCGACCGCGCCCACCATTACCCCGGTGAACTGTCCGGCGGGCAGCAGCAGCGCGTGGCTATCGCCCGCGCCCTGGCCAACAAGCCGCCCATCCTCATTGGCGACGAGATGACCGGCGACCTGGACAGCGAATCCGGTTTTGCCATCATGCGCCTGGTGGGTGAACTGAACACCGAAGGCATGACCGTCGTCTTCGTCACCCACGACCCCCGCATGGCCGAATTCGCCAAACGGTTGATTCATATGCAAGACGGCAAGATTATGAATGGAGAGATTGGAGATTAGAGATTGGACAGCCTACGGTCATTCCGACCCATTCGGCAAGCTCAGGGCAGGCTAGTCTTCGAGGAGGAATCTTTACTACTTGTGCAGGAAAGGGATTCCTCGCTCCGCAGACTGCGCTCGGAATGACCAGCCTCCTGGTAGGGTGGATATGAACCGGAATTGTTTGCAGGCGATAGGCATAGTGGCGGTAGCGCTGGCTACTTTTGGCTGTGGTGTTTTGTTGGATGTTTTGGTGTTCAAAGATACGATTTTCACGGCCGTGTGCGGCACAGTAGCCATCGCTATCGGCGTGGGCTTTCATTGGTTGATAAGCGACACACCAAAAGAGAAAAGTTGATAGGTATTTGTGATACACGGACAACGCAGATGAGACGGATTTGCACGGATAGGGATAGAAAAATCCGCGTCAATCCGTCCAATCCGTTTCATCCGTGTATCTATTTCTCCCCATGATTTTGAAGTACGTTTTGAAAAACTTCCGCCGCCGCAAGGTGCGCACTGTCTTGATGGTGCTCTCCTTGATGGTGAGCATGGGGCTGCTGGTGGCCATGAGCGCCACCGTGGAGACGATTCGCCGCTCCAACGTGGAACTCATCTCCTCGGCGATTGGCCGGTATGATTTGCGCGTGCAGCGGGTGGATACCAGCCCCGACCCGTTTGTACCCATCAGCAGCGCCAGCCAGGCCATTTTGCAGGCCGATACGCATATCACGGCCGTACATCCCCGTTTCATTGCCGATGTGGAACTGAGCGCGGACGGCCGTACCGGAAACGTCACCCTCATCGCCATTGACCCGGACGAAAATATCGGCCAGGTGGAAGTGGTGGAGGGGGAATATGAATTGGGGAACATCGCGGATGGGGCATCCGGCACGGCCGTGCTCGAACAAACCGCCAGCGCCTACAATCTACAGGTTGGCGACACCGTAGACGTGGCCTACAGCTTTCCCCAACCCCGCGAAGAAGGGCAGCCCAGCCCGGCCGGCAGCAGCCAGCGCCGCGCCGCCGCCCGCTTCACCATCACCGGCATCGTCCGCCAAAACGGCGTCACTGGCGTGGGGGGCAGCGACGGCCTGCTCATGGACATTGCCGACGCGCAGACCTTTTTGGGATTGCCTGACCGCGCCGGGCAGCTCATCGCCCTGGTAGACCCGGCGCTCTACGAAGCGGGGAATGCGGAAGCGGCCGCCCTGGCCGTGCGCAATGTGGCCGTCAACGTGCAGACCGCCCTGGGCGACCAATACCTCACCTTCGCCGAAAAAGCGTCCGCGCTGGATCAATCGGCCGAAGCGTTCCTGGTGTTGCAGGCTCTCATCAACACCTATGGCCTGATGGCGCTGGGGGTGGTGGGGCTGCTGGTGCATACCCTGGTGATGACCAATGTGCAGGAGCAAAAGCGAGAGATGGCCGTGCTGCGTATTTTGGGCAGCCAGCGCAATCTGCTCTTCGCCCTGGTCATTGCCGAAGTGACCGTCATCGGCCTGTTAGGGGTGAGTCTGGGTATCGTCTTGGGGCAGATGATTACCCGGTACGCGGTCGTGCCGTTCATCCAGTGGCAGATGAGCCAGGAGGGATTGGTGACGACGATTGAACCGGCCGTGAGCGTGGCCGCCATGCTGCCCGCCATCATCGCTGCGTTTGTGGTGCTGTTCCTGAGTGCGCTGCGGCCGGCACAAGACGCGGCCAAAACAAAAGTCATTCACGCCATCAATCCTGGCGCGGCCAACAACATTCAGCTAGAAGACCTGGAGGCGCTGCGTGAACGCCGCCCGAACACAAAGCTGTTCATCATCGGCCTGGGCATGATGTTTGTGGTGCTGATGGTGATTGGGCTGGATATTGTCTCCACCTTTGGTTTTCCGGCGGCGGAGGCGGCCATTTTCCTGGCGGCGATTTTGCTCATGGTGATGGGCGTTGGTTTTGTCTTTTTTATCGTCACCCGGCCCATGGAAAAGGTGCTGCTGGCGTTGATGGGGTTGATTGCTCCCCGGCTGACCTTTTTTGCCAAACGCAATGTAGGGCGCGGCCATGCCCGCAACACGCTCATTTCGCTGCTGGTGTTGTTTAGCGGGGTGTTGCCCAGCTTTCTGGCGACGCAAACGGCCGTGAGTAATGCCAACATTGAAACCGATGTGCGGCTGGATATGGGCGCGCCGGTGGAGATGAACAGCTTTGCCCGCTTTGCCGACGAGGAAGAGGTGGCCCGCCAATGGCGGCTGCCACCCAGTTTTATTACCGAAGAGTTGGCGGCGGTGCCGGGTTTGGACACGGCCGTTGGCCTTTCCCGCGACTATTTCACCGATGCGTCGGATGTGATTGGGATGCGCAATGGACGGATCACGGCCGTAGGCGTCACCGGCGATTTGAGTACCGTCCTGTACCCGGACATGGTGATCTTCACCGGCGGCAGCCCGGCCGCATTGGCCCAAATTTTGCAGGAGCCGGATGCCATCATCATCAGCGAAGGGCTGGCCGAAGGGTTGGCCGTACCGCTAGGTGGGGTGGTGAAAATCCGGGGCGAGGGGCTGGACCATGTGACGGAGATGCGCGTGGTGGGTATTGCCCGGCGGCTGCCTGGTTTTGGCGGGATCGGCCGTATTCGCACCCAGGCGCTCAACGGTAGCACCGTCCTGATGTCGTTGGACAGCTTCCGCCGCCTGACCACACCGCTGCAAACGGCCGTGCCGCCGCCCGATGACCCCATCCTGAATCGTATCCTGGCGACGGTGGAACCAGGGGCCGATGTGCATGAAGTGGACGCCACCCTGCGCGACCGGTTTGGCCTGGAAGAAGGGGTGTGGACGCGGCTGGCAGAGGTGGAATTGCAATGGATGCGGGACAGCCGGGCGCAGCAGCAGATTTTTCTGCTGGTGCTGACGTTGATTAGTTTTACGACGGCCGTGTTTGGGGTTTTTGCTGTGATTTACGTCACCGTCTACGCCCGGCGCATGGAAATTGGCATGATGAAGGCGGTGGGTACCCGCAATTGGGAACTGACGGGCATGTTGATTGTGGAATCCATTGCCATGACCCTGAGCGCGGCGCTGGCGGGCATCCTGGCCGGGGCGGCGATGGGCTATCTCTTTGCCTACACCGACAATCTGACGGCGCAGCGGCCGATGCAGTTTGCCATTGACACCACCGTGATGCCCTTTATCGTCATCCTGGTGGTGCTGGCCTCGGTGATTGGCGCGGCCTTTTCAGCGCGGCGTATTGTGAAGCGCAAGGCGGTGGAGATTTTGCGGATGGGATAGACCGGTAATCGGTAATCGGTGAACGGTAATCGGTAACAAAGAATCAAAGATTTCGCAGATTTCGCAGATTAAGAAAATCGGTGAAATCTGCGAAATCTTTGACAAAAAATGATGATGAAGACAAAACGATATAGTTTCTTGGTTTTGCTGATTTTGGTTTTGGTGGGGTGTGGGCAGCCGCCGCCAATGAGTGAGGAGGAGGCGACGGCTACGGCCGTGCCCAACGCCGACACACCGACCGCTACGCCTATTCCTACCGGGGTGACGGTTTTGGCGGATGGGGTGGTGCAGGTGGCACGGCCGTTACTGCCATTGGCCTTTGAGACGGGCGGCAAACCGCTGGCGGTGAATGTCCAGCCCGGTGATGTGGTGCAGGCGGGTGATGTGATTGCCACGCTGGATGATGCTGCCTTGCAGGAAGCGATTGCCAATGCCGCCTTGCAGGTAGCGCAGGCCGAAAATGGGGTGGCGCAGGCGCAGGCAGAACTTGACAGGCTGCAAGGCTGGCAGCCCGACGAACTGGCGATTGCCGCCGCCGAAGCGAATTTGACGGCGGCGGAGACGGGGCTGGCGAACGCGGAAACGAGCGATGCGGCCGCCGGGAACAGCCTGACGGCGGCTAATGTCAGCATTACCCAGGCGCAGCGTGCCCTGGCTGACGCGCAAGAAGCGTACAACACCGCTTTTGATCCGGGGCGCGAATGGGAATTGAACCATCCCTGGTATGCCGATGCTATCAAAGCAGAGCGGGAGGGAACTACCCGCGCCGTAGAAATGGCGCAGGAGCAGTTGCGGGTGGCCCAGGCGAATTACGCGCTGGCGGCGGCGGGGCTGAATAATGACACGGCCGTGTCTGCCCAGGCCAATCTCGTGAACGCGCAGCAGGCATTGGCGCAGGCGCAGCAAGGCCCCAAGCCAGAGGAAATTGAAGCCGCACGACTGCGGCTAGAGCAGGCAGAGATCAGCCTGGAACAGAGCCAGCTCAGCCAGCAGCAGGCGGAAAACGCGCTGGCTAAAGCAGAACTGATTGCGCCGTGGACGGCCGTGGTGCTGACAGTAGATGCCGCTCCTGGTGCGCTGGTAGGCAGCGGCTCGCCCATTGTCACCCTGCTAGACACCACCCAACTGGAATTCCACACCACCAATCTCAGCGAACGCGACCTGGCCCAAATTGAGCCGGGCGATGCCGTGCAGGTGACGCTGAAAACGTACCCGAATGATCCCCTGACGGGCACGGTGTTACGCATTGGGCTGCAAGCGGCTGGTACGGTGGGGGATGCGGCCACCTTCCCGGTGATCATTGCCCTGGATACGGCCGACCTGGACATCCGCCCCGGCATGACCGGCCGGGCAGAAATCAGGAATTCAGTGAGTGGCGAGCAGTGAGTGGTGGGCAGTAGGTAGAGGGTGGTGTTCGAGTTGTTGCCAATGTTCAATCACCAATCTCATAAAAACTCGCCACCATCCAGGGGGAGGATGACGCCGGTGAGGAAATCCTGACGCAGCAAGTGCAACACATTTTGGGCGACGATTTCCGGACTGCCAGGGCGTTGCAGGGGGACGCGCTCCTGGGCCAGATTGTCCAGATAATCCTGTCCCTTGCCGGGCGGCGGCAGGATGGCACCCAAAGCCACACCGTTGACGGTGATGCGGGGGGCCAGTTCGTGGGCCAACATTTCGGTCATTTGCCAGAGTGCGCCTTTGGTCAGGCGGTAGACAAAGTGGTCGGGGTACGGCCGTCGCACCCGTGCATCCAGCACATTCACAATTTTGCCTGGCCGGTCGGGCGGCAGTTGGGCGGCAAAGGCTTGCGCCAGCAAGAAGGGGGTGCGCAGGTTGAGGTGAAATAGTTCGTCCCACAATTCCGGGTCGGTGCTGGTGAAATTGTCTTCTTCGGGGAAGATGGCGGCATTGTTGATGAGGATGTCTACGTGGCCGAAGGCAGCAGTGGCGGCGGGGATGATGGTTTGTACGGCCGTGGCCTCCCGTAAATCGGCGCTAAAAATTTCGGCACGGACGCCCAATGCCTGGGCTGCTTGTTGGGTTTCTAAGGCGGGGGCGGCGGAACGGTTGTAATGGATGAATCCATTACACTCCGCTTGTGCTAGTGCCAGCGTGATTGCCCGCCCTATTCGTATTGCGCCGCCGGTGACGACGGCCGTTTTGCCCTTTAGTTCCATCTTTGTAAGACCCGTGAGCCGTAATCCGTGACCCGTAAACCGACTACGGCTTACGGGTCACGGATTACGCATTACGGATAACGCCCACTCACCGTATCTCCCAAATCCACCAGATCGGCGAAATCTTCAACGGAGGTGTAGTTGTGGATGCGTACCCGTTTCCATTCAAAGCGGTTTTCGTAACCATTCCAGGTGCCGCCCATGGTGGTGACGGCGCCCCAAAAGCCTAACTCCTCCAATACCTGCATAGCCGTTTCATCATAACGGCCGCCGGGGTAGGCGAAGTATTTGGGGGTATAGCCGATATGGGCGGCAACGGTTTCTTGGGAGCCAAGCATTTCAAAGATGAGAAGGTCACGGCTGCGGTCACTCAGATCGCTGTGTGTTTTGCTATGAGGCTCAAAACGGATGCCGGCATCGGACATTTCCTTGACCATAGCCCAGGTGAGATACCCAGGATGGCCGCTGTCCAGAAAATCCGTCGCCAGGAAGATGGTGGCGGTGAAGCCAAATTCTTTGAGAATGGGGAAGCCGTTTTCGTAATTGTCGCGGTAGCCATCATCAATGGTAATAATAACGGGTTTTGCCGGTAACTCTTCATGATTGGTGATGGCGCGGGAGAGGTCGTAGAGGTCAATAGGCGTATACCCGTTGTCGGCCAGATATTGCATGTGGGCGCGGAACAGTTCCGGGGCGACGGAAAGATCGGTGCGGTAGATGTCGGCCCCCTCTGGGGGCACACTGATGTAATGGTACATGAGCACCGGCACCTTGAGTGTCTGGCTGTAGATGCCGTTAGGGGTGGGCAGTGGCCCTGCTTGTGGTGGTGGCAGGGTGGGGGTGGGAGTAGGCGTCAGGGTGGCCCCGGGCGGGGGGGTGGTGGTGAGGGTGGGTGTCGGTGTATGAGTAGGAGTGTTGGTCGGTGTGGGGGTAAAGGTGGCGGTGGCGGTTGGTTGGAGCGTGGGCGATGCGGCCGGGCTGGGAGTATGAGTCAGAAAGACGGTGGGCAAGGCGGCAACGGCCGTGACTGTCTCATTCCCCTCCACTATCATTTGCGCCTGAGCGGTCGGCGCTTCTGTGCCTGATTGCCCTAAAACCAGCACTAAAAAAAAGAGAATAATAATCATCACCAGAAAGGTGGCTACGCAACCGGCTCTGGGTTGGGCTTCCCGCTCATCATCGTACACACTCATAGGGGCGGAGAATAACGAACGGCCATAACCGCGTCAAGGATGTTACGGCCGTTTTTAATCTCCCCAACCCCACGTTCAACCTCCGACTTTCGTTTACGACCGACGGAATTCTGATATACTGACCATCATTAGACCAACTTGCGGGCAAATAACAATCGTGGAACAGATAGTGACAGAAACGAACCTGACGCCAGACCCGGAAGAGACCGCGCTCATTGACCAGGCTCGAAACGACAAGGATGCGTTTGGCGAGTTATACGGCCGTTACCACGACAAAATTTACAACTACATCTATTACCGCACCGGCAACGCCGAAGACGCCGAAGATTTGACGGCCAAAGTGTTTATGCGGGCCATGCAGCATATTGGTACCTATGAAGATAAGGGTGTTCCCTTTTCTGCCTGGCTGTATCGCATCGCCCATAATCTGGTGGCGAACTGGCACCGGGATAACAGCCGCCGCCAGATATTGTCACTGGATGATATTGCCCAATGGCGGGTGGCGGACGACAGCCCGGAATTTACGGCCCAACTGATGGAAGACAAGGCGATGCTGCTCACCAGTATTCGCCGTTTACCGGCCGACCGGCAGGAGTTGTTGACCCTAAAGTTTGTGGAAAACCTGTCTAATGCCGAAATTGGCGAGATTATGGGGCGCAGTGAAGGGGCGATTAAATCGCTGTATCACCGCACCCTGCTGGCGCTGCGGGATGATTTTGAGCAGCAAATGGGCGACGGCCGTGAACCGTCAGCAGAGAAGAAGCGCGGATTTTTTAGACGGCCGTTTTAGAAAATGACCCTCCCGGAGGCTCAATAGCCTCTGGGACGGTTTTTGCCCGATCAAGAGATTGTGCTAAAATCCACAATCGAACAAGAAGAGGATACAACTCGACTGGCTGATGCCCTCAAAACCTCAGCATCAACTAGAAAAATAAGTAGCCTGAGCAGGAGAAAAACCTCTTGAGTAAATCAGAATCTTGGAAAACTTGGCTCCCTGTCATTGTGGCCCTGTTTGCCTTCGGGCTGTTTGCGGCTCTGTGGCCGACCCTTTCCTCTGGTCTGGGCAGCAGTTCGGGCAAGATGGCCGTTCCCAGTGTCCCGTTTGAATCACACCCGATTGTATTGGCAATCCCCGAAGTACCATTGCCCAATGGGACAACGGTTGGCGGGCAAACCTTTACGATGGAACCGTGGCAGGCTGTATTGGGCGTCACGGCCGTGACTGTTGGCCTGGTCATCGTTACCGGTGCAGTCCTGGGGTTGGTTTACATTTTCCTGTCCCGTTTCGTAGTGAAGACCACTGCAAGCGAATCCTGCAAAGAAAACCTCGCCTCCCTGGAAAGCAAACAAAACGCCAAACTTAAAGAAAAACGGGCCGGCCGGGCCGCCTCCCCGCCCAGAGCCGACACCTCCATGCCCCGCTGGTCTATGGTCAGCACCGGGTTAATTGTGCTGCTGTTTGTCCTGTTTGGCATGATGACCATCGTCACCACCTTTTTCCCAGAGCGGATAGTGGAATTGGGCGGAGAACTGGTCAACCCGGCCATTCTCATGGTGGGTATCCCCCTGCTCATTGCCTTGACTATTTTTGTCTTTGCGCCGCGTTGGGGCATGGCCGCCCTGGCCCTTCTCATCATGTGCGTCACCACACCCGCAGCATTTGGCTTGATCAATTGGCTAAACGATTCTTTGGGTCTTGATTTAGCCTTGTCGGCCATGCTCAACCTTTCCCTGCTGGTGCAGGTGGTTATTCTGCTTATCCTGGCGTGGCGTTGGCGCAGCACCACGGCCGTGGAATTCACCCAAAAAGTGGCCCATGCCGACGAAAAAGGGCGCGAAAAAGGCATCCCTTACGATACCATCGCCGTTCTTTTTACCGGTTTGTTGATCGTTGGCCTGGGCATTGGCCTGATGGTGCTGATTAACTCCCCCTATTGGGCGCAAATGATGGGGCAATAGGAACTATAGAAGATGAAAAAATATAAACATGCCTTAGCCGTTTTCGTCCTGACGATCCTTTCGACGATTGGCTTATACGCGCTCTTTCGCTTTTTCCTGTTTCGTTTCCCCACCCAGGCCAGCGCCGAAGCGATTATCATTGACAACTTCGCCGACATTCACTTCTGGCTGCAAGCCTTCCTGTTTGCCCTGATCATGGTCATCATGTTGTATGCCGTATTTGCCTTCCGCCGCCAACCAGATGACGAAAGTGAAGGCCCCCACGTACACGGGCATACGGGATTGGAGATTATCTGGACAATTGTGCCAACGGCCGTTGTCATCGGTTTTGCCGTCTACTCTATTGGCATCTTAAATGGCTTGCTGGCTCCCGAACAGGGAGAGCGTTTGATTGAAGTGGTTGGCCGTCAATGGTCATGGAAATTTGTCTATCCGGATATTGAAGACAAAAGTGGCGCAGAATTAGGGTTGTTGGTAGACGAGCCAGTCGTGCTGCACATGCGTGCCGAAGATGTGATTCACTCCTTTTGGGTACCAGAATTTCGTGTCAAACAAGACCTGTTGCCAGTAGAAGACCCCGAAACAGATTATTACGTCTTGCGCTTCACTCCCACTGAAGAAGGGGAATACAAAGTGCGCTGCGCCGAAATATGCGGTTTGCAACATTCGCAAATGTTTGCCACTGTGCGCGTGATGAACCAGACTGATTATGATGCGTGGGTGGAAGAAATGCTAAATGTGCCTCCCTTTGACGAGATGACTCCCGAAGAGCGCGGAGAATTCTGGTACACAGAATTCGGCTGCAATAGTTGTCATTCATTAGATGGCACAGAACTGGCTGGCCCTACATGGTTAAATTTATACGGCCGTGAAGAAGAACTCACCGACGGCACTACCATTACCGTAGATGATGCCTATTTACATGAATCTATACTAAACCCCACCGCCAAAACTGTAGCAACATATAATCCTGAGTTGATGCCTAAAGACTTTGAAGATCAGTTTAACAACAACAATTATGGCTGGGGCGATGCCGACCAGATCACAAACGACTTGATCGCCTTCATCAAAACAGTTACGGACGATACATCCGCATCGTCCGAGTAATATGGGAGACCTGACATGAAAGTTTTACTTGGATTTTGGTATATTCTCACCTCCTCCTATATCAAAGGGCTAATTGGTCAGGCGCTCTTCACCTTCCTCGGCTTCCAATTCCTGAACTTTTTCCTGCCAGGCAACCTGTCCGAATTCAGCCTGATGATCGGATCGATCATTGGCGTCATTGGTTTCTTGCTTTTTGCTGGCGTCCTCACCGACTGGCTGCTCTGGATTGGCGGCAAAGAGACCCCACTCAAACATGGCGCGCCGGAAGGCAAACCGGAATGGACGCGCTACCTGCGCCCCGATGTTAATCACAAAGTCATCGGCATCCAATATGGTTACACCAGTCTCTTTGTGCTGCTGGTTGGCGGTCTGTTTGCCCTCATCTTCCGCCTGGAATTGGCCCAACCCGGTATGCAGTTCCTGGAATTTGACCAATACAACACCCTCTTCAGCGCCCACGGCATCGTCATGATCGTCAGCATCCTTTTGGGTGTGGGGGCCATGCTTAACTATCTGGTGCCGCTGATGATTGGCGCGTCGGACATGTCCTTCCCCCGCCTCAACGCCTTTAGCTATTGGGTCAGCATCCCCGCCATTGTGCTGGTGCTCGCAGGCATGGCGGTTGGCGGCTGGGACACCGGTTGGGTGGGCTATCCCACGCTCAGTCTCGTTGGCCCGTTGGGCACCATGTTCTTCCTGCTCGGCTTCTACATCAACGGCATCTCCTCCATTGCCGGTTCGATCAACGTGCTGGTGACGACGGCTACCTTGCGGGCGCCTGGTATGAGCCTCTTCCGTATGCCCATCTTCGTCTGGGCCGCTTTAGCCACCTCCCTCATCCAATTTACGGCCACCCAGACCATCGCCGTCGCCCTGACATTGAATTTGTTGGAACGGGCAACAGGTTTGGTTTACTTCGATCCGGCGCTGGGCGGCCAACCGCTGCTCTATCAACACCTTTTCTGGTTCTATTCCCATCCGGTGGTTTATGTGTTTGTGCTGCCCGGGCTGGGCATCATCAGCGAACTGCTACCGGTCTTCTGCCGCAAACCACTCTTTGGCTACAAATGGATCGCCCTCTCCAGCCTGGGTATTGCCCTGGTCGGTTTTCTGGTCTGGGCACACCATATGTTTGTGGCCGGTATGTCCGATACGCTGCGCATCGTCTTTATGATCTCCACGCTGTTTGTGGCTATTCCTACTGGCGTCAAATTCTTTAGTTGGGTAGCTACGCTGTGGGAAGGGAAGATCGAATTAAGCACACCTATGTTGTTCACACTCGGCGCGATCTCTGTGTTCCTGATCGGTGGTATCACCGGTCCGATTTTGGGCACGGTACCTACCGATTTGCATTTGCATGACAGCTATTGGGTGGTGGGCCATTTCCACGCCACCATGTTTGGCGGGTTTATCTTCCCCTTCTTTGCCGGGTTGTACTATTGGTATCCCAAGATAACCGGGCATATGTATAAGGAAGCGTTGGGCAAACTGCATTTCTGGCTGATGGTGCCGGGCTTTTGGGTGATGAGCTTTGGGCAGATGAGCGCCGGGATCATGGGTATGAACCGCCGGTATGCGGATTATGACCCAGCATTAGGCATTGAAACGCAGCAGGCGTTGGTGACATTGGCCGCTTTTGTGATTGGCTGGTCGGTGTTGATTATGATCTACAACTTTATTGCCAGTGCCCGCACCGAGCCGGTGGCCGCCATTAACCCGTGGGGTTCTCGCTCCCCGGAATGGCAAATCCCCTCGCCGGCGCCGGAGTTCAATTATGATGTGCCCTTTGTGGTGGTGGGCGACCCGTATGATTATGGGTTGGATAAGCCGTACATTCAGTTTCAGGCGGCAGCCGGAGATTGATGGTGATCGGTTATCCGTGATCGGTAATCGGTGATGGAGAGACATTGTGGAAAAGAATGAGGATTGGAAAAAAGCAGCGCAGCGTTTGGGCATGTGGGTATTTATTGGCCTGATGGTGCTAACGTTGATTGAATATGGTGTTAGCGTTTATTTGAATTCGACAGTAGGTTTGTTTATCACCATGCTGCTAAAGTCAGCTTTGATTGTGTATTACTTTATGCATGTTTATCGCCTGTGGCGGGAGGATAGTCACTGATGAGCGCAACAACGGCCGAACATTCAGTCGAACACGCAGTCGAACACACACATGACCATGAAGCTCACGGCCATACCCCGCCGTATGCCGTGCAGCTTAAGAGCAACCGCCTGGGGTTGTGGCTGTTTTTTATCTCTGAAATTTTCCTGTTTGGGGCGTTGTTTGCGGCCCGGTTCTATTTGTGGGGCAACACACGCCCGGAATTGAGCCAGGAATTGGGATTGATTGCCACAACGGTGCTGTTGGTGAGCAGTTTTTTTGTGTTCCGAGGGGAGACGGCCATGGAACATGGCGACCGCCACCGCCTGATGAATTCCTACATGATCGCAGCCTTGCTGGGGCTGGCCTTTTTTGTCATGGTGGTGGTGATGGAGTGGAATGTCTTCAATCTGGAAGGCAACCTGGCCGGGATTGAACTGTTCGGCCATTTAGGTGTGGAAGATGGGGTGTATGCGGGTGTATTTTATGCCATGACGGGAATGCACGCGCTGCATGTGATCAGCGGTGTTTTTTTGCTGTTGGTGGTGTGGAACCGGGCGCGACAGGGCAGCTATTCGCCGGAACGTCATTGGGGGGTGGAAGGTTGTGCGCTTTACTGGCACTATGTGGATGTGGTATGGGTGTTTTTCTACCCGGCGCTGTATTTGATCGGCACGGCCGTGCATTAGATGATGAGGTAGTGCCTGGCACTGCTCGACCAAAATGGATCCTGTAACCCAAGCTGTCCTGCGTTCGTGGGATTGGCGGATAGAAGTCATTTTAGTCCTGGCGTTGGCCGGGATTTTTTATCTACGGGGGTGGCTGCGGCTGCGGCGGCGGACGGCGCGGAGCACGCATGGCAGCCATCGGTATGGTGGTTATCGGCGTAATCCCTGGCGGCTCACGGCCGTGTGGCGACCCATCTCCTACTTCACCGGCCTGCTTTTTATTGCCCTGGCTTTGCTCTCCCCCATTGACGTGTTGGCTCAGCAGTTGTTTATGATGCACATGATCCAGCATTTGTTTTTAATGATGCTGGCTCCGCCGCTGCTGCTCATTGCCAGTCCATTGCCATTTATCCTGTGGGGACTGCCGGACCGCTGGCGGTTGGGCGTGGGCAGCGTGTTGGGCAAAGGGCTGCATCGGGATTCAAGTTTTCGCCGGGGATTACGCACGGCGACGAACCCCGGCATCGTGTGGTTGATCTGGGTGATCGTGCTGATTGGCTGGCATGACCCTGGTTTGTATAACCTGGCGCTGGAAGTGGAGTGGGTACACGATCTGGAGCATCTCTCCTTTTTCCTGGCGAGTATGCTGCTGTACTGGCACATTACGGGTGCGGGGCCGCGTGTTCACAAGCAGTTTAGCCTGTTTGGGCGCACGGCACTGACGGTGGCGGCCATTCCGCCCAATATGTTTCTGGGTCTGGTGCTGGCGCTGGCCACCGGCGTCATTTACAGCCATTACCTGAATGTGCCGCGACTTTGGGGCATTGATGCGTTGGCCGACCAGCAGATTAGCGGGTTTATTATGTGGGTGCCGGGCAGTATGATGCACATTGTGGCCGCGCTTATCCTCATCTACCGCATTTTGGATAAAGAAGAGCAAAAGCCGACGATGCCGGTATCTACCTGGGGGAGAGGGAGAGATGAGGTGAGGGGGTGATAAAACCTCTCGATCTCGAATCTCCCATCTCGTTTTTCGTATGCAATTACTCAAAACGTTGTTCAGTCGCAAGTGGATTGTGCCGACGCTAGTGGTGGTCGGTGGCATGGCGTTGATGCTGCGGTTAAGTATGTGGCAGTTTGACCGTTTGGAGGAGCGGCGGGCGGCCAATACGATGCTGACGGCCGTGTTAGCCTCTGACCCACTCACCTTAACTGAACTGTTACCAGCGGAGGCCGGTGAGTGGAAAGACCGGCATGTGTTGGCCGAGGGGGAATTTGACCATGATCATCAGGTGACGCTGCTGGTGCAAAACTGGCAGGGGCGGGCCGGTGTGCATTTGATTACACCGTTTCTGGTTGCGGGTACGGATACGGCCGTACTGGTAGATCGCGGCTGGGTTCCCCAAAGCGATGTGGATAACGGCAATCTGGCGATTTATGATGAAACAAGGCCAACCCGCCTGACAGGGGTAGTGGCTTTGTCGCAACCGTTGTCGCGGTACGGCAATCCTGAATTGGAAGCGGAGGGGCCGCAAACGGCCGTGTACCGCATAGATGTCTCCCGCTTGCAAGAACAGATGCCCTATTCCCTGCTGCCGTTTTACGTCATTCAAGCTCCGCCACTGGAAGGAAATACGACTCCTCCGCTGCGTGAACTGCCGGAAGTTGACCTTTCCGAAGGACCACATCTGAGTTATGCCCTGCAATGGATATTGTTCACGCTCATTTTGGGCGGGGGGTATCTCATTTTTGTGCGGCGTAGTTTGCAAGGGCGATCCGCGAAGGACGCGAAGGAACGCGAAGGTTTTTGATGGCATCTTGTTTCAGTGAACGGCGTTTGCTAGTGTTAATTTTTGCCCTCACCTTACTGGTGGTTATGTGGTCGCCAGCCAGCCTGGTGTGGGCGCATGGTGGGGGGGCGCTGCAAATTGCCAATGCGCCGGTGGGCGACTGTCTGGTATCGGTCTGGTTAGCGCCGGCTACGCCGCGCGCCAACAAAACATTGCACGTTACGGTGGGGCTGGCGGAGGCGGTCGATGGCGCGCCTGTTTTGGATGGTATGGTGCTGGTGGAAGTAATGGATGCTGCCAGTGGCACCCAGGTAGCGGCGGCTCCGGCGACGGCAGAGCAATCGGTAAACCGGCTGTTTTATGAAGCGGATTTAGCGACGCAGCCAGCCGGGGAGTATCAGTTTACGGTGACGGCGACCTGCCAGGGTATAACGGAGGAGTTGACATTTGTGGTGGCGGTACGGCCGTCTACCAATCCCCTTTTTATTGCCCTGCCATTGGTTGCCGGCGGGTTTCTAGTGGCCGTGTGGTTGTGGCGGCAGTGGCGAAGGGGGAACACGGTTCAGAAGCCGATGAGAAAGGGGGTGATGCGTGATACGTGACGGGCAAAATCTCACGTATCACCTATCAGTACATTAAGTGCATATAAATCGTGGGGATGGTTGGTGGTTAGGGGGTACGGCCGTCATTATAATCCGTTCATGGCGCGTAAAATAAAGTGAATTCTCTATGGTAAAGGTGCGCAAAGGAAGCTGTTTTTCTCTTTTACTTCTTTGCCCCTTTGCGTTAAAAAGACGAGGTAATTGATGCACGCACGCCCCAGACTGGAAGAAGGATGGTCTACACTTTTTTTATTGTGGGCCATGATGTTTATTACCGCTTTTGCCATTCAGCAGGCGGATTTGATTAGTGGCCTGCATATTGTTCCTTTGGTGGGTACAGCCGCCATTTTAGCTGGTACTCTGTTAGCCAAAAGTCGTTTTTCTCCCAATACGGCGCATCTATTTGCCTTTTTGTATGGGACGTTCATCATCTTCTATTTTGTGGGGACGACAGATAGTTTTGTGGGCATGGCCTGGCGGGAACGCATTATTCACCCGGAAGATGGCATGATTGCCCGCCAGTTTGCCTGGTTTGGCAAGCTAGTTGATGGGGGGACCAGCCGGGATGGGTTGATTTTTGTCTTTCAAACGGCCGTCATCTTCTGGCTGCTTGGTTATACGGCCGCCTGGTACACCTTCCGCTTCCCGCATGTGTGGCGGGCCATCATCCCCATGGGGCTGGTGCTGTTGAGCGTGGTTTATTATTATGCCGGGCCACGGCCGTTGCCTTACTACCTGGGTTTGTACGCTTTGTTGGCCGCTCTGTTTGTAGCCCGTACCTACCTGGTGGAGCAGGAAAGAGGCTGGCGTTCCAGCGCCGTGCGTTACGAAAATTCCATCTGGTTCGCCTTTGCCCGCTCCGGTCTCATTGCGGCGGCCATCGCTCTCATTCTGGCCTGGGGCTTGCCCCCCCTGTCCGCGAATGCGGCCGTCAGTGATGCTCTGGGGGGCACACGTGGCCCCTGGCGCGAATTTCAAGACAACTGGACGCGCATGTTTTCCGCGCTACGCACTTACGGCGTGAATACGGCCGATCCTTACCAGGACTCTTTAGTTTTAGGTGGCCCGCGCACGGTGGGCAATACTCCGGTCATGGATATTGTGGTGCCTCAGGAATTACCTTATGTCTACTGGCAAGCCATTGTCTATGACAGCTACGAAGACGAAACATGGCACAAAGCCAACGATCTGGTCTATGAACATTTCACCGATGAGGGCGCACTGGATATCCCTTTCACCCGTGCCCGTGAGACGATAACCCAGACGGTATACTCTTATTTCCCCAGTTCTAGCTTTATCTACGGCGCACCGGAAATTATTAGTGCTGACCGCCCCTTACTGGTGAGTGCCCGCGAAGATGCCAGTGGTGACAAACTGGTCAGTGCCGTCCGCGCCAAATACATTTTGCAGCAAGGGGACAATTACCAGGTGGTGTCACGCCTGTCATTGGCTGACGCTACCAGCCTGCGTGACGCATCCACTGCTTATCCGGCCTGGATCAATGATACCTATCTACAATTGCCTGACACTATTTCGCCAGAGACTCTGGCGTTGGCCGAAGAACTAACGGCCTCTTACGACAATCCATATGACAAAGCCATCGCTGTGCAAAATTACTTGCGTGAAAGCATTACCTACAACGATCAGATTGAAGCACCGCCGGATAACGTAGACCCGGTGCATTACACCTTGTTTGTCAGCAAGGAGGGGTATTGCAACTATTATGCTTCGGCCATGGCGGTGATGTTGCGTTCACAAGGGGTGCCCACACGGGTCGTCAGCGGGTACGCGCAGGGCACTTATGATGAAGAATCGCATGTTTACCGGGTGCGTGCCAGCAATGCACATACCTGGGTAGAAGTCTATTTCCCCTCTTATGGGTGGATTCAGTTTGAGCCAACGGCTTCAATTCCGGTGATTACCCGTCCCGAACAAACAAGCGGCGAGGGCGGGGATCCTCTGGGGGCGTTTGGCTTTAACGATGCCCGTCAGAACGCCAGCATCCCGCCAGAAGATTTGTTGGAGCCTGAAGACCCTGAAGATTTGATTGCTGGTGAGGATAGAGGCGCTCAGGCTACAGGTTCGCTGACTCAATCGTTCCCGTTGTGGCAGGCATTGGGTGCGGTGCTCGTTGTGTTGGTCGCTGTGGGGTTGTCGTGGGCAGCCAATACGATGAATCGGCGTGTGGAGATGGATGTGGATCGCAGCTATAGGCGGCTGGGCAGTTGGGCGCGCTGGCTGGGAGTGCCGCAAAGGCCCGATTATACCCCGTATGAACGTGCCGATTTGCTGACAACGGCCGTGCCGGAAGGTAAAGATGCCATCCGCACCCTCACCCGCCAGTTTGTGCTCAAACAGTTCAGCCGGATGCGCACCTACGAAGAAGGGTTTGATCCGCTACCCTATTGGAAAGAGTTACGGCCGTTACTCCTCAAAAAGAGTATCGCCGCCCGCCTCCACCGCTGGCAGCAAAAAAGCAAACGCAAAAAACGAGTGCTTTAGTGTTTTGGTGCTTTTGTGTTCACACAATCACAAAAGCACTAAAACACCAAAACACTAAAACACCCTCTTCCCCACATTTAGCCAAAATGTAACCAACAGCGTCAAAACTGTTATAATAACCGCGTCAGGGGATCGTAGTGCGCCTGTCTCTGGCAAATTGAACCAAATCCTGGTTAGACTTCATATTTCATCCTTCATCATTCATAATTTCGTAGGAAAAACCCGGTGGAAGATCCATCAACAACCCAGATACACACAAATCTCAACGACTTGCGCAAACTGATTGATAACCTGGGCACGGCCGTAAACCAGCAGCAGCAAACCATTATCACTACCCGCCCCGATGTTGCCCATCCCGTTATCGCCCGCTCCAGCGATGAAATTACCCGGCAGCTTGTTATTTTGCGTCGCACGGTTGAAGATTTAGAACGGCGCGTCAAAGCCCAGGAAAAAGAGCGCGAACAACTGCGCGCCCTGCAAGATGTAGGCGCCATGATCAACTCCTCCCTCGATCTGGATCAGGTTCTGGTGGTCGTAATGGATGCTATTATTGACCTTACCAAAGCGGAACGCTCCATTTTGTTGCTTAAGAGTGAAGACACGGGCGAATTGGATGTGCGTGTGTACCGCAACATGGATCGGGAAACGCTGGAAAAATCCTCCTTCGATTTCAGCCGCAGCATCGTACGTGCCGTGGCCGAATCGGGCGAACCCATCGTCACCATGAACGCCATGTCAGACAGCCGCTTCGCCGCTCAGGAGAGTATTATCAG
>CAYXUZ010000020.1:0-1987 GCA_964467705.1 uncultured Ardenticatenaceae bacterium | reverse complement strand
TGCGCTCCATCCTTTGTGTGCCCCTGAAAATCAAGGATATGATCATTGGCGTCATCTTCGCCGACAACCGGGTACAGGCAGGCGTTTTTGGTGATACCGACCGCGATTTACTGGCCTCCTTTGCCAACCAGGCGGCCGTAGCCATTGAAAACGCCCGCCTCTTCCAACAAATCCGCAACCATCTGACCGAAATCACCGAAATGCGCGACCTGATGGACAATGTCTTCGCCTCCATCACCAGCGGCGTCATCACCATTGATGAAGAAGAGCGCATTGCCCTCTATAACCGCGCTGCCGAACGCATTTTGGGTTATCCGCAAAACGCCATCATGCACCAGACTTACCAGACGGCGCTGGAAACATTAAACCTGCCGGTAGAACCCCTGGTAGAAGATGTGCGCCACAAAGGCGGTGTGCAAAACACCGAAGTAGACCTGGTCATCAGCCGCCGCCCCGGCATCACCACCCTGAACCTGACCCTGACCCCACTGCGCGATTATGAACAGGAAACGCTGGGTGTGGCCATGGTGCTGAACGATGTCACCGAAAAGAAAAACCTGGAAAGTGTGCGCCGTTATTTACCACCGGCGCTAGTAGATCAGATTCGGGACTTGGACGCGGCGCAACGGCCGCAGCACCGCATTATGAGTGTCCTCTTTGCCGATGTGCGTGGTTACAGCACTTTCAGCGAGCACGTAGACCCGGAAAAGCTGATCCAGATTATGAATGGCTACTTCACCATCTTTGTCCGCGCCATTGATAACTTTGAAGGGCTGACCGACAAATTTATGGGTGATGCGGTGATGGCGCTCTATAACACCCCCCTTAACCCGCAGCGTCGCCACGCTGAACGTGCCGTGCGTACGGCGTTGATGATTCAGGAAAATATGCGCGCTTACCTGGCGGAGATACCGGAAGACCGCCGCCTGCATTTTGGTGTGGGCGTGCATACCGGCGAAGCGGTGGTGGGCAATGTGGGCAGCAGCCTGCGCAAAGATTACTCGGCCATTGGCGACGCCGTGAACCTGGCCAAGCGCGTGCAGGAAAACGCGGGCGGCGACGAAGTGTTACTCAGCAGCACCACATATGAACTGGTGAAAGATTGGGTAGAAGCCGAACCGTTGGAACCCATTCGTGTGAAAGGCCGCCAGACGTTGGAGCAGATTTACCGATTGCGAGGGACAAAAACGTAATCCGTCATTCGTAATCCGTGATCCGTTTTTCGGATTACGGCTAACGGCTCACGGCTTAGGAAAAAGTGCCCGCCTTCCTCAAACAAGATAAAATCCTCCATTATGGCATTATTAGACGTTGTAAAACTCCCGGCGCCGATTTTGCGCCAGAAAACCAGACCGGTTACTAAATTTGATGACGAACTGCAAACGCTGATTGACAACATGGTGGAAACCATGCGGGAGAGCAACGGCGTGGGGTTGGCGGCCCCCCAAATTGGGCTGCCGATGCAGTTGGCTGTCATTGAAACGCTGCCCAAAGAGGACGACCAGGGCAATGAGATACCGAATTCCCGCGAGGTGTTTGTGATCGCCAACCCGGAGATTGTGTGGCAGTCGCGGGAAGTGGTGGATGGGGTGGAAGGCTGCCTCTCGATTCCTGGTTATGTGGGTGAGGTGGAGCGGCATGAGGTGGTGCGGGTGCGGGCACAAGATCGCTATGGCAAGAAAGTGAAGCTCAAACTCAACGGTTGGACGGCGCGTATCTTCCAACACGAGATTGATCACCTGAATGGCATCCTCTACATTGACCGCCTGACGGCCCCGGAACACCTGTGGACGGATGAGGAGTTTGAGAAGATGCAGGAGGCGGCGAAGAAGCGGCGGGAGGAGAAGGCGGTGGTGGGGTGAACCGTGAGCCGTAATCCGTAATCGGTGAACGGTGATCGAATTTGGTTTTGAGAGAGAAGTCATGTCTTTAACGCGGGATGATGTAGAGAAAATTGCTCAGTTAGCGCGGTTGGAGTTGACGGAGG
>CAYXUZ010000019.1:24615-54596 GCA_964467705.1 uncultured Ardenticatenaceae bacterium | reverse complement strand
GCCTGGTTTGCTGAAAAAGGACTGGAACCACCTCAAACCCTGGCCGATCTTACCGACCCCGCCTATGAAGGGTTGCTGGTGGCCCAAAATCCGGCCACATCCAGCCCCGGCCTGGCCTTCCTGCTGGCCACCATCGCCCAATTTGGCGAAACCGGTGACTATTCCTATCTCGATTATTGGGCCGATTTACGCGCAAACGGTGTCTTGATCACCAATAGCTGGGATGATGCCTATTACGGTTACTTCACCCGCGCTGGCGGCGAACGGCCGTTGGTTGTTTCCTATGCCAGCAGCCCCCCGGCCGAATTCATTTACGCCGATCCACCCGTCGCCGAAGCGCCCACCGCCAGCGTGGTAGGGGAGGGGGCCTGTTTCCGTCAAGTTGAATTTGTGGGCATCCTCCAGGGCACACAAGACCGCGAATTGGCCGAAGCGTTTGTGGATTACATGCTCAGCCAGCCTTTTCAGGAAGACATCCCCCTTAATATGTTTGTCTTTCCGGCCAACGAAAACGCCGCCTTGCCGACCGCCTTTGTCGAATGGGCACAAATACCAGAACAACCCGCCACCCTGCCTCCGGCCGATATTGACGCCAACCGCGATGCCTGGATTGAGGCGTGGACGGAAGTGGTTTTGCGGTGAGCAGTGAGCGGTGAGCGGTGGGCGGTGGGCGGTGGGCGGTGAGTAGTAGAGTTCTGTGAGCGATTATTCTTGACTGTTTACTGCTTACTGCTTACTGCTATACTTCTTTAACTGCCGGTGGCGGAAAAGGTTCTTGCCTGAGGACTGAATACCCGGCTAAACAAAACCGCGGCAAAACAGGCCATACCGCGATACGCGAACAATAAAATACAGATGACAAGGTGACATTTGACAAAGTGACAAGCTGTTTTTGTCACCCTTTCACCCTGTCACCTTATCAGGTTAAGGAGAGTGCTTGATGGAATATGACTTTACAAAACTCGGCCGGCCGATGAACGAACCGAGCAAGGAAATGGACCGGTTTCCCGCGCCGGTCAAAGTGACGCTGGTGCGGTTTACGTCGGATGAGCTGACCAGCTTTTGCCCGGTGACGGGCCAACCAGACTTTAACACGGTGGAGATTGAGTACGCACCTGACCAATGGTGTGTGGAGAGCAAGAGCCTGAAGCTGTACCTGTGGACGTTCCGCGATGAGCCGATTTTTGGCGAATCGCTGGCAGCAACCATTGCTCAGGATTTGTTTGACCAGCTACAGCCGCACTACTGCCGGGTGACGCTGCATCAGAATATCCGGGGTGGGTTGCAGATGACGGCCGTTGCCGAAGTTCGTAATCCGTAAATCGTAAACCGTAATCCGAAAGGTCCGTTCACGGGTTACGGCTCACGGATTACGAAACACGGAGGGAAAAATGGTAGATTCAGTGGTGATCGTCAGCGGCGGTATGGACAGTGTGACGCTGCTGCATTATCTGGTAAAACAGGAACGGCTTCACCCGGCGGTGATTACCTTCATTTACGGGCAGAAGCACCAGAAGGAAGTGGCGCTGGCCCAGGCGCAGGCAAAGCTGGCGGGCTGTGAACAACATCTGGTGTTGGACCTGGCGTTGTTACGGCCGTTGTTTGCCCATTCCGCCCTGGTGGATGCGGCTACGGCCGTGCCCCTGATGCAAGATGTTCAGGGCGACCCACAGCCTGCCACCTACGTGCCCAACCGCAACATGATCTTCCTGGCGCTGGCCGCCGCCTACGCCGAAACCAATGGCGTGGGCGACATTTTCTACGGGGCGCAGCGGCATGACATGTACGGTTATTGGGATACCACGCCCCAATTCCTGGCGGCGCTGAACGAGGTGTATGGCCTGAATCGCAAGACGGCCGTACACATTCATGCCCCCTTTGTGCAGCACAGCAAGGCAGACATTTTGCGCCTGGGGTTTGCATTGGGTGTGGATTATAGCCAGACGTGGTCTTGTTACGAAGGGCAGGAGTTGGCGTGCGGCCGCTGCCCCACCTGCGCCGAACGATTGCAGGCTTTTGCCGAGGTGGGAACGGTGGACCCGTTGCCTTATGTGAGCTAATAATCGTGATGCGTGATGCGTGACCAATCTCACGCATCACGCATCACGCCCCGAACCGCATGTACACAATTAAGAAACAATTTCACTTTTCCGCCAGCCACCAGTTGGATGGCCTGCCGCCAGAGCATCAATGCGCCCGGCTACATGGGCACAATTATGAGGTGGAGCTGGTTTTGCAGTCTGGGACGCTGGATGAATATGGGTTTGTGGTGGATTATCTGGCGCTTAAACCGTTCAAACGGTACCTGGACGAGACGCTGGATCACCGCCATCTGAACGATGTATTGCCCTTTCCCACCACCGCCGAAAACCTGGCCCGCCATTTATACGAATGGGCCAAAGAGCAATGGCCGCAGGTCACGGCCGTGCGCGTTAGCGAAACGCCGCGTACCTGGGCAGAGTACTGGCCATGAACGAAACTCTCTACCCGGTGAACGACCTGTACACCTGTGTCCAGGGCGAAGGAGTGCAGACAGGCGTGGCCATGGTGCTGCTGCGGCTGCATGGCTGCGCCGTTGGCTGCCCCTGGTGTGATACCAAAGAAACCTGGGAATTCGAGCCGCAGCATCAGGTGGAGACGCTGGCGGAGGCGCAGGGGGCAAACTCGCGCTATGTTTATTTGTCGGCGACGGCCGTTGCCGAACATATTCAGGCTCATCATCCGGGGCCGAAATGGGTGTTGGTGACAGGGGGTGAACCGGCACAGTATGGGTTACGGCCGTTAGTTACCGCTATTCACAACATCGGTCTGAAAGCGGCCATTGAAACAAGCGGCACGGAAGTGGGGCATGTGGGGGCGGGGTTTGATTGGGTATGCGTCTCGCCCAAGCTCAATATGCCCGGCGGTAAGACCGTGCAACCGGCGGCGCTGGCGGTTGCCAATGAAATCAAACACGTGGTCGGCCGTCAACAGGATATTGATGAATTAGATGAATTGTTGACGCTTGCCCTTAAACCCGATGTTCACATTTGCCTGCAACCGATCAGTGTTAACCCCAAAGCCACCGCCCTCTGCCTGGAGGTGGTACAGCAGCGCGGCTGGCGGCTGAGTGTGCAGATGCACAAGTATATTGGGGTGAAGTAGAGAGATTGAGAGACTGGGAGATTGTCAGCCTCTTAATCTCTCAGTCTCCCAATCTCCTAATCTCAAATCATAAAGCCCATGAATCAAAACGAAGTTCTAATTATCGGCTGCGGTGTGTCCGGGTTGTCTTGCGGCATCCGGTTGTTGCAGCGGGGATGGCGGGTGCGGATTGTGGCGCGGGAACTGCCGCCGCAGACGACCTCGAATGTAGCCGCCGCCATCTGGTACCCGTACCGGGCGTACCCGGAAGATCGGGTGCTGGCCTGGAGCGCGGCATCATTTCGGGAATTTTTGCGGCTCACGGCCGTGCCCGCTGCCGGTATCTCGCTGACCACCTTGATGGAACCATACCAATGGCCGGTGGCTGACCCCTGGTGGTTGTCGGCCGTGCCCCATTTTCGCCGTGCCGTCGCTGCCGAACTACCACCCGGTTTTGTAGATGGCTACGTGGCTGAAGTGCCCTTGATTGAAACACCCATCTACATGCAATACTTGATGACGCAGTTTCAGACATTGGGTGGGGTGATTGAACAGCGAGAGGTGACTGACCTGACGGCCGTTGCCGACCAATACCCCCTGATCGTCAACTGCACCGGATTGGGAGCGCGGGAACTGGTGGGTGACGAAGCACTGTACCCCATTCGCGGCCAGATTATGCGGGTCACGGCCGTGACTGGTCTACGCGCCTGGATTGATGAACACAGCGACCGGGGGTTGACCTACATCATTCCCCGGCAGGATGGCATCATTTTGGGCGGCACGGCGCAGGAGGGGGATTGGAATTTACAAGTGGATGGGGGCACGGCCGTCCACATTCGCCAAAACTGCCTGCAACTGGAACCTCGCCTGGGCGAGGTCGCTATTTTAGAACAGCGCGTCGGGCTGCGCCCCGGCCGGCCGGAAGTGCGCCTCGAAGCCGAAATGCTGACTCCAACCTGCACCGTCATCCACAACTACGGGCATGGCGGCGCAGGTTTCACCCTCTCTTGGGGCTGCGCAGATGAAGTGATCGTGCTGGCAGAGATGATTATCGGTGATTTGTATTCCTGAGGAATCTCTATGAAACGACAGGTATTTTAAGCACTTGCCCAGTCACGATGTAGTGTGGGTTAACAATTCCGTTCGCTTCGGCAATATAAATCCAACTCATGCCAAACTTCAACCCAATGCGGAACAAATTATCACCCGGCTGCACGACGTAGTAAGTGTGGTTACCATCCGGTGGTTGACCGCCACTCCCCCCTGTGCTGCCAGCCGCCGGGATACGTATTGCCTGCCCCACCACAATGAAATTGGGGTTAGGAATGCCATTATATTGGGCTAACACAGTCCAGGAATACCCATATTGCAAACCAATGCGGAATAAGTTCTCACCCGGCTGCACGATGTGGATAATTTCCTGTGTTGGTGGCGTACCGCCTGTACCACCACCCGGAGTGGGGGGGATTGCTGTGGGTACAAGCGTAGGCACAGGAGTTGGTTGTGTCTGTCCGCCAGATTCTGGTGTAGGTTGTGTTTGACCGCCTGTTTCGGGAGTGGGCTGTACTTGCCCCCCGGTTGTGGGTGTTGGCTCAGTTGAACCGCCGCTTTCAGGCGTGGCCTGAGTTTCTCCACCGGTCTGTGGCGTTGGTTGAGTCTGGTCGCCACCTGGTTCTGGCTGTGGTGTACCATCGGCGCCGCCACCTACATTCGGATCCGGCGTAGCGGTGGGGTCGCTACTGCCGGGAATAGGCATTTCACATGCAGATAGAATGAGCATGATGGATAACAAAAGAACGAGAACGGTGAAAAGTTTTCGATGGGACACCATAATTGACCTCCGTTAATTTTCGACGGCCGTGCCAACTTTCTTGACTGACCGACTGATTCATTTACATAACAGGTGAACATAATATAGCATGTTTTTTTCGTTACGTAAAGTTATTTAGGCGAAAGGCATCATGGGAATCTTCACACCGCGTTCTCTGGCTGTTTGGATAGCTTCTGGATAACCGGCATCCACATGGCGCACCACACCCATGCCAGGATCAGCGGTCAATACGCGCTGTAACCGCACTGCCGCTGCGGGTGTGCCGTCGGCCACAATCACCTGTCCAGCGTGCAGGCTATAGCCAATACCCACCCCTCCGCCATGATGAAAACTGACCCAGGTAGCACCGGCTGCCGTATTGATCAGAGCATTGAGGATGGGCCAATCGCCAATGGCGTCGGAGCCATCACGCATACCTTCCGTTTCCCGGTTGGGGCTGGCTACCGAACCGGCATCCAGGTGGTCACGGCCAATAACGATGGGCGCTTTCACCGCGCCGCTGGCAACCAGGTCATTAAACAGCAGCCCGGCTTTGTCTCTTTCGCCATATCCAAGCCAACAAATGCGAGCAGGTAAACCCTGAAAGTGTACCTTCTCCTGGGCCATTGTGATCCAGCGGCGCAGGGCTTCGTTTTCTGGGAACAGTTCCAGAATGGCGCGATCGGTGACGTGAATATCTTCCGGGTCACCACTGAGAGCCACCCAACGGAAGGGGCCTTTGCCTTCGCAGAACAACGGCCGTATGTAGGCTGGCACAAACCCTGGATAACTAAATGCCTCCGTCACCCCTTCGTCAAAAGCCCGCTGTCGCAAATTGTTTCCATAGTCAAAAACGATGGCCCCTTGTTTTTTGAATTCCACCATAGCCGCACACTGGACTGCCATTGATTGGGCTGACAAACGAGCAAATTCGGTGGGGTTACTATCGCGCAGGGCACGGCCGTCGGTAAATGACAATGATGTCTGGTCTGTCACCATATCCGGGATACGCCCCTCGGCCAACAAACGTGGGAAAACATCGGCCGCATTGGCGATTAGCCCAATCGAACGGGGCTGGCCTTTGCTAACATAATGCTCTACCCGTTTAAGTGCATCGGCATAATCCTCGGCCACTTCATCAATGTAGCGATGTTCCAGGCGACGGTTTGCGCGCCACTCATCCACCTCCACCAGTAGCCCCACGCCGCCATTCATGGCGATGGCTAACGGTTGCGCTCCACCCATTTCGCCCAATCCGGCTGTCAGTACCCATTTGCCTTGCAATGAAGGCCAGCCCGCTTGCCGTGCCGCCTCCGCAAACGTCTCATACGTACCTTGCAAAATACCCTGTGTGCCAATATAAATCCAGCTGCCGGCCGTCATCTGCCCATACATCATCAGCCCCGCTGCTTCCCACTTGTCAAAATTTTCCTGGGTAGCCCAATGGGGCACCATATTGGAATTGGCGATCAGAACACGAGGCGCATCCGCATGGGTACGGAAAACGGCCACGGGCTTACCACTTTGCACCAATAATGTTTCATCGTTTTCCAGGGTTCGCAGAGAAGCCAGGATAGCATCAAAAGCCTCCCAATTGCGGGCCGCGCGGCCACGCCCACCATACACAATCAGGTTTTGCGGATCACCGGCCACATCGGGGTCAAGATTATTTTGTAACATACGGTAGGCGGCTTCTTGCAGCCAGCCTTTACAGTGCAGTTTGGTTCCAATAGGTGCGCGTATAATGCGATTCATATTTGCTTCTCCATTTTTTAAGGCTCCATCTTTAGGTGAAACGATAGTCTGCGTGTCTAGAATTATAGGATTCAATGCCTGGTATTCAAAGACCGTGCCTCTAATCAACTGCTTATGTTATAATCCCCTGGCAAAGAGGGCTAAGTCAATCAAATGATTCTTACAGATATTAAATTTGCCAATATTGCCGACAACAAATAAATGGAGTAGCGGAGAGGGGGTGGGAAGTATTGTTTGTGCCATCTCCAAACAAATGATTTATGAGCGGCGAAATCATTCTCATAATTGATGACAGTAGAGAAATCGTCAAACATCTGACCGAATATATGCTGCCTGTTTTTGGATACCAGACATTACATGCCTATGATGGGCAAATGGGTTTGCAGCTCATTCGGGAGAAAAAACCTGACTTGGTGTTACTAGATTTGCATTTGCCAGAGATGACGGGCACAGATGTACTGCAACAAATGGCAAAAGAGTCCTTAAGTACACCGGTGGTGTTAATGACCGGTTATGGTTCTGAGCAGAGCGCTATTGACGCCTTTCGTCTGGGGGCTAAAGATTACATTATTAAGCCGTTTACGGTTGACGAAATTACAGAAACGATAGACCGGGCGTTGGTGGAGCCGCGCCTTTTACACGATAAGGAGGAATTAGCTGAACAACTGCGTCGCGCCAAAGTGGAGCTGAGCCGGCAGACACATGAGATGGAAACATTATTTAACATTGGCAAGGCAATAGCTTCCTTGCTCAGTGTTGATCAGGTATTGGAACGGGTACTGGAGGCTGCCACGCAGTTGACGGGGGCCGAGGAAAGTACCATTTGGAAACTTGATGAGGGTGGGGAGTATCTGGTGGCTTATGGTCAGCAAAACGGGGCAAGGGAACAGAAAGAACCAGATAGGCTTATGGTGACTGATTCGCAGATTGGACAGGTGTTGCAGACAGGACGGCCGTGGCGCCAATCACGTTCTTCAGGCCAGGGCATCAAGTTGCATGATGAGTATTATGTACGGGCTGCCTTATTTGTCCCCCTTAAACTGCGTGGTCTGACGCTGGGTGTGCTGGGGGTGAGTAATCGGGAGGCTTTCCGTTCATTTAGCAAACAAGATGAATTTTTACTGGCGTTTCTGGCTGATTATGCGGCTATTGCCCTGGAAAATGCGCGGGTTTTTCAGGCCGCCGACCAGGCATTGGCCGGCCGGTTGGTGGAATTAAATGTACTGGGCGAGATTACCCGTACCATCACCTCCACTCTGGAATTAGAGGAAGTGGTGCGCCTGACAATTAAACAGGTACATGATAGTTGGCGCATTGAAGCCTCATCATTGTGGTGGCTTGATGAGTCGGGTAAGTTGCTGCAAGTGCTGGCGAATGTGGGCACCCCTTCGGAGATTTTGAATGATGTGCAATTGCCGGTAGATGAAGGAATTGCGGGAGCGGTGGCGCGGACAGGCAAATGGATTTTCTCGAATGATGTGGCGACTCATCCCTTGCATTTCCGCAAAGCAGATGAATTAACGGGTTTTGTTACTCGTTCCTTGTTGTGCGTACCCCTGGTTTTTCGGCGGCAAGTGGTGGGGGTGATGGAGCTTTTGAATAAGCTAGATGGTGATTTTGATGATCAGGATGTGGAGCGTGCGCTATCTATTGCTGCGGCGGTGGCCATTGCTATTTCCAATGCATTGCTTTTTCAGGAGGCAGAGGCGCGCAAACAGCATTTGGAAGCGACATTGGAACATAATAACAGTCCCATTCTGATTACCGATGCGCGGGGGCGTGTGCTGTTGCTGAATCAGGAAGCGCGTAAACGACTTAAACTGGCGGCGGAGGCGATTGGTAATCCGGTGGCGCAGGTGATTCATCCACCAGAAGTGGTGGCGTTGTTGACGGAACCACTGGTGGAAACGGCCGTAGACCTGATTTTACCCGATGGCTCTGTCTGGTTGCCAAGAGTAGCGCCTATTCCTGGTCACGGCCGTATTCTTATCTTGCAAGACATTACCCACCTGCGTGACCTGGACAAGGCCAAAGACCACTTTGTGGCTACTGTGTCCCATGATATGCGCGCCCCACTGACCCAAATCCGTGAATTAGTTCGTGGTCTGGATGATGCGGGTACCCTGAGCAAAGAGCAAGATCAAATTGCCACCCAGATTTTGCAGGCGACTGAAAAAATGATGGGGCTGGTGGATGGGTTATTGGAATTGGCAAAAGTGAATACCGGTCTGGAATATGAATCACGGCCGTGTGATTTATTGGAAATCGTCACCGAAGTAGTGGATGAATTTCAGATACAGGCATTATCGCGGCGAGTCGCGTTGGTATTGACGGCTGAAGGCGATATAAACATGGTGGAAGGCAATGCCACCCAATTGCGCCGGGCAGTCAGCAACCTGGTAGACAATGCCATCAAATTTTCGCCAGAAAACGACATGGTAGAAGTTATTGTTTCTGGAGATAGCCACCACGTTCTGATCAAGGTCTGCGACAGAGGGGAGGGTATTGCCGAAGGCGATAAGCCTTATATTTTTGAGACATTTTATCGAGGCAAAGATGTTGAGGGGTATGAAGGCTCGGGGCTGGGCCTGGCTTTGGTTTACTCGGTAGCCGAAGCACATGGGGGAAAAATTTGGGTAGAGAGTGAAAATGGCGGGGGCAGCACCTTTTTTCTGGAATTGCCGGTGGATGGTAATCGGTGGTCCGACTTCGAGCATCTTGCTCCAGAGAAGTAAATTATGCTGGCTAAAGTGATGAGCTGCGCCATTGTCGGTTTGGAAGCCGAACTGGTGGAAGTGGAAGTAGATCTGCTGCGCGGTGGCCCCATTTTTAATCTGGTGGGGTTGCCGGATGCGGCCGTGCGCGAAAGCCGCGACCGGGTTCACAGCGCCATCAAAAACAGCGGTCTGGAATTCCCCGGCAACAAACGCATCACCGTCAATCTGGCCCCCGCCGACTTGCGCAAAGAAGGCCCGGCGTATGATCTGCCCATTGCGGTGGGCATTTTAGCCGCTTCCCAACAAATCTGGCCGGATAAGCTGGAGGGCGCGTTGTTCCTCGGCGAACTCTCGCTGGATGGTTCCACCCGCCACACCAAAGGCATTTTGCCAATGACGGCACTGGCGCGGAAGGAGGGCTACGGCCGTGTGTATGTCCCCGCTGCCGATGCGGAAGAAGCCGCCCTACTCGATGACGTAGAAGTCATCCCCGTGCAAAACTTACAGGAATTGGTGAGTCATCTCACCGGGCTGCGTGCCATTAGCCCCTTTTCAGTTGACCTGAAAGAAGTGTTTGGCGGCGATCCCCTCTATGCGGCCGATTTTGCCGACATCATGGGGCAAGAACACGTTAAACGAGCGATGGAAATAGCGGCGGCTGGCGGGCACAACTGTCTTATGACCGGGCCACCCGGCGCGGGCAAAACGCTCATTTCTAAATCGTTGCCCGGCATTCTGCCGCGTATGTCCATAGACGAAGCACTGGAAGTGACCAAGATTTACAGCGTGGCCGGTTTATTGCCGGCCGATACACCCTTGATCCGGGAACGGCCGTTTCGCGCCCCCCACCACACTATCAGCTATGCCGGTCTGGTGGGTGGTGGCGCCTGGCCTCGCCCCGGCGAAATCAGCCTGGCCCATAGGGGGGTCCTCTTTTTGGATGAACTCCCCGAATTTGGCGAAAGACTCATTGAAGTGTTGCGCCAGCCGTTGGAGGGGCTGCCTCGTGAAGTATCTATTTCTCGCGCTTCCGGCACCGTTACCTACCCCGCCAATTTCATGCTCATTGCCGCCCAAAATCCCTGCCCGTGTGGATACTTTGGCGACTCCACCCACGCCTGCACCTGTTCCAATGCCATGATCACTCGCTACCAAAAGCGCATCTCCGGCCCCCTGATGGATCGCATTGACCTGCATGTGGATGTGCCCCGTGTCCCGTTTGAAAAGCTTACCAGCCTCACACGCGGCGAACCATCAGCCGTCATTCGGACGCGGGTAGAAAATGCCCGGCAAATTCAGGCTGAACGGTTTCAGGCAAACGGTTTACATTGCAATGCCGAGATGGGGCCAAGCGAGGTACGTGACATTTGCCAGCTTGACGAGACGGGCAAACGACTGATGAAAAGCGCCATGTCTCAGATGAGTCTGAGTGCGCGTGCTTATCATCGTGTACTCAAAGTGGCCCGTACGATCGCCGACCTGGGCGGCACGGCCGTGATTGAACCGGCACACCTGGCCGAAGCTCTGCAATATCGTCCGCGTAGTACAGAATAAAAAACAGCGCGACTGCAAAGTCGCGCTGTTTGATCGTTCAGTTTTGTGATTGGCTGAGGCTCAAGCCATCAATCCCATATGTTCCTGGTATTCGCGCCAGGCCCGGTTAAACGCTTCAATCACCTCATCAGTGGCCCGGTGGTCAACTAACCAGGTGGCCCATAACATGTGACCACTAATTTTTTTGCGGTTTGCCTGTGGCTCTTCCAACTGACCCACTGTGAACGCAAAATCCCCCACCACGTCATCTCGTTCTTTTTGATTTGTTAGCCATTGATAAAATGATGTCATGATTGCTCTTTTCCTCAATTACCTCAATGTTGTGCCTGCCATTTTGGGTCAAAGGCAGAACATATCTGATAAAACCTGCGTTCCATGATTACATAATATCATTAAGATGGGGCTTATGAATCAAGAAGTTGTGAAAGATCGGGGAAAAGGCATAGTACATTATGACTACTTACGGCCGTGTTTCCCCACCTGTCTGGCGCACATTGGCTGTTTCACGGCCGTTGTTTGCATTACCCCATAAGCAATTAGTACAATTCCGCTTGCGTATCCGGCAGCCCTGTTATATGGTTGTGCGATACGTAAGGGAGGAAGCCAATATGTGAAGAAGTGAGAACATCCAGAAACCGGGTTTTTGAGAAACCGGCCAAAACGGCGCAGTAACTATGGCAAAAGATCGCACCAAATACCAAAAAGCAATGAGAACCGGCTTAGCCTACAATAATGCCCAACGCTGGCAAGAAGCCTTTGGCGCATTTCGGGTAGCTATTGCCGAGTTCCCCCAAGAACCGGCCCCCTATGCCGGGTTGGGTGAAGCTTGTTTAGGGCTAAAACAGCTTGACCGGGCACTGGAATGTTTCAAACTGGCCGCTCGTTATTCCCAGGGTGATATTACTTATCTCAAGAAAGTGGCCGATATTCAAGAAAGGCAAGGCCAGCTTAGTGAAGCCGGCCGTACCTACATGGCGATTGGCGAAATTTTGCTTAAGCAGCGCAAGCTGGATGATGCCATTGGCAACTGGCAGCGCGCCATTCGCCTGGACCCCAATTTGCTGGGAGCACACCGGCGGCTGGCGATGGTTTTCCAACGCCAAAACAAAGTGCGTGACGCCGTGCGCGAATATCTGGCCATTGCCCGCATTTTGCAGATGCAGGGTGAATCGAAAAAAGCCATGCAAATGGCACAGGCCGCCCTGCGGTTAGACCCCGGCAATGATGATGTGCTCAAAGCGCTAGAACTGATCCAACACGGTGAAGCCGCGTTCCGCGAAGAAGAGGAGGAAGCGGCAGCCGCGGCTGAAACCCAAATTTCTGAGGAAGCCCAAGCCGAAGCTGACAGCCTGACGGAAACTGTGCGCCAGATGGCTGCCATCTTTGAAGCGGAACGTAGCAAACAAGGTCAGCCGGAGATCAAGGCTGCTGATCCAGTTAGCCTGGCGCGGCGGACAGCACAAGAACAACTGGCCGAAGAAATCTTCCGAGATGAAGATGACAGCGACGCTTCGGCCGAAAATGGCTTGAGCAAATTAGAACGGGATGCCGCATTGGGGCAGGGCATGGATTTTGAAGCGCGTGGCCAGCTCGCCGACGCGATCACCTCCTATAAAAAAGCGATTGACGGTGGCTTGCGATTGCCGGCCGCCTACTTCACCATTGGGCTGTTGTACCTGGAGAGTCAGCAAAAAGAACACGCTCGCCAGATGCTAGATATGGCTGCGCAAGAGCCGATTTATGCGGAGGCAGGACGATTAGCCCTGAGCAGGTAACGGCCGTCCCACCCCTCTTCACCTCCCAATACCCGATCACCATTCTCCCCAGTTGGCAAACTCCGCAAGATTACGTAAACTTGCGGCATGGATCGCCTCGATTTCCGCTCTGACACCGTTAGTTGGCCCACCCCGGCCATGCGCCAGGCCATGGCCCACGCCCAAGTAGGTGATGATGTATACGGCGAAGACCCCACCATCAACGAACTGGAAGCATTAGCCGCCGCCAAAACAGGCAAAGAAGCCGGTCTCTTTGTTGCCAGTGGCACCATGGGCAATCTGGTGGCCGTGCTTACGCACGCCAATCGCGGTGACGAAGCCATCATTGGGCAAGACGCGCACATCTTCTGCTATGAAGCCGGTGGCATGGCGGCACTGGGCAATATCATGCCTCGTCCTTTGCCTACTGACCATATGGGCCGGATGAACCTCAACCAGATCGAGGAAACGATTGCGCCGGATGATGCTCACTACGGCCGTACCCGCCTCATCCTCGTCGAAAACAGCTACGGCAGCCGCGCCGGGTATCCCCTCCCTCCCGATTACTTTGCTGGTGTGCAGGCCATTGCCACCCGCTACCAACTGCGTACCCACATGGATGGGGCGCGGCTCTTTAATGCCGCCGTCGCCCAAAACCTGGACGCCGCCGCCATCACCCAACACGTAGACAGCGTCAGCTTTTGCCTCAGCAAAGGGTTGTGCGCCCCGGTCGGTTCCGTGTTGTGCGGCACGGCCGAATTTATCCACCAGGCCCGCCGCACCCGCAAAGTGGTGGGCGGTGGGATGCGCCAGGCGGGTATACTGGCGGCGGCCGGTATCGTCGCTCTACATGAGATGATCGAGCGGCTGGCCGATGACCACCACCACGCCCGCCAACTTGCCGCCGGGTTAGCTGAGATTCCCGGCATTCATGTAGAACTCGATACAGTAAAGACCAACATGGTCTTTTTTGCGCTGGATGAGGGAGTGCCGCTTACGGCCGTTGACTACCTGACCCAACTCCGCCAGCGCGCCAACATTTGGCTGGGGGACATTGGCCCCCGCCACTTCCGCGCCGTCACCCATTACTGGATTGGTCCCGCGGAAATTGAACTGTTTGTGGAAACAACCAGAGTAATATTGAGAAGTGAGCAGTAAGCAGTAAGCAGTAAGCCGTGAGCGGATAAACTACTTGCCGCTTACTGCTTACCGCTCACCGCTCACTGGCATGGAGGCCACATGGCCAGTCTCATCGGTCATACCATCAACAATCGCTACCGGCTGGAGGCGCTGCTGGGAGATGGCGGCATGGGCACCGTTTATCGCGCTTATGACGTGAACCTGGATCGCCAGGTGGCCGTCAAGCTGATGCATGCCCATTTTGCCCGCAACGAGGAGTTCCGGCAGCGACTCATTCAAGAAGCACGCACGGCCGCGCAACTGGATCATCCATCCGTTGTGCGCGTGTACGATTTTGGCGAATCGGAGTCCGGGCTGTTTATAGCCATGGAGTATGTCAATGGCGGCAGCCTGCGCGACCATCTGCGCCGCTTGCAGCGCATGGGCAAATATCTGCCGCTGGCGCAGAGCCTACAAATTGGGGCGCACATTGCTGACGCGCTGGACTACGCCCACCAGCGGGGCATCATCCACCGGGACATCAAGCCGGGCAACATTATGCTCAAACGGTTGACGCGCCCGGATGAACCAGGCGAACAACCCTTCCGGGCCATGCTCACCGATTTTGGATTGGTGAAATTGCAGGAGGGGGCGGAATTGACCCAGAGTGGCACGGCATTGGGCACGCCCATTTACATGTCGCCGGAACAGTGCGCGGGGGAAACGCTGGACGGCCGTTCCGACCTCTACGGCCTGGGTGTGGTGCTGTATGAACTATTTACCAACCGCCTCCCCTTCAACTTCCAGACATTGGCCGAAGCGCTCGCCGCACACCAGCGCGGCGACATGCCACCACCGGCCCGTGAATACCGCCCCGATGTGCCCGCCATCATAGACAACATTCTCACCCGCGTCCTGGCCAAGAGCGCGGATGACCGCTACGAAACCGGCGCCAAGATGAACGACGCCCTGCGCAGCGCCATTATTTCTCTGGAAGGCGCGCCTACCCAGGTGATGATACGCAACGAAATGGACATTTTGGAGCGCGTCAGTGACCCACCGCCCGGCCACGAACTGATCATCGAGACGCCCGGCCATCCACGCAGTGTGGTGCAGCTCTCCCAGGCGGTCATCACCATGGGGCGGCAGGCGGATAATGAAATTGTGCTGCCGGCCGAGGGTGTTTCTCGCCACCATGCCCGCTTGCAAGCGACCGCGCTCGGCTGGGAAGTGGTAGACCTGGGTGGCATCAACGGCACCTATCTGAACGACCGCCGCCTGCGCCCGGATGACCCTACCCCCATTTTGCCCGGTTCACATTTGCGGGTGGGGCCATATGAACTGACGCTGCAAGGGCCGGAAGTGGCTTTGCATGAACCAGACCCGGCCGAAGCCCGCACCATCATGGGCGGTACGGCCGAACAGATCACTGTACCGCCGCAAGTAGCTGCTGCGGCGACGGTGGCGAACCCGGTGGAACCTTTAGCTATTTTCCTGGCGAATGATTCGATTTCCGTTGACCCCGGCCAGCAGGCGGAGTTGGTGGTGGAAGTGGTGAATCGAGGGGATGTGGATGACCGCGTGAGCCTGCGGGTGCAGGGGATTCCGGCCAATTGGGTGGCTGCGCCCGGTCAGTTTGTGACGGTGGCAGCGGGGGCGACGGTCTCTATTCGTATTGCGGTACGGCCGCCGCGCCATCGCAGCACACCCACCGGCCGTCAACGTTTCCGCGTGGAGTTGGTATCACAGCAGCACCCAGATTTGAAGGTAGGCGCTTCGGCTTCGCTGGTATTAGGTTCGTTTGTGGCTTTTGAAGCGTCATTGGGCAAACAGCAGGTGCGGATGCCGGACATTTTGACGGTGACGGTGCAGAATGTGGGCAATGCCACCGGCGAGTTTAGCGTGGTGGCGCGAGACCGGCAGGGCGGGCTGCGGTTTAAGGGGGAGCGGGGGCGCATTCGGCTGCAAGCGGGGCAGGCGGCGCACATTGAATTAGAGGTCACGGCCGAACAGGCCAGCCTGTTTGGCAGTAATGAACTGTATCCATTTGAGGTGGAGATTGCCGGTACGGGCGGTGGGCGGCAGGTGTTGACGGGGGAGGCTTTTGCCGGGTCTGCTATTCCGCCGTATCTGATTTATGCGTTGGTTTTATTGGTGACGTTTGCCTGTGCGATTTTGTTGTTTGCGCTGATCTGGAATCGGGATGTGTTGTTTGGTGGCGGTGAACCGACGCTGACGCCGACTATTGATGCCACAACGATGGGTTTTGCCACGCAAACGGCCGTGGCCCAATCTACCCAGAATGCTTTTGGCACGGCCGCGGCCATGACGGCTACGGTGCAGGGTGATTCGGATGCGGATGGGCTGCCGGATTTTGAAGAGGCGCTCATTGGCACAGACCCGTTTAACCCGGATAGTGATGCCGATGGGCTGCGTGATGGGGAAGAGGTGCGGATATTGGGCACCAACCCGTTGAATCGGGATACGGATAGTGATTTGTTGAGCGATGGGGACGAGGTGCGTACCTTCCTCACCGATCCCAAGCGGGCGGATACGGATGGGGGTGGCATACGCGATGGGCAGGAGGTTGACCGGGGCACAGACCCGTTGAACCCGGCAGATGATTTGCCGCCGACGGCGACGGGGACAACTGGCCCAACGCCCACCTTTACCAATACGCCGCCGCCCGCGGCCACCGCTACCTGGACGAATACGCCGCCGCCTTTGGCTACCTTTACAGCCACGCCCACTGCGTCGGCTACGCCGACGGCCTCGTCCACGCCCACCGCAACGGCCACGCCGACGATTACGCCGACGCCGAGCCAGACGCCGCTGCCGAATCCGATTGTGGGCTGCCTGCCTGCGCCGCCCGCGATTGATGGGGTGTTTACCCCGGCGGAGTGGCCGGGCGCGCCGTTGGCGCAGTTTAACCCGGCGGGGAATCCGGGGGCGTTGGCGCAGGTGTTTATGGGGCGCAATGGGCCTAACCTGTATCTGGTGTTCCTGGTGAATGACCCCACGAATGACGCTAATGATGCGGTGCAGGCGTATTTTGATGTGTTGGGCAATGGCGGCGACCCGGATGCGGCGGATCGGGCTTTTATTGTGCGGCGAGATGGGGTAACGGCCGTGCAAGCGGGCATTGGCAGTAATTCCGATGGGCTGACCTGGAATACGGCCTACACCAGCACCAATTGGAATGCGGCTTCTGGCGAGGCGGCGGGTGTGCAGTGGGTGGCGGAGATAGAGATTAACGTGGCCGCCGAAATGCCGTCATTGTCGCCAACCTATGGGCTGATGTTCCAGGTGTTGTATCCGGTGGAAACGGCCGTGTGGCCCACCGATGCGAATACAGCCAGTGTGAATACCTGGCAGCGTGTGGATGGAGCGGCGTGTCCATGATGGGTGACTTTGTGGCTGCTTGAAGGCAAGCAAAGACAAAGTAACAGCAAGCAAAGGCAAAGTAACGCCAAGCAAAGTTGGAGTAACACCAAGCAAAGGCAGAGTAACACCAAGCAAAGGCAGAGTAACACCAAGCAGAGGCAGAGTGACAGCAAACAAAGGCAGAGTAACGCCAAGCAAAGGCAGAGTAACGGCAAGCAAAGGCTGAGTAACAGCAAGCAAAGGCTGAGTGACAGCAAGCAAAGGCTGAGTGACAAAGTTCTGTTACCAAATTCATCAATAAACTGTTTGAGTTGGGGGTGGTGAGATGATGCAGAAAGCTGATCTTTTGGAGATGCATAATCGCTGGTTTGCCCTGCTGCGGGGGCTCGGCGTGAATGCGGTAACGGCCGAAGCGGATTTTTGGGAGTTGGTGGGGCAATATGAAACGGCTGCGGGCGAATCCGAAGCGGCTGCGGACCGGGCCTATCACAATTTGACCCATATTCAACAGGTGCTTACCTCGGCGGAAGCGGTGGCGGGGCAGGCGGTGGACTGGACGGCCGTGCAACTGGCGATCTGGTTCCACGATGTGGTCTATGTGCCCGGCGCGCTTGATAATGAAGCCCAAAGCGCCCACTATGCCCGCCGCATGTTGCAAAGCTGGCAGGTGGATGAGGTGTTGATTGTTTCGGTGAAACGACTGATTATGGCGACGGCGTTAAACGGCACAGCGCCCGATCACCCGGATGCTCCCCTGATTCAAGATGCTGATATTGCCACACTGGGCTGGCCGCCGAACGCTTACCGGCGTTATGCCCAGGCCATCCGCCAGGAGTTTGCCCATGTGCCAGAGGAGGCGTATCGGCACGGCCGTAGCCAAGTCCTCACCCATTTCTTGCAAAAACCCCGCCTTTACCACACTGACTACTTTTTTGCCCGCCTGGAAACACAGGCACGAGCCAATTTGCAGCAAGAATTGGCAGAATTAGATAATTACTTCGTGACAGAAATAACCTGAAGTTCAAATTGTCATTCCGAGGAGTCTTCGACGAGGAATCTCTCCCACTTGTGCGGGAGAAAGATTCCTCACTCCGAAGACTGCGTTCGGAATGACAGTGGGCGAGGGTGTTAGTAAAACTTCTTACCGCGAACGGCGACCAATCCAGAATGCGCCGCCAATGACCAGCCCCAATAGCGCCAGACAGCACATCCCCACCAACAGGCCGCCTAAAAAGCTGCCTCCACCGAAGCTGCTGCTGCCGCCGGTGCTGGCGGGCTGGTCATTGCCAAACAGGGTAGAGACAAAACCACCGCTGCCGTCGCGCTCGCAGTCATATTGTCCCCGGCTTGTGGAGAGGTCATGGATATTGAAGACGTTGGGACGGTCTTCGTATTTGAAGACGGGGTCAACGGTCATCTCTTCCGGGGAGATGACGGTATTGAGGCGGGTGAGGTATTTGTGACGGCCGTTCAACTCTTGCAACAACGGGTCTACAAACGCCGTCTCGGTGGTCGGGGCCGCATATTCGGTAATGAATGCCTGCCCGTTCATCTCGTTGGCCTTTTCGCCCATCAACTGCCGGTAATTGGTGCCGCCAAAAGTGAAAAAGGTGATTTCGCTATCCTCAATCTCAAAATGGCCGTAATTGGCGGGCACCGCTTGCTGCTCGGCAAAGACCCAGGTGATGACGGCCATATCCGGGTTGGCGGCAACGGCCGTGAGCCGCAGCGGGATCATCGGCGCTTCCGACGGGTAGGTAATGGAGATGGGGGCAATATCTTGCACACCAAATTCGGGGGCCAGCCGCATGGCTAAAAAGACAAACCCTTCTTGCACATACACATCAATCAACGGCTCCATCTCTGGCGTGACGCGGTAGCCATTGTCAATGAGCCAGTTTGTCAGTTCATCCGGGTTGGCCGAACCGACCACCACAAAGCCATATGGCCCCACTTCCCCTTCGGCAAACACTTCCACCCCGGCCGGGGCCGCGCCCTCGGCCATATCCACCGACATCATCACCTGGGCGCACTCTGGCGCGGGTGGGGGGATGAAGACGGGGTTGGTCGCCAGTTCCAGTTCGGTGAAGGCGGTCACGGCCGTTTCCGGCACAGCAATATCCTCGTTTCCAATTGGCTCCGGCAGGGGCAAAATCCAGCTAAAGTCCTCGTCAAAACCGGTGTACTGAATTTGCACGATGGCCGTCACTGTGCCATCATCGTTTTGGGTAAAAATAATGCGCTCCGCGTTCTGGTCTACCGGGTTGTTCCGGCAAAACAGCCCACCGCAAGCATGTAACGGCCGTACAAGAAAGATGAGTGTCCAAAGGGTAATTAACAACCACATCCACTGAATTTGGTATTTCTTTCGATTCATTTTCTCCTCCTAAATTATAGATTGTTTGCTATATCTTGGGGTCTCTTCGCCTTACCCACCTTTGATTGAGGATGTCGAGTTTGATTTCCATTATTGATGGATCATTTTGAAATTGAGCAAGTAATTCTTTTTCTGCTTTGTATTTTGTCCAGAATTTCAACCAGCGCCTCTTTCTTTTTGGTGATGGGACACGTATTTTCCAATGAACATATTCACATGGTCCATGGCAAATCGGACAAACCATGCTCGCTACACTTTGATCACGCCGATATAACTTTTTACAATTCAGACAAACATGTGTCCGATTACTCATTTCCTACTCCATATTGCGGAATTGGTGGGGATGCGATGATTCATCAAACCAGTTGTACCCACACCATTTGCAAAGTCTGGCTTTTGGTGTGCCTACAATTTTATGGCATTTTGGACAACGATTTATGAAAACACTCTCGGCATTTTCGGATAGGATTCGTCTTGCGACAGATTCTCGATAGCTATCAAATCCGTCACTCAGGAGAGTTTCTATTGGCAGATTGCCTTGACCGCTAAACTTCTCACGCATTTTTTGTTGGGTATCTGGATCAGAAGCGGAATTCGCCTTTTCGAGACCGATAATAGCTTTACCAAGCTGCAATTCCTCAGGAGCCATTAAGTGTCGGTAATGATTCCAGATATATCTTGTTAGAACCTGTTCTTCCTTGTACTCTTCCATTTGTTTTTCCTACTACTCTCAACCATATGATATGTTGCCCTGGAGTTACCCGCAACGGTCACTTTTGCTCGGTGCAGTTCTCATCACTTCACCCACTCACCCCTTCACTTGCTCACCTGTTCACCAATTCCCCTGACGGCCGTACCCATTCTGCGCTAAAATAACCCCATGCTGACATTGAACATCCCCGGCGTGACGTTGGAAGAAAATACGGAGCGGCTCAAAATTGTGGTTCCCCTCAAACGAAAATGGGTGTATCTGGCTATTTACACCATCTTGCTCCTCACCTGGGTGGCGATGGTGGTTTATGGCCTCATTTTCACCTGGCAGATGGCCTTTTCCGGGGCGCGCTTTGCCTTTGCCTTTACGGCGCTGCTGCTGCTCTTCCTGTTTGTGCTCTACCGGCTGGGGCGTACCATCTGGCGGCAGTGGCAGTTTTATGTGGCCGGCCGGGAAATCCTGTTTCTCTTTGCAGACCATCTGGTCATTCGCCGCCCTGTTTCCCTGTTGGGCATCACTACGGCGTATGATCGGCCATACATACGGCCGTTCTATTACGACGATTCCCAACATAGCCCCGCCTTTGAGTATGGCAACCTCTACATTCTGTTTGCCGTTGGCCTGCCCCGCCCGGAAGCTGAAGAGCTAGTGGGGTTTTTGAACGGCCGTTACTTTCCAGATTATGATGAGGAGTAGAGAGATATTGAGATATGGGGGTATTACCTTCAATATCTCAATATCCCAATATCTCAATCCCCTGTTTTCATGGACACCACCCGCAGTTCCCCCCTCACCCCCGAACAACTCCGCCGTCTGGCCGCCTATCTACCGGTGACGCTGGCAAAACGTGTGTTAAATAGTGGGCTGCCGGAACCGGGTGTTCCGCGCCAGTTGACGGCCGCCGCCCTCTTTTCCGATATTTCCGGCTTCACGGCCATGTCCGAGGAACTGGCGGCCGATGGGCCACGCGGCGCGGAAGAACTGAACCGCGTCTTGCTGATGACCTTTACGGCCATGATTGACGTGATTCACCAGATGGGTGGCGCGGTCAGCCACTTTTATGGGGATGCCATGTCCGTTTACTTCCCAGACGAGGATGGGCTGGCCGCCAACCGTGCCCTGGCCTGCGCCCAGATGATGCAGCGGCTGATGCTCACCAGCTTTAACCGGGTTGTCACCAACCGACCGCCCGGCAAACAACCCTTTTTTGAATTGACCATCAAGATTGGCGTGGGGTATGGGCCATGTCAGGAGTTGGTGGTGGGCGACCCGACACACAATCTGGAATTTGTGCTGACGGGCACGGCCGTAGACGAAGCCGCCGCCGCCGAAAAGAAAGCCAAGTCCGGGCAGGTGATCGCTAGCCGGGCGGTGCTGCGCCAAGCTGGTCTGCCCACCGCCGCCGAATTTACAGCCGTCCAGGCAGAAGATTGGACGCTGCCCCCGGCTACCCCTATTTTGCGCTGGTCGCTCATATCTCCTGATGATTATGCCCGGTTAGCGGCCGTGGCCCCCGCCTTTGTCCACCGGGCATTAGCGCGGCGGCTGCTCACCAGCGGCGCAGACAATCTGGCCGAACATCGCCCCGTCACCAGCCTCTTTGTGCAGTTTGATCTGGCCGGGGATGAGGATGAGTCGTCGGCCATAGACACGGCCGTGATGGGACAGCAGCTACAGGCATACTACGAATGGGCGTGTGCGGTGGTGGCCCGGTTTGGAGCGGAAAACGGCCGTGTCAACCGCGTCTTGACGGGCGACAAAGGCAATCAACTGCATATCATGTTTGGTGCGCCCGTAGCCCCCGATGGGCCAGACCAGGCGATGCGCTGTGCCCTGGCCTTGCAGCGCGAAAAGCCCCCGTTCATTGCCCGACAGCGCATCGGGCTGGCTGTCGGCAAAGTGTTTGCCGGGCCGGTGGGGTCGGCGGCGCAGCAGGAATATACGGTGGTGGGGGATGTGGTCAACCTGTCGGCGCGGCTGATGCAAATTTGCGGCGCAGGGCAGATATTTACGGATGAGGCTACCGCTGCCCGCCTGCGCCAATGGTTTGAGTTTGAGACATTACCGATGGTGCAGTTGAAGGGCAAACAAATCGCCATTACGCCCCATGTGCCCATTGGCGAACGGGCGACCGCCACCCAATTGCAGGCGTTCATCAATCGTTGGGAACGGCCGTTGGTGGGGCGTGAGGTTGAGCTGGAACAAATGCAAACGGCCATGCACCGGGCATTGGCCGGGCAGGGTGGGGTGGTGGCCCTGACCGGCGCGACCGGCGTGGGCAAATCACGCCTGACGGCCGTCGCCGCCCAACGATGGCTGGATGGCGGTGGCCTGGGGCTGTTGGGCGTAGCCTATCCGCACACCTCGGATACACCGTACAGTCTGTGGCGCAGTTTGTGGCAGGCGTTTTTGGGACTGACGCCGGGTATGGATACGGCCGTGCAAATCACCACCGTCATCGAACGCACCCAAACGTTATTGCCGGATGTAGGCGACGACGTGGGGTTGTGGGGCGAGGCGTTGGGGCTGCCCATGCCGCCATCACCGTCGCTGGCGGCGTTGACGGCGGAGGCGCGGCAGGCGCGGCTTTTTGCGTTGGTGCGGCGCTGTTTCCGGGCGCAGGCGCAGCAACGGCCGTTGTTGTTGGTGCTGGAAGGGCTGCACTGGGCCGACCAGGCCAGTCTGGCGCTGCTGGATGACCTGACCATGCACGTGGAAAACGCCCCCATCTTCCTGGTGATCACTTTCCGCGCTGATGCCCATTTGACGCTGGCGACGCTGGCACGGCCGTGTTGTACTCCGGTGGCGCTGTCAGAATTGACGGCGCAGCCGGCGCGGCAGATGTTGAACCAGTTGGTGGGCGTGTCCGAGTTACCGGCGGCGGTGGAACAACATTTGGGGCTGCGGGATCGGGACGGCCGTGACAGTCCCGTCAATCCGCTCTTTTTGGAAGAAGCGGTGCGCATGTTGCAGGGGATTGGCGTGTTGCGGCAAAACGGCCGTGTGCAGGTGAATGAGGCGCTGCTGGCCCAGGTGCAGGTGCCGGACACCATTCACGGGCTGTTGCTGGCCCGGCTGGACCGGCTGCCGGTGGCGGAACGGGATTTGCTGCAAGTGGCCTCGGTGATTGGCCGTCAGTTTGCCGCCGAACCACTGACAATGCTGTCGGCCGAGCCGTCGCCGCAGGTGGTGGTGGAGATGCTGGCGAATTTGTCATCGGCGGAGATGACGCGGTTGGTGGAGGCGGACCCGGCCTGGATTTACCTGTTCCAACACGCCATGACCCATGAGGTGGCGTATGAGAGCCTGCCCTTTGGTCGCCGCCAGATGTTACACGCCCTGATTGCTGACTGGCTGATTGAGGCAAACGCCGACAATTTGCCACCTATCTACCCGGCGCTGGCTTACCATTACGGCCGTGCCGCCAACGATGAAAAGGGGCTGGAATATGCCCTGAAGGCGGGCCACGCCGCCCGTGACATCTTCGCCAACCAGGAGGCCGTTGACCTGTATTCGCAGGCGGAACGCCATTTGCAGGCATTGGGCGAGGCGGGGTGGTGGGACACGGCCGTTGACCTTTATCTCGCGCGCGGGAACGTCCTGATGTCATTGGGTGATCTGAACGCGGCGTTTGCCGACACAGAAAAAGCGTTGGTATTGGCTCTGGCAAATGAAGCATATCACGCTCTGGCTGAGGCTACTGTTTTGAAAGCGGAAATCAGCTATCGGCAGGGACAGTTGGAAGAAGTTAAAAATCTGACGGCTCATATTTTTGATGAACTGTCAACCACTGCCACCCCGGAGCAATTGGCAAAAGCGCATATTTGGGCTGGTTGGGCGGCTGGCTCTCTGCTCGACCATCGGACGGCTTTGTGGCATTTTCAGGAAGCAGAAAGCATTTGTTCTGCTGAAAAGAATAATTATTTGTTGGCGCGGGTCTTTGAGGCTCAAAGTTATGCCTATTATTTGCAAAAAGAACTCAAACTTTCTCTGGAAGCGATGCAGCGCAGTGTGCGGCTTTCGCGGGAATTCAGTACACCGCTCAATTTGGGTACGGCCGTGAGCAATGTCGGTTTTGTTCAGTTTATGCTGGGGCAATATGAGGAGGCGATAGAGAGTTTCAATGAGGCGGTGCGCATTGGCCGTGAGAGCGGCCGTAACTTGCTGGTTATGGCGTTGGCAAATCGGGCGGCTGCTTTGTGCAGATCGGGCCGGTTTCCAGAGGCGCTCTCAGATTTTGAAGAGGCTATTGAACTGCTCAAAGGTATGAATTACCCCAGTTTACAGGCAGAGACTTATCTGTTTTGGGGGTATGAATACAGCAGCGTGTTGGAGCATTGGGAAGATGCACGCGCCCAATTTGCGGAAGTGGCAAAAATAGTCGAACGTCAACCGGATAGTTATATTGAAGAAAGGGCGCGGCTTTTGATTGGATTGGGCCAGGTGGAATTAAGTGAAGGTTATCTGGAAAAGGCAGAATATCTCTTACAAGAGGCGAAGGGGATAGTTGAAACCAGAGATTTGAACTGGTGGCGTCCGGTGGTGGATGATTTGCTGAAACGATTGGCGCTGGCAAGAAGGCGGCGGGAGCAGGCCAATTAAACAAAAAGCCCAGGTCGAGAACCTGGACTTTATTACCATCTTGTCTTGCTTGATCTAATTTATCCGGTGCCGGGCAAGAAGCCTTTGGTGGTGCGGTCACCGAGGCCACCGGCGAATTCGTCAAAGGTGGCGTCGGTGAGATTGGCCAGGAGTTGGCGCTCTTCACCGGTGACGTTGTACCCTTGCAGGGCAACGTCGGGGTTGCTTAATAGTAGTTGGCGATAGTTGGCGTCTTTGACGGCGCGGTCTACAACTTGTTCCAATGCTTCAGACATAACATCCTCCTACAAGAAATTATGAATTATGAGGGATGAATTATGAAGGTCATCCTTCATGGGAGTGTGTACTCCTTTAAAACGGTTAAGAATGGTTTGGGGAGGCTTGTACTGCTTGCCTGCCACAAGTATGGGAGCTTGACTCTGGTTTGTCAACACGCTGGTTATACGTGGGGTCACGGCCGTCGGTTGCACATTACCTGGAGTTGGCGGCAACGGCCGTAGCCAACAGGCTGTCCCGTATGCGTATGAGACGGTCGTTCCTATCCATCTCGTTATACCATTCCCAAATGGTCGTGCGGGTTTCGCCAACCTGCACTGTTAGCGTGGCCCGGCTTTCGTCCGGGAGCGGTGGTCGGTCTGGCGTGATCTGTTTCCAGGCTTGTATTTCTACCAGCAGACTGGCGATAGCCCGAATGTCTGCCTCCTTTACCAGGCCACGTTCGATACTGGCTTCCCGCTCTCCCCGCCCCTGGCGTTGCACTTCATAACGGCCGTCGCCCGACATGCTGATACGCAGTCCACCCCATAAGCCGTGTAAGTCGTCGTATTGTATGGTGAGGTAGGTGGACGGCCGTTGCCCCCTAGCAATCTCACGCAAAACTGTCTCGATGCTGTTTTGGTTCAATTGGCGACCTCTGTTTGTGGGGGATACGGCCGTGTAACGCCGGCTTAGGCAAAATTTATCCTGTGGTTATTTGAACTCCTCGAAAAAGGCATGGTCCACTACATATGCTATCTTGGGTTTAAGACCAAGTTCCAACGATTCAAACATCTCGATAAGTTTTTCACCGTCAACAAGCTCAATGGGCGGCACCCCATCTCGCACAGCTTCTTTACTAGCATCGGCTGTGAATGTGCCTGTTGTCATGATGATACCTTTATCTGCACGCCCCATCATCGCGCCACGAAAATCTCTAATTTGGGAAGAACTGACTGCCCCAGAGTATCTTTTGCACTGAAACAGCACCTTGAAACTCACAAAAGGATTCATTTGCAGAATGCCTATACCGTCAATTCCTCCGTCCCCACTTCGCCCCGTTACCGTCACACGTTCAAAGCCTGATTCTCGAAGCAGTCTTTGGCAAAGACGTTCAAATCCATTCGGAGACAAATCACGCAGAACATTCAACAAAACGGTGTGATGATCATTTTCATCTGGAGTTGGAACTTCTTCTTCATTAACTGGAGTTTCAAGGTCATCTGATGCGGGTTGAGGTGTAGTTGTGTCACGGTCACCGAACTGTTGCTGTACTTCTTTAAAGATTGCCAACGCCTGTTTTTGGTTTAGCGAGGTATTACGCCCTTTCTCGGTCAAACTCCAAACGCCCCTTTTCGATGAATCGAGGAGGTCCGCTTTTACCAAATAGAAGCGAGCCCAAGCGACTTGATTGTCAAATCGAGACTGACCGCTGCTGATGGTTTGATTCTGCTCATCCTCAGACAGAGACAGCCTTTCTGCAACCTTGTCTCTGACTTCAGCCGGTCTACCTGATCCTCCCAACTCTTTCAGAGCATCAATAACTGGCCCAAAATATTTTACAAATTGTGGTCCTTGTGATTGCCGTTTTGCCATGTGCATGAAAAACCTCTTTTTGCTGGGAAATGGTTGTTCGATATTGTGAAGTATAGAGGGCAAACGGCCGTGTCACAACATCGAAACGCGGACAATATCTGGGGGGTACGGCCGTGTCAATTCTCTACTGTACGCTGGATGAATGTCACTTGCCCGCCCCCGGTAACAATCTAAAATAGGCGCATGATCCAAATTTCCGGGTTGGTCAAAAATTATGGCGTCACGCCCGTATTGCGCGGGGTGCAGTTGCATGTAGCCCCCGGCGAATTTGTGACGTTGGTTGGCCCCAATGGGGCAGGTAAATCTACGCTCATGCGCATTGTCGCCACCCTGCTCAAACCAACCACCGGCGATGTAAAGATTGGCGGCTGGGCGCTGCCACAGCATGGCGACCGGGTGCGCCGGTACATTGGCCTGGTTTCACATCAGACGTTGTTGTATGGCGACCTGACGGCCGTTGAAAATCTCCACTTTTACGCCCGTTTGTACGGCCTGCCGGACGCGGAAGTGCGTATTGGCCGCGCCCTGAAACAGGTGGGGTTAGCGGCGCGGCAGCGCGACCCGGTGCGTACCTTTTCGCGGGGCATGATGCAGCGGCTGACCATTGCCAGAGCCACGCTGCATGAACCAGAGGTGCTGTTGTTGGATGAACCATACACCGGTTTAGACCAGGATGCGGCGCAGTTATTAGATGAGTTATTGTTGCGGGAAAAGGGTCACGGCCGTACTATCCTCCTCATCACCCATGACCTGGTACACGGGCTGGATTTATGTGACCGCATCGCCATCCTCAACCGGGGCAAAATTGTCGCCTCCCTGAACAGTCAGGACGTGACATCAAGTGAATTTTTAGAGCTATATGCCACACACACAGGGCGGAAAGAGGTGGCAAGTAGCAAGTGGCAGGTGGCAAGTGGCTGAGCAAAGTCAGGAGATGACGGCCGTGCGACCCCAGGCGGCGCCCTCTTCATTCTGGGCCGGTGTATGGGCCGTTGTCTGGAAAGATTTGCGCATCGAGCAGCACACCCGCCAGACCTTGAGCGTCATGCTCATGTTCTCGTTGGTTGTCGTCGTCATGTTCAATTTTGCCCTGAGCACCGACCTGGACGCCGCCCGCCAGGTCTCCACCGGCCTGCTGTGGGCCACCATCATCCTGGCCGGCACATTGGGGCTGAACCGCTCCCTGGCCATTGAACGCGAAAACCAGACCATTGACGCGATCCTGATCGCCCCCATTGACCGGCGCGGCATCTATCTGGCAAAAGTGATCAGCGTCACTATTTTTACGCTGCTGCTGGAAGTGGCTCTGGTGTTCATCTTTACCATCTTCTTTAATCGGCCGTTCTGGCAACCGGCCGCCTTGCTGGTTTTATTTCTGGGCACCATTGGGTATGTAGCCGCTGGCGTGCTGGTTACGTCCATGACCATGCAGACCCGCTCGCGGGAGGTGCTGCTGCCCATTTTGTTATTACCCATTGTGCTGCCGCTGATCCTGCCCGCGGCCATTGCTACCGCCGAAATTGTTTCCTTGCAGCCACAGGTGGACACAGTGAACAGCAGTATCTCGTTGATTGCTGCTTACGATCTGGCCATCCTGGCTGTTGGTTTTTTTGCGTATCCGTTTTTGGTGGAGTCGTGAGTGATTTTCCCGGAAACTCAAAGTTTCCGGGAAAATGAGAGAGGGTTTATGAATATCACACGCTTGAACCGGACTGTGACCATTTTGAATGTGCTGGCCTTTTTGGCACTGCTGGTGAGCATCGGTTTTATCTTTTTTTATGCCCCGGTGGAACGTTCGATGGGCAATGTGCAGCGCATTTTTTATTTTCACGTGGGCACGGCCTGGGTGGGGTCTATCGCCTTTTTTGTGGCGTTGGTCGCCGGTATTTTATATTTATGGAAGCCGCAGCGCCGCTGGGACACCATCGCCCTCTCGTCTGTAGAGGTGGGGCTGGTCTTCCTCACAGTGACGACGGCCGCCGGGTCAGTATGGGGCAAACCGGCCTGGAATACCTGGTGGGAGTGGAGTCCGCGCCTGACGCTGATTACCATTGCCTGGCTGGTCTATGCCGCTTACTTCATGCTGCGCGGCGCGATTGAGGATGAGGAGAAACGAGGGCGATTTGCGGCCGTGTATGTCATTATTTCCTTTGTTTCCATCATTCTGGCCTATGTCAGCATCCGCATCTGGCGGGACATTCACCCGGTGGTGTTTGGCGGCACGTTGGAGTCGGCACAAGGGGCGGAGCAAGGGTTACAGGACATCGCCCCCGGTCTGGCCTCGATGCGCATGGGTATTACGCTAACGGTCAATGTGGTTTCCTTTTCGCTCATTTATCTGGCCTGGCTCATGAACCGTATCCGGCTGCAAATGTTGAAAGATCAGGTGACGACGCTGAAAATGCGGGTGGCGGCCCGTTTACAAGGAGGTTGATGATGGCGGCTGTATGGATGTTTGTTTTGCCCTGGCTGCAAATTGGCAACCCCAACCGGTTTAATGATTATTTGCTGTTGGGATATGCGGTGATGGGTCTGATTTCGCTCGGTTATATTGTGACGCTGGCGGTGCGCCAGCGCAATTTGCAGAAAGATTTGCAGTTGATGGGGCAGTTGTTGGAAGAGGAGAGTGGAGATTAGAGATTGGGAGATTCAATACAATCTGACCTTTCTCATGTCATTCCGAGGACGGCTTCCGTCCGAGGAATCCCGGCCACTTGTACAGGGAAAGGATTCCTCCCTCCGAAGACTCCGGTCGGAATGACGGATGAAGTGTTTAAGTTGAGAAGACAAATTTAACGGTCTGTTCAATCTCTCAACCTCAACTTGTAAGACAGCGGGCAGGCGGCGTGTCTAACGGGTAGATTTTTGTTTGACGGAGAGCAATCAGTATGCAGAAGACGACAACTTTACCAGGACGGTGGCAGGCGCTGTCGAGCGGGCAGAAATTGGTGATTGGGGTGCTCACGGCCGTGATCATCCTGCTTATCTTTGGCGCATTGAACCAGAGCAACGACCCTGACCGCATCCAATTTGGGCTGCAAACGCAACCGTATTTTGTGTTGGCGGTGCTGGCCTTTGGCGGCGGGCTGCTCAGTTTCCTCTCGCCCTGTACATTACCCGTGTTGACCGCTTATTTTGCCTTTGCCTTCCAGAGCGGCCGTTCCCAAATTGCCGCCAACACCCTGGCCTTCATCCTGGGGCTGACCACCACCTTTACCCTCTT